>NZ_JAHHUL010000002.1:0-300000 GCF_019008365.1 Phosphitispora fastidiosa | reverse complement strand
CTTCCGCCCACGCGGTCAGGCTACCAGGGCTCAATGTGCGGTAGTTATCCACCGAATGCTGGAACTAAACTGGTAATTAATTAACGAGGGGGATCCGGTATGAAGAGGTTTTGGGTTTTAGTGATTGCACTTGCTTTCATATTTGGCGCTGCGGGATGCAGTTCCGGGGATTCCGGGAAGGAAGCTTTGGACACTGCAGGGGCTGCGGTAGCTCAAAAAGGCGGGAACTCTTCTAATGAAACAGGCTCGGGTGCCGGTGGAGTCTCTTCAGCAAATGCCAACGGTCAGGCGCAGGACACTTCAGCGGCGGTGGGCAGTGCATCCGGAACAGCGGCTGCGGGGGCTTCCGGTGGAGGAGTCTCCGGCAAGACAGCTAGGGATAACTCCGGATCTGCAGCGGGCAGTCCGCAAGATAAGCCTGCTGGGGCAGTATCCGCACAAGAACCCGATGGCACGGCAAAAAACGAGTCTGAGGCGACAGGAGACAAAGCAGCCCTTTGGGTGACCCAGAATTTTTCTTCATCAGTTTTACTTGATAAACAGATTGCAGTTAACCGGAACGTTTCTGTATTGGATATTGTCAAAGCAAACCTTGAGGTTGATACGGCCTATGGCGGAGGCTTCATAAACGCCATTAACGGCCTGCAGTCAGGCTATACCGGAAAGCTGTTCGGCGGTAGGAAAATGGATTGGTTTTACTGGGTAAATGGGATTATGGTGGCTGAAGGGGCAGGTGACTACATCCCCCTGTCAGGAGACCGGATATGGTGGGACTATCATGACTGGGGCTCCGGCTCATTTGTCACTGCGGTTGTTGGGGCCTATCCCCAGCCTTTTGTAAATGGTTTTGACGGCAGAAATGAAGGGACCCTGGTTGCCTTTGCACCTGGATCTGAGGCCCAGGCCGAAAAGGTCGCCGGAGCACTAAGGCGCCAGGGGGCGCCACGGGTAGCCTTATCAGCGTTGTCCGGTGTTGACCCTGCCAAAAGGAGCAAGATGACTGTGATTGTCGGCCTGTGGCCTGAACTGGAAAAAGGCAGTTTTTTTGCTGAGCTCAATGAAAACAGCCGGAAAACCGGCATATATGTTGATTTCGCCAAGGATAGCTTCACTGCCCTTGATTATGAGCGCAATGAAGCAGGTGTATATAAAGCCGGTACGGGAGCTGTTGTGGCTACCGGACGGGGACTGGGGGACCGGTATCCCCTCTGGCTGGTAACAGGTGTCGATGCCACCGGGCTTAACAGTGCAGTGAGTATTATCTGTGACAGCCCGGCCCAGTTGAGCCGGAAAGTTGGCGTATTGGTAACCGGAGGCAGGGTGAAGGCAGTACCTGAGTGATGCCGGGTGAAGGCAGTACTTGAGCAATGCAGGGAAGGTGAAAAATATGTATTTTTACCGGGACAGGGGGTTGTTTCTGCAAAAATTGCATCCGGTTACCGTATTTCTGTATACAGGTTTATTAATGGTGTTGGCGGTTATCTACAGCAACCCCCTATATCTTACTGCCATGCTGGCTGTTATAATCTGGACCATTATTGAACTGGAAGGGCGGGAAACTCTGAAAGGGTATGGTAAAATTGCCGGGATGATGTCAGTATTTATCCTGGTAATCAATCCTCTGCTAAGCCGTGAAGGGCAGACAATCCTTTGGCACGGGCCCAGGATACCGGTTATCGGGCTGATGGATATTTCCCTGGAAGCGGTGCTTTACGGACTGAACATGGCTTTACGCATGTTCCTGCTGATTGCAGTATTTGCGATGTATAATCTGATGATGGACCCTGACCGGGCCATGTCAGCAGTCTCCCGGGTAGCCAGGAAATCGGCAGTTGTGCTGGCGCTTACTGTTCGCCTGATACCGGGCATGGCGGCTCAGGCGCGAAATGTGGCCGATATCCAGCGGGCCAGGGGAGTTAACCTGGATAGCGGAGGGATATATCAGCGGTGGAAAAAACGGATTCCTTTTCTCAGGGTAATGCTCCTAACATCTCTGGAAAACTCCTGGCATACGGCAGAAGCTATGGAGGCGCGGGCATTTGGGAGCGGACCGCCGACACGCTATGTGACAGAGGTCTGGCGTCCCCGGGATACCTGGATCGCCGTCGCAGTTACAGCAGCGCTGCTGACAGCTATGGCCGGACTATTATCTGGGGCAGGCAGTTATGAGTTTTATCCCCGGGTGGGCGACCTGCCGGGAAGCGGAGAAGAAGTTTTGGTATTAATTATTCTGTCAATAATGCTGGCCGTACCGCCGGCACTGGCAAGGGGGTATAAAGGATGGAGCTTTATAGGACGGAGAATTTGACGTACATTTACCCCGATTTGGTGCGTCCGGCTCTGGACGAGGTAAGTATGAATGTGGATGACGGGGAGTTCCTTCTCCTGCTGGGTGATTCGGGATGTGGAAAGTCAACCCTGCTGAGGGCCCTTGCCGGACTGATGCCTGATTTCTATGGCGGGAAAATAGGCGGTCGGGTTCTGTTCCGGGGCAGGGACATAGACAGGATGGATAGAAGGCAGCTCCTCAGGAATGTGGGTATGGTATTCCAGGATCCTGAAAAGCAGTTGGTGAAAACAAGAGTAGAACAGGAAATTGCCTTCGGGCTGGAAAACCTGGGGCTGTCCCCGGTAGATATGAGAAAAAGGGTTGCTGAAATACTTAACTTTTTTGATCTTTCCGGGTTAAAGGATACTTCTGTCAGTGACCTCTCAGGAGGGCAGAAACAAAAGGTTGTTCTTGCTTCTGTAATGGCAATGCAGCCAAAAGTGCTGCTGCTGGATGAACCAACCTCACAGCTGGACCCGGTGGCGGCTGAAGAGGTATTTAATACCCTGAAAAGGCTGAATGAGGAACTGGGATTGACCATAGTCCTGGTAGAACAGCGCCTGGACCGGTGTTTTCATATAGCAGACCGGGTCATTGTCATGGACCGGGGACAAATCAAAAATGAGGGTACCCCGCAGGAGGCTGCAGCATGGGCAATCAGGAATAAACGGTATATCCTCCCCCCGGTGACAGAATTCTTCTGCTGTGCGGGAAGTGACAGGCCTCCCCTGACAGTAAGGGAGGGACGCAAAAGGCTCTCCGGGATGGGATTCAGACCTCGGGAAGACAATGAACCCTCCAAAACCGCCAAACCGGTGTTAAAGAAACTCTGGGAGCGGTTGGGCAAAAAAATAAGTAATCGGGAAACTGTGGGCGGGTCACTGGTTAAGCTCCATGACCTGTGGTTTAGATATGAAGAGAGAGATGAGGTTTTAAAGGGTGTTTCTCTGGAAATAGGCGCTGGAGAATTTACTGTGATCCTGGGTGAAAACGGCGCCGGGAAGAGTACCCTGATTAAAACCATGAATGGCCTTCTCCAGCCTGACCGGGGGGCGGTCCTTGTTGACGGGCGCAGCACAGCAAGCCTGAGGATTGACCAGATAGCTGCCACCATCGGTTACCTGGGACAGAATCCCAATGACTACCTGTTTCATGATACAGTAGATGAAGAGTTGAAATTCACCATGGATAATCTGGGCATCGCTGATGAGGGACAAATAGAACAGGTGCTTGACAGGCTGGGTATCTTGGAATATCGTTATGAAAACCCCCGTGATCTAAGTGGTGGACAGCGGCAGAGGGTTGCCCTGGCTTCAGTGCTGGTGGCAGGCCCCAAGGTCCTGCTGCTGGATGAACCTACCAGGGGTCTGGATGCGAACCTGAAACAGCGTCTGGGAAATTTTTTACAAGGCCTTGCCGCTGAAGGAACATCAGTTGTTATGATAACTCACGATATTGAGTTTGCAGCCCGTTATACCCAAAGGGTGATTCTCCTCTTTGACGGCAGGGTTGTGGCTGATGGGGATAAATATGAAGTGCTGAGCGGAGGCGTGTTTTACAGTCCCCAGATACAGAAGCTGTTCAGAGGTTTTGAGACAGGGGTACTTACTGTGGATGACGCTTTAAGCCGGTGGGAGGGATTGTCGGTTGAAGTCAGTTAAGGCCCTCTCTTATGCGGCCCTGGTTCTTGCGGTTATCCTGATTCCGGCAGCCTTGGGGCTGGGACTCTCCCTTGCCGATTCTGTGAACTGGAGCATTATTTCTACTCTGATCATGATACTTGTGATGACAGCTTTCTATTTCCGGTTTGAGAGGCACCGGGTTAATTCCAAAGACCTGGCGGTTATTGCCACCATGGCTGCCCTGGCAGCAGCAGGGCGGGTCCCTTTTGCGGCTATTCCGAGCCTGCAGCCGACCACCTTTTTAGTTATCATAACAGGATATGTTTTTGGAGTTCAGCCGGGATTTATGGTAGGGGCAACTGCAGCTCTGGTATCCAACTTTATGTTGGGACAGGGGCCTTGGACCCCATGGCAAATGTTGGCCTGGGGCCTTGCCGGAGTAACTGCCGGCTTACTTGGTAAGGTAATGAAGGTTAATCATCCCGAAAAGGGACCGGCCGGTGTTTTCGGAGAAGCAAGAAGGCTGACCGCCTGGCGGCTTAAACTGAGCTTTTTTGCCTTGGCATGGGGTTTCCTCTTTGGGTGGCTGATGAATATATACACCTGGACCACCTTTGTCTACCCGTTGGACTGGGATTCCTTTTGGGCGACACAGGTCACTAGCCTGCCAATGGATGTGATTCATGCCGCCGGAAACTTTCTCTTTGCATTTGTGTTAGGACCCCAGTTTATCCGGGTTCTCATGAGGTTCCGAAAAAGAATGATGGTGGAAAGGTTGCCTGATAGACTGAAGTGGGAAATACTTCGCCAGGATTAACGTAAATTGTTTAAAGGAGCGTAACAGCCATGAAGAAGTACACCAGATACAGCAAAAAGTTAGTGGGAACCGTACTGATACTGGTTTTGGTTTGCACAGCAATTTATGCAGGGCCTGCTTCAACCGGGGGCTCAATCTACGCTGCCGGTACAATGGGATTAGATTTCGCATTTGCCGGTACACGGGTGTCTCCGGAAGAGGTACGAAAGGCCCTCGACAGCGGGGTTAAATACCTGCATGAATACTATGAAGCCAAGGAGTTCCGGGGCCTGCTTGAGGACTGGGCGCCCATTGGGCTCAGTGCAGCCGGGGAAGACCTGGCTGGCCCGGAATGGTCGGTTGGAGACAGAAGCGCACAGGATGCCATGCTTGCGGACCTGAGCACAGGAACCTTATTAAAGTATGGCCGAAATACCGACTACCAAAGAGTAATATTGAATCTGGCTGCTCTTGGCATTGACCCTTCAAATACGGAAGGAGTAAATTATGCTAATGTTCTGGCCAAAAGCCAGCTTGTTTCAGGAAAGTTTGCTGACGCAGTTGGTGAACAGGTGATTGGTGAACAGCTGGTTAATGCCCAGGTTTGGGGGATAATTGCTATGAAGGCTGCCAAAATTGAAGGGATGAATGAGGAAAAGGCCAGCAGTTGGTTGGCGGCGCACATAAATCCCGATAATGGATACAGTATAGATACAACAGTGGAACAGAGTGATATTGACATGTCGGGAATGGCTCTAATTGCTTTTGCCGTTTTGGGCGAGAGTGACAGCAGTGAGCCGGTGGTGAAGGTTTTGGAATACCTGAAGAATAACCAGCAGCCGAGTGGCGGTTTTGCAGCCTGGAGCATGGAGACATCTGAGTCACCGGCAGCAGTTATCCAGGGACTGACGGCACTGGGACTTGACCCTCAGGCCGAACGTTGGACAACACAAAACGGCAGCCCATTAAGGGCATTACTTGATTACCAGCAGCCTGATGGGGGATTTGCCCACTATGAAGGGGGCGGTTCCAACCTGAAGGCCACAGCACAGGCGGTGATGGCTTTGGCTGATTACATAAACGGTACATCTGCATTCCAGCGTATGGCACAGGGACAATTACAGCAAAGCGGCATTTTCAGTGACATGCAGGAAAGTCACTGGGCCTATCCGGTTGTCAAAGACCTTGTGGAAAGCAGTGTGGTTAACGGCTATCCTGACAACACCTTTCGTCCTGACAATCCTGTCACCAGGGCCGAATTTGCCACAATCCTGGTTAAAGGGCTGAACTTGCAGGGGCAGATGACTACAACAACAGCCCGGTTCAGGGATTTGCCTTTGGGCCATTGGGCTAATCAGGCAGTGGCTGCATCTGTCGAAAGGGGTTATATCAAGGGAATGAGTGAAACCACTTTTGCTCCCACGGCAAACATCACCGGAGCCCAGGTAGCGGCAATGCTGGTCAGGGCGGGCGGTCACGAGGAAGAAGCGCAGGCGGTCACCGGTGACACCTGGTATGCAGGGTATATTCGGGCGGCTGAAACCCTTGGCTTGCTTTACCCGGGGTTTGATGCTGACCAACAGGCCACAAGAGCACAGTGTGCTTACAGTGTAAATGTACTAAGGGAGACGACTGTTTTTTTGAATTGACCTTTTAAAAAAGAGATAGGGATGTTATAATTAAAGTGGTAATAAGTAAAAGCTAGCAGATACTAGGAAGGTATCCTCTAAGGCGACTTATTGACCAGTAAACTCCAGGATAACGACCATGAAGGTCAGGCCGGATGAACCGGCATGATTTTTCGTGGTCTTTTTATTTGTTCGCTGCCGATTAAAATGTAGAAGAGGTGTTATTAATGGGATGGAAAACCTTACCGGAGAAAGGGAAATTTATTGCCTGCGCCGTTCTTTTTGTAATAACGGTGGGGGCAGCGGGGTTAATTGCAGTCGGGTGTGGCGGAGAACCGGAAGCTGATTCGAAAAAGGCATCAAATCTTAGTGTTGTGGAAGAGACAATCCCTACATACACAATATCTGACCCAACCGGAGACTGGGGATATCCCTCACCATATTCCCATTACCGGCGCGGCCCGGGTTATATCAGGATGAGTCTGATATTTGACACCCTGGTATGGAAGGACGAAAAAGGCCAGATACCGGCTCTGGCAGAAAAATGGCACTATAACTCGGAGGAGAACTCTTTCTCCTTTGACCTCAATAAAAATGTTAAGTGGCATGACGGACAAAAATTTACCGCCGCAGATGTTGCCTTCACCTTTGCATATGTGAAGAAACATCCTTATAACATGATTGATTGTTCACAGATTTCTAAGGTTGAGGTAATTGATGAATACAGAGTGAAGATCTATCTCAGTGAAAAGTACGCCCCGTTTCTCAATAATATTGCCGGAGCCCTGCCCATCCTTCCGGAACATATCTGGCAAGATGTCACCAACCCGGAAGAGTTTATTGAACCGGAAGCGATTGTCGGCACCGGACCCTATAAGCTGCTGGACTACAGCAGGGAACATGGGACCTACCTTTATGCGGCTAACCGGGACTATTACCTGGGGTGTCCGGCGGTACAGGAGCTTAAATTTGTCAAAGTCAGTAATGAGATGGCTGTACCGGCCATGGAACGGGGGGAGGTTAATTTTGCCCAAATTCCGCCTGAAATGCAAGATCAACTGGCAGGCTCAGGCTTCGAGGTAATTAAAACCAAGTATGACTGGGCCTTGAAATTAATGATAAACCATAGGAAAAATCCTTTATCTGCCAAGGAGTTCAGGCATGCTCTGGCATTTGCCATCGACCGGGAAGCGCTGGTTGAGAATACCAAGAGGGGCTATGCCCTGGCAGGAAGCCCCGGTCTGCTGTCTCCTGATTCCCAGTGGTATAATCAGGACGTGGCACAGTACGGCTATGACCCCGAAAAGGCGGCTGCACTGTTAACCACACAGGGCTACCACCGTGAGCATGACTTTTTTACGCAAAACGGAAAGGAACTGGCTCTGGAGATGTTGATTACTCCTGAGTATGAGAGAGATGGACAGTTTATCAAACAGCAGTTGGAGAAAGCCGGCATCAGGGTTAACCTGAAAAGCATGGAGCCAAAGACCCTTGATACCATGGTCGGTGATTGGAAGTTCGATCTTGCCCTGTCAGGGAACGGAAGTATTGGGGGGGATGCGGAAATCCTTAATAAGGTGATTCTGGACCAAACTTTTATTAGCGCCAGATATGACGCCAACCGGGAACTTAATGAGCTGCTTACGGAACAGCTTACTGTTCTTGACCCGGGGGAGCGGGAGGTAAAGGTCAGGAGAAGCCAGGCGCTTTTTGCCCGGGAGTTGCCTTTTCTGACCCTGTATTATCCTGACTGGTACTATGCTCATGATGGGAAAGTCAAGTTTTTCAATACTCCAAAGGGTATCAGTTATGGGATTCCTCTTCTCCTGAACAAGGCTGCTTTCACTGATATTAGGGGGTAAGACGGTGTTTAGAATAAAGGATTCAAGCAACTATATAATAGCATTTCTGATTATCCTGGCAGTTAATTTTTTTCTCCCCCGAATGATGCCGGGAGACCCGCTGACAGCCATCTATGGTGAAGAAGCCTTGATTCACATGACTCCTGAGACCAGGGCAGAACTGGTCAATAGGTTTGCCCTGAACCAGCCGCTGTGGGAGCAGTTTTCGGGATACCTGGCGGCTTTGGTAAGGGGGGATCTGGGTTATTCTTACTACTATAATGAGGCTGTATCAGCAGTTATTTTAAGAGCTGTTCCCTGGACCCTGTTGTTGGTGGGAACGGCAGTAACGATATCTGCTCTGGCAGGGAGCATTGCCGGGATGGAATCAGGCTGGAGACGCGGAACTAGGTTTGACAGGCTTTTGCTCACAGGAATCATGTTTTTGGAAGGTTTCCCGGATTTCTTTATCGGGATGGTGATGCTAATTGTTTTTGGGGTGATCCTGAATGTTTTCCCACTGGCGGGGGCAATGACCCCATATGCCGGATATACAGGTCTGGCTATAGTTCTCGATGTTGCTAAACACCTGGTTCTGCCGGCATTTTCCCTAGCTCTGGTGAACCTGGGAGGCTCCTTTCTGCTGGCTCGGAATACTATGGTGACTACTTTGAGTGAGGCCTATATTTTTACCGCCAGGGCAAAGGGACTCAGGGACCGGGTAGTCAGATACCGCCATGCCGGGAGAAATTCACTTTTGCCTGTGATTACTCATATCGGAATACAGTTTGGCCGAATGGTAACCGGGGCTTTGTTTATTGAGACGGTCTTCTCTTATCCTGGGCTGGGACTCCTGATCCAAAGAGGGCTGCAGGCCAGAGACTACCCTGTATTGCAAGGTGTCTTTCTGGTAGTGACAATTATGGTGTTAATTACGAATTTGTTTATGGAAGTACTTTATAAAAAAATTGATCCGAGGTTGAAGCCATGCATATCAACTACTGGCAAGAAATTAAGACAAACAGTTTAGGGAGAATCGGAATGGCGCTCTTAGTTTTGGTGGTAGGCGCGGCCCTTCTGGCGCCTGTACTGGCACCCTTTGACCCTTTCGCACAGACACCCGATTCGCTGGAACCCCCTTCGAGACAGCACTTACTGGGAACCAACGATGTCGGTCAGGATATCCTGTCACGCCTGCTGTACGGGGCCCGGACATCATTTGTGACAGCGGTGGCAGTGGCTTTTGCGGCTACAGCGCTCAGCCTGGCTGCCGGGGCAACTGCCGGGTTAATCGGAGGGCATTATGAGAAATTGGTGATGCGCCTGGTTGACGGTCTGTTGGTAGTCCCGCCAATGCTGGTGGTAATTATCGCTGCAGCTTATATCCAGCCCGGCATGGTTCATCTTGTTTTGCTGCTGTCACTGCTTGGCTGGCCGGCAGGTGCAAGGATAATCAGGGCTCAGACCCTGGCCCTGAAAGAAAAGATACATGTCAGGGCTTCCCGGACCTTTGGGGCCGGACCCCTGTATGTAATAAAAAGGCATATTATTCCTGATCTCGGTCCGGTGTTAACAGCAAACTTTATCAGGGGGGCGCGGCGCGCGGTTTTTATGGAAGCAGGGCTGTCCTTTCTGGGGGTCACCGACCCGATGACAGTAAGCTGGGGAAAAATGCTTTATCACTCATTAAAATACGTCTATCTTGATGTTTGGCAGTGGTGGCTGTTGCCGGTGGGGATGGCGCTGTCACTGACAGTGTTGTCTTTTACCCTGATAGGTTATTCACTGGAAGAGGCCATGGACCCCAGGTTGAGGAGGGAAAAGCATGCTTAGTCTGACAAACCTCTCGGTAAAGTACGGCAAAAATCTGATTCTAAATGACATCAGCTTTACCCTGCAAAGGGGAGAATCCCTTGTTTTGATAGGGGAGTCCGGCACGGGTAAAACAACTCTGGCCAAAAGCATTATCGGCCTGGGGGATGGTCGGTGTTCCGGAGAGATCAGGTATCGGGGGCAAAACCTGTTATCAATGAGGGGAGAGGAAATGGCTCGGATTAGATGGAACAAGATTGCCATGGTGTTTCAGAATGTGGAAAGCGCTTTGAATCCGCTTTTCAATATACTGGAACAGGTAGCGGAGCCAATGATTGAGCATGGGTTGCTGAGTCCGCGCGAAGCCCGTTCCAAAGCCGGTGACATGCTTAAAAGGGTGGGGCTTTCTACTATTCATTTCCTGTTATATCCGCATCAACTCAGCGGCGGGCAGAAACAGCGTGCCCTGATAGCCATGGCAATGGCAAATAATCCGGAGGTATTAATACTGGATGAACCCACTTCGGCACTTGACCCGGTGACTAAGAAAGAAATAATAGAGCTGCTTAGGGAGATTGGCAAGAAGTGTGCCTTGCTGGTAGTGACCCATGACCTGGCTGCTGCTTCCAGGCTGGCAGAACGGACGGCAGTCCTTTATGGAGGCAGAATTGTAGAGGCGGGACCCACTAGGGCCCTCCTGGCAGACCCAAGACACCCGTATACCCGTGGCTTGATCCGCTCATATCCTGACATGAACGGTACCAAAGACCTTCAGGGGATACCCGGGAGGCTGTCCAGGCCTGAGCAGGGCTGCCCGTTTGAACCGCGTTGTACTCAGCGGGTTGATATATGCAGGGAATCACATCCAGAACCTGGGGAAGCCGGCTCTGCACCCGGGCAAACCGGTGGGTGGATGATTGCCTGTCACCGGGGCGGGATTGTGCCCCTGCTGGAAACCCGTGGTCTAAGCACTGCGTTTGGTCGTGTCAGAGCCCTGAGCCGGACCAATCTCACTGTTTTAGAGGGAGAAACGGTTGCTCTGGTAGGTGAGAGCGGTTCTGGCAAGACGACACTGGCCAGGACAGTGATGGGACTCCACAGTCAGTCTGAAGGGGAGGTATATCTGGAGGGAGCTATTGTTGGCAAAAGAGATAAAGAATTTTACAGGAAAGTTCAGATGATTTATCAGAACCCGGCAGAATCTATCAGCCACAGGCAGAATGTGCTGGAAGCTGTAAGTGAACCACTGGACATCCACCGGATGGGCAGTCCCGCAGAGCGGAAAGAAAAGATAAAAAGGGTACTGGATGAGGTGGAACTGCCATCAAATGACGAGTTCCTGATGACCTATCCACACCACCTTAGCGGCGGCGAGGCTCAAAGGGTAGCTATTGCCAGGGCTCTGATCCTGGAACCTAAAATGCTGGTCGCAGATGAACCAACATCTGCCTTGGATCCCAGTGTCCAGGCAAAAGTCCTCAAGCTTTTTCTTAACCTGCAGGAAAAAAGAGGGTTAAGTATAATCTTTATTACTCATGATATTGCCCTGGCCAGGAAGGTCAGTGACCGGATAGTGGTGCTTAAGGACGGCCACATCGTAGAGGACGGACCTGCCAGTGCAGTTGTTTCTTTTCCCGGACACCCCTATACCCGAAGGCTGCTGGCAGCTGCTCCGGCGCTGCCGTACGGGTTGAACAGCGGGTTCCCGGCAAATAACAACAAGCGGCTGAGCGTCTAGTTGGGATAATTAACAAAAGGTGGTGACAAAATTATGGTTGCAGCAGGAGCCTGGGAAGAAGATAGAAAAAGACATTTGAAGTACTGGGTCACAGCCTGGGAAAAGGCGTCTGATTATCAAACCCGGAGGAAAATAGAAATGTGGAACAACCGGGCCGAGAGCTATGCCAAAAACACCGTCAAGGGGGAAAACAGCAGCAGGCAGAGGGCTGTATTTGAATTTCTCGGATCCTCAGGGGTCAGGGTCACAGGTGCAAAAATACTTGATGTTGGCTGCGGTCCCGGGAATTATGCCGTACCTTTAGCTATGGAGGCGGAACATGTATGGGCTCTTGAACCGGCTTCCCGGATGCTTGAGATATTGAGGAAACGTGTCTCGGATCAAGGTATTGGTAATATCACCTGTATCAACAGGCCCTGGGAAGATATCGATATTGAGCGGGAAGGCTGGAACGGTAAGTTTGACCTGGTATTTGCTTCAATGACCCCGGGGGTTAATGACCAAGAAACACTGGATAAGGTGGTTAGAGCCTCCAAAGGTTACTGCTATGTAAGTAAATTTGCCGGACCGCGCCGCAACAACCTCCAGGAGAAGCTATGGCAGCAGGTGTTCGGCGGTATCCGGGCAGATACTTCCATGGATATCATTTACCCGTTAAATATTGTTTATGCCATGGGGTATTTTCCGGCGCTGAGGTTTTTTCATACACACTGGGTTAATGAAGAATCTGTGGAGGATACAGCTCAAAAACTGAAGGACTGGATTTCGGGATATACAGAGATAACTTCCGCGATATTACGCGAAATAAAGGCAGTAGTCGATTCTGAAGCCGTCGGCGGTGTAGTCAGGGAGGAAGTGGAAGCCACAGTAGGGATGATGGTCTGGAAAGTATAAGCAAAATTGTCTGGACAGTCCAGTTGCAGTCATGATACAATTATTAAAAGAATATAGATGAGCAAGTGATTCTGTTTGACAGAATTGAAAAGGGAAGCCGGTGAAAATCCGGCGCGGTCCCGCCACTGTAAGAGGGAGTCCTGCTGCAAATGCCACCGGGGAACCGGGAAGGCGCAGCTTGGGCAGTGATCTTGAGCCAGGAGACCTGCTTGCTTTAATCTTACCGCCGGTACCCACGATGAATGGGGAGGAAGACTACAGTATTAGTGTTTTTTATTCCTTCCACACAGTCGTGTTGAGGGAATTTTTAGTTTACCCGGTATGGGCTTTTAATAATTATATATTTGAGTAGGTGTTATACCCTGAGGGGTGTAACTTAATAAACACAAGGTTTAAACGCTTTTTGACCGCAGAACGGGTGTAAAAAGAGGTATTATACTTACTCCTGTGATGACAGCGGAAACAATCAGCGATGCCTATTCTGCCACACTGTCAATTTGTTCTGGGGAGGTGGTCAGTTTAGGCTTAGCCTAAAGCTAATCCCCGGTCACTGTCTTAATGACCGGGGTTTTTGTTTCAAATTATGGAGGTATATTAAATAAGAATTGAGGAGGTTAAATCAAATGAGGATGTTAAGTGAAATTATGAAAAGCTCTTTGAAAAAAATAAAACTGCCTGTTTTCATAATCCTGTATGCTGCTGCCCTTCTTCTGACCTTCCCGCAGAATGCCTTTGCCATGCATATCATGGAAGGCTTTCTGCCGGCGAGTTGGGCCGGTTTCTGGTTTGTGCTGACTATTCCTTTTCTGATCCTGGGACTGCGTTCAATTCAAAAAACCGTTACTGCTGCGCCCAGTGTTAAAATGCTGTTGGGTCTGGCGGGGGCCTACGCCTTTGTGTTATCGGCTTTGAAAATACCGTCGGTTACCGGAAGCTGTTCCCACCCTACGGGAGTAGGTTTGGGGGCGATAATGTTCGGCCCTTTGGCTATGGTGGTCCTGGGATGTGTTGTACTTATTTTTCAGGCCCTCCTTTTAGCTCATGGCGGTATAACCACCCTTGGTGCCAATACCTTTTCGATGGCGGTGGTCGGCCCCATAGCAGCATTTGTGATTTACCGGGTTCTTAAGAAAATCGGCGCCCCCGGTTGGCTGGCAGTGTTTCTGGCTGCTGCTGCCGGCAACATGCTTACATATATAACTACATCAGTTCAACTAGCCCTGGCGTTTCCTCTGCAGAGTGGGGGCTTTACCGCTGCCCTGGCAAAGTTCCTGGGCGTATTTGCGGTGACTCAGCTTCCTCTGGCCATAATGGAAGGAATTCTGACAGTAGTAGTTTTCAATGTGCTGACTACTTATAGCAGGCAGGAACTACTGGAATTATCTGTTATCACTGAGGAGGTGTCGCAGTGAGAAAAAATCTGATCCTAATTCTTTTGGTAGTGCTGCTGGCTGTTGTGCCATTGCTTATGAACCGCGGAGCCGAATTCGGGGGTGCCGATGGTCAGGCTGAAGAAGTGATTACCCAAATTAATCCTGATTATCAGCCATGGTTTTCATCCTTGTGGGAACCCCCCAGCGGTGAAATCGAGAGCCTTTTGTTTGCTCTTCAGGCAGCTTTGGGAGCCGGATTTATTGGGTATTACATCGGTTATGTCAGGGGAAGAAAAAAGGCGGAAGAAAAGGAAATACATGCTAAAAATTGACAGTTTTGCATATGCCAATAAGCTGCGGAAGGTACATCCGGCCGAAAAAGCTGCCTTTGCCCTGACGACTATGATTTTGTGCCTGATTTTTTCATCAGTGACAATATCATCAGTTATAATTTTACTTATGGCAGGTGTGACTGTCGGGCTTGCCGGGATTCCTGTTAAAACTTACCTCAGGCTGGTGTTCCTGCCCTTCTCCTTCCTGCTGGTTGGGGTGATGACAGTTGCTGTTTCGGTATCTGCGGGTGATACCGTGGTTGGTGCAAATGCAGCGGAGTGGTTAGTCAGCATAAAAATGCTAAAAATAACCCTGGGCATTACTCCTGAGGGACTGCTTGCGGCTGCCAGGTTGTTTTTTAAATCCCTGGGTACGGTTTCCTGCCTGTATTTTATGTCATTAACAACACCTTTTGTGGAAATAGCCATGATGATGCGAAAAATCAAACTTCCTGCCTTGTTTATTGAGCTGGCTGAAATAATTTACAGGTTTATTTTTGTTTTGCTGAAAACTGCAGAAGATATTTATACAAGCCAGTCTTCAAGATGGGGATATTCTTCATTCAAAAACTCTATGAATTCTTTAGGCTGTCTTACAGCTGCTCTGTTTGTCAGGTCGCTGCATCGCTCACAGGAGCTTTTCACCACTCTCACGGCAAGAGGTTATACCGGGCAATTAAATGTGCTGGTCCCGCAATACCCTGTTTCTAAAGCTAACATAACTCTGATAATTATTGTAGAAACGTTTTTGATAATTTCTGCGGTCCTGCTGGAGGTGAATAAATTTGTCTGATTACATCATCGAAGCTGAAAACCTGATATATACATATCCCGATGGGACACAGGCCCTTAGGGGTATAAATATAAAAATACCCAAAGGGAAGAAGGTTGCGGTCCTTGGTTCCAACGGTGCTGGGAAATCTACCCTGTTCCTTCAATGCAACGGTATTCTGAAACCACAGCAGGGTATTGTGAAATATGACGGAAAAGAAGTCAGGTATGACAGAAAAAGTCTGCTGCATTTGAGGAAAAATGTGGGGATTGTTTTTCAGGACCCCGACAGCCAATTGTTTTCAGCGAGTGTATACCAGGAGATTTCCTTTGGCCCCCTTAATTTTGGACTTCCTGAAGAAACTGTAAGAAAACGGGTGGAACGGGCAATGTTGGCAACAGAAGTTGCCGGGCTGAAGGAGAAGCCTACCCATATGCTGAGCTATGGGCAGAAAAAAAGGGTTTCAATAGCAGATATTCTGGTCATGGAGCCTGAGGTAATTATATGTGATGAGCCAACGGCTTGGCTTGATCCCAAACATGCACAGCAGACGGTGAAGTTGTTTGACCGGATCAATAGCGGTGGTACAACCATCATGATGTCAACACATGATGTTGACCTGGCTTATTCATGGGCAGATTACATTTTCGTATTGAGCAATGGTGAGGTCATCGGAGAGGGGATTCCGGAACAGGTTTTTACCAATGAAATACTGATTAAGAAAGCAGACTTGGAAAAGCCATGGCTGGTACAGGTATCCGAAGTGCTACTGATAAAAGGCTGTTTACCCAAAGCGGTCGTTTTACCGCGTAACCGGGAAAGCCTTTTTGAACTCATTATTAATCACGGCACAAATGTTGGAGAGGAAGAGATAATTAATGATTTTGGTGATTTCAGGAACAAAGGAAGGGAGAGAGATCACATCTCTGCTGATCTCAAAGGATTATAAGGTGTTATCCGCAACTGTGGTAAACCATGGTGCAAGGCTTATTTTACATAATGATATGATGGAAAACACCCGGGAGTACACGATTCGAGAGGCTTTTAATAAAATATTTCAAATCAATCCATTCCGGCTGATTGTTGATGCTTCCCATCCTTATCCTGAAGGAGTTTCTAAGTTTGCCAAAGAGTTTTGCAGTAACCGGAATATTCCTTATTTCAGGTTTGTCAGGGAGGAAGTACAGCTTCCGGAGAACCCCCTTCTTTTTGCGGTCTATTCGTGGGAGGAAGCGGCAAGGAAAGCCGCGGAGATGGGAGATACCATTTTCCTAACTACAGGAAGCTTTAATCTGGAACAGTTTCTCTGCCACCCGGACATGGCCGGGAAAAGAGTTGTTGTCAGGGTGCTTCCCGACCCTCAGGTAATTACAAAGGTCCGGTCCCTGGGGCTGCCGTCCCGGGATATCGTGGCCATGCAGGGGCCCTTTTCCAGGGAAATGAACCGAGCCACCTTTAAAATGTATGGCGCTTCCGTAGTGGTAACAAAGGAAAGCGGCCGCGCCGGAGGGACAGACAACAAGGTCTCGGTGGCCCTGAAATTGATGATACCGGTAGTAGTTATAAAACGACCGCCGGTAAAAGGGCATGATGCAATTATTGTAAACTCTTATGGACAAGTACTCCAGGGAGTGAAGTCAATATTGGCGGATGATAAATAACGGCTTATAAATAATAGACTTTAATCATAATGAATTTTAATCCGGGAATGTCCCTAAAGTCAGTGTTCTCTTATTGCACAGAGAACCTCTATGGGGGCATTTCTCTATGTAAACGATTTTTTGCAATGGGCCCTGACATTTTTAGTTATGGGCATTTGACAAAAACCAAAAAATGGGGTAATATTTATATGGGCATATGCTCAAAATATTACTGATTCTGAAAGGGAGGAACCGCCATATGGCAGAAGCATGTAATACATGCAGTGAGAGCAGCGAGTGCACAGGTGAGGACTGTCCTGCAGCCTTAAAGGAGCTGCAGAAAATCAAAAATGTAATTGCTGTAATGAGCGGGAAGGGAGGTGTCGGGAAGAGTTCGGTGACTGGTCTTCTGGCGGCGTCTCTGAGGAAAAAAGGATTCAGTGTGGGGATAATGGATGCTGATGTTACCGGGCCAAGTATACCCAGGCTGTTTGGGCTGCAGGCCGGGCAGCTGGAAAACGGACACAGGGGAATTGTTCCGGCCGGGACCGGTTTGGGGATAGAGGTTATCTCAATTAATCTTTTACTGCCCAGTGAAGAAGAACCGGTAATCTGGAGGGGACCAATTATTTCAGGGGTCATCAAGCAGTTCTGGACAGAAGTGGGCTGGAGTGAGTTGGATTATCTGCTGGTGGACCTTCCGCCAGGGACGGGTGATGCACCTCTGACAGTGATGCAGACCCTGCCTTTAAATGGTGTTATTGTGGTTACTTCACCACAAAGCCTGGTCTCAATGATCGTCCGGAAATCGATTAATATGGCTAACAAAATGAACATTCCCGTTATTGGGTTAATTGAAAATATGGCTTACCTGGAATGCCCGGACTGTAAAAAACAGATTAGGCTATTTGGCTCGGACAGTACTGAGGAAATGGCGGGTAAAATGGGAGTGCCATTACTGGGGCAGCTCCCGCTGGAGCCAAGGTTTGTAGAACTCTGTGATAAGGGGAAAATTGAAGATTTTACCAGGGAAAAATCAGAGATAAATAGGGTTATGGAGGGTATAGTGAAAACCTTTGATACGGTTGAACAGATGAACTGAACAAAAAAGACTGTTGATTAAAGGGGGAGAAAGAAAATGGCCGGATTAACTGATGAGGTTAAAGGAGTAATTGAAAAATCAAAGGGGTGGGCATTTGCCACTGCAGATGTGAACGGTAATCCCAATGTGGTCTCAATAGCTTTTGGCAAGGTGTTGTCCGAAAGCCAGGTAATGTTGATTGATGTTTTTATGGATAAGAGTCTTGAGAACATCACCGAGAACCCAAAGGTTGCTGTATCTGTATGGGATATGGACACACTTCAGGGTTACCAGTTAAAAGGAAATGCAAGAGTTGAGACAAATGGCGAACTCTTTGATGAAGGCGTAAAAATGGTTAAGAGTATAATGCCCCAGCTTAGGGCAAAAGGGGTTGTTTTAATCGATATCGAGAAGATATATGTTACCAGCCCCGGGCCTGATATTGGGAAAGAGCTCTGTTAATCAGAAGTTTTTGATTGAAAAAGCACATGGTATATTTGAGGGGATGAAGTGTTATGAAAATAGTAATATCGACAGAGGGTAAGGAGTTAGATGCCCGGGTAGACCCCAGATTTGGCAGGTGTGAATGGTTTATTTCAGTGGATTCCGAATCCATGGATTTTGACTGCACGGCAAATTCTGCGGTTAATTCATCTCAGGGGGCAGGAATTCAGGCAGCCCAATTTGTGGTGGACAACCAGGCGGAAGCGCTGATCACCGGGCATGTTGGGCCCAATGCTTTTGAGGTTCTTGAGGCCTCAGGAATTAAAATTTATGATGGAACAGGTCTAAATGCAAAACAGGCAATAGAAGAATTGAATAGTGGCAAGCTTAGTGAAATAACAAAGGCCGGACAGGCACATGCAGGAATGAATGCAGGAACCGGAGCAGGAATGAACCGAGGGGCCGGTGCAGGAATGAGAAACGGCCCACGTGGCAGAGGACACGGGCAGAGGCGGCCCTGAGGGGAAATGATAATATCAGTTCTCAGTGGGAAGGGCGGTACCGGTAAGACTACGGTGGCCACCAACCTTGCCTGTTCCGGGCCCAAAACGGCTTACATCGATTGCGATGTTGAGGAGCCAAATGGGTTTTTATTCCTGAATCCTGCCATTGAGCAAAGGGAAAAAGTCAATGTAATGGTTCCCAGCATTGACAAAGATAGCTGTCTGGCCTGTGGCCAGTGCAGCAAATGGTGCCAGTTCAATGCCCTGGCCCAGGTGAAGAATAATCTGTTAAGCTTTCTGCAGTTGTGCCACGGGTGTGGCCTGTGTACCCTGGTTTGCCCTGAAAAGGCCATTAGCGAGGTCCCGCGGGAAATTGGTGTAATTGAACGAGGAAAGTTCAATAATAATGTGTTCATCCACGGAGTGCTGAAAACAGGTGAACCTATGGCCGTACCTGTTATTGACAGGATAATAGAAGAGATATGGAAAATAACTGCGGATGTTGTGATTATTGACTGCCCTCCCGGGACTTCCTGTTCTGTTATTGCAGCTGTTGAAAAGAGCGATTTTTGTCTTCTGGTTACAGAACCGACTCCCTTTGGGCTGCATGACCTGAAAATTGCAGTAAATCTGATAAGAACCTTGGATATTCCTGCAGGTGTGGTGGTGAATAAGGCCGATGACAGTTCCCGGATCATCAGGGGATACTGCGAAGCAGAAGGTATTCCGATTCTGATGGAACTGCCCTTTAGTAAAAGAGTTGCCCAGATATATTCAACCGGAAAGCTGCTGATCCAGGAGGATATGCTTCTGAAACAACAGTTTCAGGACTTAATGGCCAAACTGGAGGGGGTTATCTCATGAAACAGATTGCCATAGTAAGTGGTAAAGGGGGTACGGGAAAAACAACTGTCTGTGCCTCCCTGGCAGAACTGGCAAAAAACAAGGTAATTGCCGACTGTGATGTGGAGGCCCCCAACCTGCATTTACTTATTGATTCAGAGGTCCTCCGCGAAAAGGATTTTTATGGTTCGAAACTTGCTCAGATTGATCGGGAAAAGTGCCAGGAGTGCGAAAAATGTCTGACTGTCTGCAGGTTTGATGCCATTAGGGATTTTTCCGTAAATGAACTAAAGTGTGAAGGATGTGCTGCCTGTGTTTTCATCTGTCCGCATAAGGCAGTTGTTATCAGAGATGCGATTACAGGCAAAACAATTTTGTCGGCGAGTTCCTGGGGTAAATTCTCTCATGCGAGGCTTAATATCGGCGCCGACGGTTCCGGGAAGCTGGTTACAGAGGTCAGGAAAAATGCTTCAGGTTATGCCGGTGAGGATGACATCGTAATAATTGACGGTTCTCCGGGAATAGGTTGTGTTGTCATAGCATCAATAACCGGGTGTGATGCCATACTTGTGGTTTCAGAACCAACGTTGTCGGGAAAACATGACCTGATAAGGGTGCTTGACCTGGCAGAACACTTTGGGATAAAGGCCTATGTCTGCATAAACAAATATGACCTGAATGCAGGCATAACTGAGGAGATTTCGGATCACTGCAGAGAGCGCAATGTTAAGGTCCTGGGCAGTATTCCCTTTGAGAGGGAGGTCGGCCAGGCAATAAACCGGGGCATCCCGGTGGTACGGGTTCCGCACAGCGCTGCCGGAAGAGCTGTCAAAAAAATCTGGGCTAATTTAAGTAAAGAATTGTCTCTTGTTTAAGATGCTAAATATAACAGAAAATAAGGAGGGTTTTTTCAAGTGAGAGTTGCTGTAGCTATGGAAGGAAATGTGGTTTCGGAACACTTCGGCCACTGTGAAAGGTTTTGCCTGGCAGATATAGATAATTGCCAGATAACTAATTTACAGGTAATTGATAACCCAGGGCATGTCCCTGGATTTCTCCCCGAATTTCTGGCCGGTAAAGGCGTAAATTGCGTTATTACCGGTGGTATCGGGGCCAAGGCTGTCCAACTGTTTAACCAGAACAATATTGCTGTAATTTCAGGAGCCCGGGGTACAGATCAAGAAGTCTTGAATAAGTATTTGAAGGGGGAGTTGCATTCTACGGGCAGTATATGTACTGAACATATGCATGCCGGGGAGTGTGGCGGCCACAAATAGATTATTCCAGGGACACGGTTGTGTCCCTGGCTGCTTTCCCGACTAAATTGCAATTAATGGTTTAGAAAAGTTAGCTGTCAGCCGATAATTATAGTATAATATTTGATGTATGAATCTGTCAGTATATCGGAGGCGGTTATAAGATGCCCAGACCCAGAAAATGGCGCATAGTGGAATTTGTTCCACAGAATATCCATTTTATTCCTGCCGGCAGGCCCAAGTGTGACCTGGAGGAGGAAATTTTAAAGGTGGAGGAAATAGAGGCAGTCAGGCTGAAGGATATTGAAAGCCTTAACCAGGACGAGTGTGCCGAAAGGATGCAGATTTCGCGGCAGACTTTTCAGCGTATCTTATCTGACGCACGCACCAAGATTGCCACCGCCCTTATTGAGGGAAAGGCGCTGAAGGTGCAGGGCGGAGATTTTACGCGGAATGTCTGTAAGGTTTTTTGTCCCAAGTGCGAGGAACGCTGGGAAGAGAGATATGAAAATTATAATGATGCAGATGAAGACGGCTATAAGTGTCCTCGCTGCGGCTCAGAGGTTATCCAATGCCGGAACCTCAAGGGTGATTTTTGTTCAAAGTGCTGTCATAAAAGAATGAAGTAATAGTTGTTTACAAATTAACAGCAGTATTATATAATAAAAACAAATAATTAGCGTATGCCCAAAAACCAGTTTGTTTATTTGCTGTTTTGAGCATATTAAAAAGGCGCAGTAAAAGTACAAGTAAATGAAGTTGCATTATTTCAATCAGGCAAATTCCAAGGAGGAGACAACATGAAAATTGCTATACCTGACGATAATGGGCAGGTAAACCAGCATTTTGGGCAGAGCAGAAGTTTTTCCATAATTGAAATTGACAACGGTAATCAGGTTGTCGGCATCAACACTGTTTCTGCTTCGGGATTACAGCATCAGCATGAAGGAATAGCTGATTTCCTTAAGAACCAGGATGTTGAGGTGGTGATTGTCGGAGGTATCGGGCAGGGGGCCATTAGTGGTTTGGAGTCCCGGGGGTTAAAGGTATTGTTTGGCGCTGCGGGGCCGGTTAAGGATGCCGCCGAGGCTTTTGCGGAAGGTAAATTTGTTTCCAAAAGGACAGTCTGCAGTCATCATGGGGAACATCAGCAGCACAATCACGGGTGCGGCCACAGTTAAATAAAACAGGCACAGCTAAGGGAATCAGTTTCAGTTAAAGGAAGATTCGCTCCATTATATAGGGAGGGCTATTTTGAAAAGGGTAGTCCTCTCCTTTTATTTATTCAATTTTCCAAAAATATGTTTTGTGTTACGGGCTCCGGTGATATAATAAGTAACAGTTATGCAGGCTGTACCAGGCTAAATAAGAGAGGTAAATATCAATGAAGCATATTCATATGGATGAGTTTGCCAAACTGGAGTCACCACTTCATGCTATGGACCCCCGGGTGAAGGTACTGGCAATCATCCTCTTCATTTTCGTCTCAGTAACCCTGACAAAGCCGCGTTTTTTGGCAGTGGCGGTTATTTTCTGGGCGCTTGTACTGCTGATTTCCCGCATACCGGTAGGTTATGTGCTGCGCCGGCTTACATGGGTCATTCCTTTTGCCGGAATGCTTATTATATTGTTTCCTTTCATTACCCCTGGGGACACGGTCTGGAATGCGGATTTGCGTATTATTAGGATTTCTGCCACCTCACAGGGCTTAGAAAGAGCCCTGATGCTGTTATTACGCGCATTGGCATCTGTATTGGGGATTGTAACCTTGATGTCCACGACCAGGTTCAATAATCTGATGAAGGCCCTGAGTGACCTTAGAGTTCCCACCGTTATTGTACAAATGCTGGAGTTTACCATCAGGTACATATTTGTGACTATTGATGAGTTAAAAAGGATGGCCAGGGCCCGGAGAGCCAGGGGCTTTGTCCTTGGCCGGAATCTATGGCACTCCCAAACTGTAAAAACCCTGGCACAGATGGTAGGGGTCATGTTTATCAGGGCCTATGAACGCGGTGACAGGGTTTATATTGCCATGATTTCCAGAGGGTTTACGGGAAAGATGAACAGTATGAGTAATTTTGCAGCCGGCCCGAAAGACTACCTGCTGGCAGCGGTTATCAGCATAGTGGCTGCAGTACTGCTGGTGTTGGACAGGGCTGGATAAGGGAGGGCTTTTGTAGTGACGGCTATTGAAATAAGTGACTTAAGATATACTTATGCTGATGGGACAATGGCGCTGAAAGGAATCTCCCTGGCCATAAAAAAAGGGGCCAGGGTAGCCTTGTTGGGACCTAATGGGGCCGGGAAATCTACTCTGCTTTTGCATTTAAATGGGATAAACCTTCCTCAGCAGGGTGCGGTCAACGTGTTTGGCCGTCAGGTGAATAAAAAGACTGAGGCGGTGATCCGCCGGGAAGTAGGACTGGTATTTCAGGATCCTGATGATCAGGTGTTTTCCACATCGGTTTGGGATGATGTGGCTTTTGGCCCCTTGAATATGGGCCTGTCAAGGCATGATATTGAACACAGGGTGGCTGATGCCCTGAATACTGTGGGTATGTGGGAATTAAGAGAAAAAGCGCCACATCACCTTAGTTTTGGGCAAAAGAAGCGTGTTGCCATTGCCGGAGTTCTGGCGATGGACCCGGAGGTCATCGTCTTGGACGAACCTACGGCTTATCTTGACCCTGGCGGGCAGGAAGTGCTGATGGCTATTCTCCGGGATTTTCACAGCCGCGGCAAAACACTGATTGTGGCCACTCATGATATGGATATGGCTGCAGAGTGGGCCGATTCAGTTATTATCATTAAGCACGGCGCCACCCTTGCCCAGGGCGGGACAGAGCTGCTTGGGGATTGTTCGCTGATGAAGGAAGCAAATTTAAAGCTGCCCACGGTTTCACTGGTATTCAGCCACTTCGATGGGTTTAAGGGGAAAGCGCTGCCCAGGACGGTTGCCGAAGCGGTGAGTATTCTGAAAGGGTATTTAAAGTAAGTGCGGAGGGTCCGGAATTTTTTGCATTAGATCCTTTGTTTTGCAGGAACATCTGTAACTTCCTCGAATACTATATAAATTATCGCTGTTTTATTCGAAAGCGGCATCACTTGATGAGAAGAGCTCTATTATTGAATTGTGAGGTGTTAGACGTTGTTAATAGTGGGTTTGAATGGGAGTCCCCAAAAAGAAGGCAATACCGTAAACATGATTAATGCTGCCCTGGAAGCTGCATCACGCATGGGTGCAGAGACCAGGGTGCTCCATATTACCGATGCCATGAAGGGAGTTGCCCAGCCTTTCTGCAATAACTGCTCACCTGTATGTGAGGGTGTATGTGCCAGGGGCAATAATCTTGGAGAAGCATTTGACCTGTTGCGTAGGGCTGATGGTATCATTATCGGCAGTCCGGTATACTTTGGAACTGTTTCTGCACAGCTCAAGGGATTTTGGGATAAATCAAGGGTGCTTCGTAAGGAAAAGGCCCTGGTAAATGTTGTGGGCGGAGCTGTAAGTGTAGGTGCGTCGCGTTTCGGCGGCCAGGAAACAACAGTAAGGGCCATTCAGGATATGATGTTAGTCCAGGGAATGACGGTTATCGGGGATGGTTACATTGAGGATGATGCCGGACACCTGGGAGCCTGTGCCCAAAAGCCCTCTTCTGAAGACAGTTTCGGACTTGAGAGAGCAGCTATCATGGGACGCAGGGTTGCTGAACTGGCAGGAGCTACGATGGCTTTGCGGAAGAGGTAAGCGGGTGAGGTAAGCAGCGGGTGAGGTGGTTTCCGTTATGAAAATCAGGTTACGTATTGAAGAAATGGAAAAGCAGCAGCTTTCTCAATATGCTGCCCTCAGTTCTGCTAGCAGAGGCAGGGAGGTATGGGAAGAGCTATGCCCTGTCAGAACGGCTTTCCAGCGTGACCGTGACCGGATTATCCATTCCAAAGGATTTCGCAGGCTGAAACAAAAGACACAGGTTTTCATTTCTCCTACCGGTGATCATTACCGGACGAGGCTTACCCATACTCTTGAGGTCGCTCAGATAGCCCGCACAATTGCCAAGGCTCTCAGGCTGAATGAAGACCTGACTGAAGCAATTGCGCTGGGACATGATTTAGGGCACACTCCCTTTGGACATGCCGGTGAGGAAGCCCTTGACGAAGTGCTCGCAGACTTTGGGCTGTCATTTAAACATAATGAGCAGAGCCTGCGGGTTGTTGACATTTTAGAGCCCATGAACCTGACCCGGGAAGTACGGGACGGCATTCTGAACCATACCGGGAAAACAGACCCGATAACTTTGGAGGGCCGTATCGTCAAGACAGCTGACCGGATAGCATATATTAATCATGATATCGATGATGCCCTCAGAGGTGGAATTATCACCGAGGAAGATATTCCCCCGGAATGTATCATGGTTTTGGGCAGCAGGCACAATGAAAGGATTAACACCATGGTCACAGACATGATTGGCTCCAGCTGGGAAAGTCCTGAAATAAGTATGAGTCCTGAGGTATGGGAAGCCATGAATAGCCTGAGGGATTACCTGTTCAACAGGGTATACATAGGCTCAGAGGCCAAAACAGAGGAACAGAAGGCCAAAAAGGTACTTCAAAAGCTCTTTGCCTATTATGTTGAAACCCCGGAAGCGCTTCCGCAATATCTGCGAAAAATGCAGGCGGAAAGTACCGGGGCCCGCACAGCCTGTGATTATGTGGCAGGGATGACAGACGGATATGCTCTGCATACCTACAAAAAGCTTTTTCTCCCCAACCCATGGCTTGACCAATAGTTTAAATAACTAATAAATGGATATAATACTATTGTTTTGGTTAATTGGCATGAGTTTCCGAAATTTTT
Source organism: Phosphitispora fastidiosa (assembly GCF_019008365.1). Lineage (NCBI taxonomy): Bacteria > Bacillati > Bacillota > Clostridia > Eubacteriales > Peptococcaceae > Phosphitispora > Phosphitispora fastidiosa. Next base: position 274,238 of record NZ_JAHHUL010000002.1, on the reverse strand, counting down.
AAAAAATTTGTCGCTTAAGGAAGGAAAATTCTATGTGGTCTCGAATAGTAGTAGAGCAACTCCTAAAATTCTGGTAGATGCTGATTCGTGTCCGGTAAAAGACATAATTATTAAAGCAGCCGGTGATACTGGGACTCCTGTCGTTTTGGTGGCAAGTATTTCCCACCTTATTTCCTGTGATAATGAAGATGTGCAGGTAATAACTGTTGATAATGTTCCTCAGGCAGCGGATATGGCCGTGATAAACCATACTGATGCCGGAGACATTGTGGTTACAGGGGATTATGGACTGGCCTCACTGGCATTGGCAAGAGGAGCAATACCGGTTTCATCAAGGGGATTTGTTTTTACGTCTGACAACATAGACAGGCTGCTGTTACAGAGGCATATTGATGTCAAAATACGCAGAGGCGGTGGCAGGACCAAAGGCCCCAAAGCATTGACAGAAGCGGATCGGCAGAGTTTTGAGAGGGTGTTAAGGAAATTAGTCAAACAGCAGGCTCGGAATAATCTGGATATTTTACAAGGTGATAACCCTCCGGAAGGATAACAGATAATTTTGGCGAATGGTTTAACAATAAGATTCCGGAAAAAGGGTGGTTAAATTGAAGGTGTTTATTCCGGAAGAAGTAATTGATGAAGTGCGTGCTTCGAGTGACATAATTAATGTGGTCTCGGATTATGTAAGACTTCGAAAACAGGGTAATAACTATGTTGGCCTCTGCCCATTTCATAGCGAAAAAACCCCTTCATTTATGGTCAGCGCGGACAAACAGATTTTCCGCTGTTTTGGCTGTGGTGAGGGTGGTAATGTTATTTCTTTCATTATGAAGTGGGAAAAAATTAGTTTCCCTGAAGCTGTTAGGTTTCTTGCCAACAGGGCCGGAATTACAATCTCTGAAGAAGAAGACCCTGTAAAAAACGCCAGATTAAAAGAGCTTAATGAGGCATATGAAATAAATGAACTTGTTAAGGATTTTTATCAATATATATTAGCGAATCACCCGGTTGCCGGGGAAGCCAGGAATTACCTGAAAAAAAGGGGATTAACAGAGGAAACAATAGATAAATTTCAGATAGGTTTTGCCCCACCTTCGTGGGACGGTCTGCTCCATTTTTTAAATAAGAAGGGATATGCTCCGGAAAAACTGGAAAAGTTGGGTGTGGTTTTGGCCCGCAGCAAAGGGAAACCGGGGTTTTATGACAGGTTTCGAAATAGGGTGATGTTCCCTATATGGGATATCCGTGGTAAGGTGGTGGGTTTTGGAGGCCGTGTTTTGGATGACGGTGTTCCCAAATACCTGAATTCACCTGAAACGATTCTTTTTAACAAAAGCCATCTACTATATGGAATAAACAAAGCAGCTGAAAGTATCAGGCGCGAGGACCAGGCTATAATAGTTGAGGGATATCTTGATGTTATAACGTGCCATCAGGCGGGGATTTCCAATGTAGTGGCTTCACTGGGCACAGCTTTCACCAGAGAGCAGGGTAAACTCCTGCTAAGGTACTCTCAGTCAGTAATTATGGCTTATGATGCTGATGCTGCCGGTGTCCATGCCACAATGCGCGGTTGGCAGCTTCTTGATGACCTGGGCTGCAGGGTTCGCGTTGTCAGTATCCCGGATGGAAAAGACCCCGATGAATTTATCAGAACTCACGGGGCGGATGAGTTTCTTCAGGTTGTCAGGCAAGGCGCCCAGACACTCAGCGAATTTAATACAGATAGGGCCCTGGAAAAATATGATATGGCAACTTTAGAAGGAAAATTCAAGATTGCCAGCGAAGTAATACCTAGTATCACGAATATTTCAAATGAAATAGAGAAAAACGAAGCCATTATGAGGCTGGCCCAAAGGCTTCACCTGAGCCCGGAGGCAGTCAGGGCCGAAGTTGAAAAAAAGCCTCGGACAGCAAGAAATACCTGGTCAAAACGGGATAAAATTACTGACGCTAGGAATAATAACGATAATCGTGTTCTGGGCCAAATTGCTTCCGGAGACGAGGATGCCAGGTCAAAAGCTGAAGAATCACTACTGGTTTTAATGTTAAATGATAGCAATATATTTTTGAAAGTAAAGGAAGAAATAGGAGTTCATTTTAGTTTAAGGCAGGAATATCTTAATATTGTAAACTTATTGAATGAAATTGTTGAAAATGAGTTAGATTATCAACCGGCAGTACTTTTTGATCGTTTACAAGACGAATCTGCGACACAGGTTCTGAAAAGACTTATCCTTATGGAGATACCAAGGGAGAATATGAACCAGGTAATTGAGGACTGTATCAGGACCGTTAAAGAAGATGAAATACGGAAAAAACGTGAGGAACTGTTAAAAAGGATGGAAGAGGCAGATAAAGCACGTGACCAGGAACTCAGGAAGCAGCTCCTGTTGGAATATTCTAAGTTAATTTAAACTGGAGAAATTAGTGGTAAATTCCAAATGAAAGGGGGGTAGTACATGTCAAAGGATATCGTTCAGATCGAAGGAGTTCAGGAATTAATTGATAAAGGGAAAAAACGGGGAATTTTATCATATACTGATATAATGAACACTTTGCAGGGAGTTGAACTGACTCCTGAACAGATAGAAGATGTTTATGACAAACTGGCAGGCGCTGGTATTGAAGTTGTGCCTGAAGTGCCGGACCTGGAACCCCTCGATAGTGAGGAAATTGAAGCCGAAGGTGAGGAAGATGAAATAGAAGTTGACCTCTCCGTACCCGAAGGCATAGGAATAGATGATCCTGTACGCATGTACCTGAAAGAAATCGGCAGAGTCCCCCTCCTAACAGCTGAAGAAGAGGTAGAACTCGCTAAAAGGATGGAAAAAGGTGAGGAAGAAGCCAAACGAAGGCTGGCAGAGGCAAACCTGAGGCTGGTAGTAAGTATTGCCAAACGTTATGTTGGCAGGGGACTGCTGTTTCTGGACCTCATTCAGGAAGGGAACCTTGGCCTGATAAAGGCTGTTGAAAAGTTTGATTACCAGAAGGGTTTTAAATTCAGTACTTACGCTACATGGTGGATCAGACAGGCAATCACCAGAGCAATTGCCGATCAGGCAAGGACCATCAGGATTCCGGTACACATGGTGGAGACTATTAACAAGCTGATTAGAGTGTCACGTCAGCTTCTTCAGGAATTTGGCAGGGAGCCTGTTCCTGAGGAAATTGCTGAGGAGATGGATATACCGGTTGAACGGGTCAGGGAGATAATGAAGATTGCCCAGGAACCTGTTTCCCTGGAGACACCTATAGGTGAAGAAGAGGACTCCCATTTGGGTGATTTTATAGAGGACCAGGAAGCTCCTGCTCCGGCAGAAGCTGCATCATTTATCCTGCTCCGGGAGCAGTTGGAAGATGTTCTGGAGACCCTTACCCCGCGTGAGGAAAAAGTATTGAGGCTGAGGTTTGGGCTTGATGACGGAAGATCACGGACCCTTGAAGAAGTGGGGCAGGAGTTTGGGGTTACCAGGGAGCGCATCAGGCAGATTGAAGCCAAGGCGCTGCGAAAACTACGCCATCCGAGCCGCAGTAAAAAACTTAAAGATTTTTTAGATTAAGAGAGCATACTCCAGATAGCAGTAATTTGGTTAAGATAACTTGCACTGAATTCACTTAAACCTTGTATAAAACTCTTGACCGAAAATTAAATCTGTCGTATAATAAGTTTTGTCACTTGTGACACGTTCCTCGGTAGCTCAATGGTGGAGCAACCGGCTGTTAACCGGTAGGTTGTAGGTTCGAGTCCTACCCGGGGAGCCATTTAAATTCTTTAAATTCTGGCTATTTCAGCGTTATCCGATATCGCTGCAAGTTAAGATGGGCCTATAGCTCAGCGGTAGAGCAACCGGCTCATAACCGGTTGGTCCCAGGTTCGATCCCTGGTGGGCCCACCATAAATAAAAAAAATGGCCCCTTGGTCAAGCGGTTTAAGACACCGCCCTTTCACGGCGGTAACACGGGTTCGAATCCCGTAGGGGTCACCATTATAACAAATAACAAATTTTCATATAAAACGGGCGATTAGCTCAGCTGGGAGAGCGCCTGCCTTACAAGCAGGATGTCGGCAGTTCGATCCTGTCATCGCCCACCAGAAAACACAAACACCGATGAATCGGTGTTTTTTTGTGTTTTCTGGTGGGCGTGTGCAAGCAGAGAAAAATGGCATTTGGCTGCGTTGTGCGGTCAGCCGCAATCCTCGGAGTACTTTCAGTACGCCTGTGGTTGCGGCAGACCGTACGCCTTGTCAAATGCCATTTTTCTACCTCAGGGTCAGACGACATCCTACTTGTAAGGGCCTAGGGAGGATGTCGGCAGTCAGGGGGCTCCCCATTTTGTCGGGACGGCGGGCTTCTGGAGGAAGCCCGGGGTACCGGTAACAAAAAGGGGACATGGCAAGGGGCGGAGCCCCGCAGGCATGGCGATCCTGTCATCGAATGTTGAACAGCCTCTTGAGGGCGGTGATAATTTCAGTAAAACCTTAGGGGCGGGCGACTCCCTGCTTGTAAAGGCCGGGAATAGATGCCGGCAAGGCTTCCTGGTAAATATATTGAAGGTGCAGAGGAATAAAACTAATTCTTGAATATTGGCAGGAGTTTCCTTCATTTTGTCGAAAATCAAGATTTGACGGTGATGGAGGTAACATATGGCTAATATATATATCGATGAGTCTGGAAGTATGACCCACGAGGTGCATATAAAAAAGAATAAATATTTTATAACTACTCTAATACTTGTTGAAGAACCTGAAAAATTGAAGAGAGTTCACAAAAGGTTTATTCAAAAAAATTTTAGTAAACTAAAAGCGATAGATACAGACAGCAAAATGTTTGATGGCAACGATTTTATTGAATTAAAAGGTTCTGCTTTTACACCAGACATGAAAAGGGAATTTGTGAGCTATTTCTGTAGAAATAATCACTTTAGGGTTTTCTACATAAAGATAGATAATTCAAAGGCCAGCCAGAATCTTTACAAAAGTAAAGCAAGAGCTTTTAATTATGTTCTAAAATTAGCTTTTGAGCATCTGAACAACAGGGGCATATTAGTTGACAGAAATTGGGTTTTAAACATAGATGAACGGAATCTAAAAACTGAAGCCAAGCATCAATTAAATGAATTTTTAAATACAGAGCTATCAACAGGTAAGGATATTGTTGATGATATTTCTGTACAATACTTTAACTCTAGTCAAAATAAAATTATTCAAGTAGCAGATGTATTTTCAAACCTATTTTATTCTAATATACTGACAGAGGGCACTTACGACAATGAAATTAAACATATGATTGATAACGGATACTTGTTAAATATATTTAGATTTCCCCTTACTGAATAATTTTTTTACTAATTTCCTAATAATATATAGTGTAGCATCAACATTAAGTCCTATGTTATGCCTTTTTCTAGGTAAGCACTATATATTAGTGTCATGCATAGGCAATTGATGCTACGGTAATCTAATATAATTAGATTGTACTAATTTTCACTGTTGACAAATGATATTGAATGATGTATTCTGTAATTGAGTTAACAGTAAGTCCTGAGTACACGCCATTATCTTGGTAAGTGATATGTGTTATCATCGTGTTCAGGCAATTAACTTAAATTTAGTAATAAGACCTTTGATTATTTTCAGGGGTCGTTTCTCTTTTAAGTGAAATCCGCTCATAACATGGGCGGTCTTTTTTTAGGGGATAATCTGTTTTTTCCAAAGATGGCGTCTCCTGGTTTTTCTCGAGGCAAAATTTGTATAAAGGGGCGTTGCCCTGGTGAGTCATTTATATTGTTTTCTCATTTAGGGCAAAAAAGTAAGGCCGCCATATCGGTGGTCTTATTGTTTTTGTTTAATAGCAAAAACGACACTAATACAGCAAAAAGCGACACAAATACAGAAAAAATGCTTAAGTTTGAACAGGGAATAAACGATAATAAAAATAATTAGAAAAAAATTGTGCAGAATTGGTTTGCTGGGAGTGACTATCGGTGCAGCTTCATTTAACTATGTCTTTTTTTCTTTCTGCCAGGCACTGGGTGACCATGAACGGTATCAAGGGAGAACCACATACACACATCTGGGAGATATCCCTCAGGATTACCAGTGATTCCCTGAAGGGCCCTGACCTGGAAATTGGGTTCACCGAGATTGAGACGATTATCAGTGGGTATCTGTCTTATTTTGAAGGAAAGACCCTGAACATGCTGGAAAAATTCCAGAGATATAATCCTTCCACAGAAAACCTTGGTGTGTTCTTCTCCCTGAGATTCAGGGAACTTTTGTCAGGACACGGATTTATCCTGGAACAACTCACTATTAAGGAATCACCTACCAGGGGATTTACTGTCAGTGACCTGCAGAATGAAAGTCTCAGCCAGATCGAGGAATATCTCCAGGGGGAATTATATCCTGGATTCGAAAGTCCTGGTAGCCAAAGCATTCATGCAGAAACTGTCCGGGCCGAAAAAGAGGCTGCGGTTTCACAGGAGGATGTTTCTTCACAGGAGATTATAGTACAAGAGGCTGCAGCACAGGAGACTGCAGACACGCCTGCTAAAAAGGACACATTTCACACCATCGCGGCCTTGGCTGTTTTATTTGGGTTCAACCTGTTATTATACTCTCCGGTGCTGTTCAGCAGTCTGCCGTGGCCCTGGGGGTCTGATGCCTGGGCCCATCTCTATAAAACAGAGTTTTTGTATGATTCGCTCCAACAGGGGAATTGGTTTCCCCGGTACATGCCTGCCTGGGACAATGGCATCGACCCGTTTCGATACTGGGCGCCCCTGGCTTACTACGGTCTGGTGGTTTTCCGCTTCTTTACCGGAAATGCTGCCGAGGCTTTAATTGCATTTCTCTTTACGGCCAGTTTAATCGGCAGTTGGAGCTGGCTGCTTTTCAGGAAGTATGTCTCGCTATCAAGTGCCGCCATCATGGGGTTTCTCTGGCCGATAGTACCATATAATCTTTATATGGCCTTTGCTTCCGGCAATGCTCTGTGGGTTTTGGGTTTCGCTTTTTTCCCTGTCCTGGTTTATCTGGTTATGGAACTGCAGGAAGATTTACAGCACAAAAAACTTAAAATACTGGCCCTGGTTGCAGTGGTTAATCTGATTGTCTTAGCACACGCCATGGTTGCAGCGTTACTTCTTGTTGGCGTTACTCTCTTTGTTATGTTACTTTACATTTTCCGCGGTACTGGTTTAAAGAGATTTGTGCAGACAGTTTTACTGCTGGTTTTAAGTATTGCCATATCAGGTTGGTGGCTCGTCCCCAGTCAGATAGGCGGGGTGGCGGCTATTGATAAGGAGGCAGTGATACAATCACTCAACTACTATAATCCGTTGCATTCCTTTAATCCTCTTATTCGGTTGACTGACCCGGAAAAATTTTACATAGGGTTGGGATACTTATTGTTAGCAGCTTTAGCCGTATATAATTGGAAAGGAAAAACCCCTTTTCAAAAGGCCGGTATATTTGTAGCTTTGGGCATATTTCTAATAACCACACCGGCAGCAAAACCCTTCTACGGAAAACTGCCCCTTAGTCATTTGTTGTGGCCGGAACGTTTTGTCCCTGTGGGAGTCGGTTTCTTAATTCTGGGGGGTGTAGACCTTAGGAATTTAAAGGAGCGCCTGAAGCAAAGAAAAATTATAAGAATAGTTACCCTGGTACTGGTTTTCGGATTATTATTAGCTGACTGCCTTATTTCAACCAACATGATCAAGACACGTGATTATCCGGAAGAAATCACCAGACTTCTTGAAAAAACAAAAAATGACAGGTCTTTTAAGACTGCTGTTCTTGACCTGAGTAAAACCGGTTCTGTACCGTCTTATATAATCTCCCGCGATCATGGCCGGGAACAGGTTTTTGGCGCTGCCTGGCAGGGGGCCCAAACAAGCCACAATCTGATGATGCTGAATACATCCCTGGAAAAAGGGTGGTACAATTTTCTCTTTGACCGCCTGATAGAATTGGGGACAACACATATAATCGTACTGGATGAGACTGTGAAGGAACCCGGAAAATTTAGGGAAGAGGCCAGACAGTCTGGCTTCGTTTTTCAGGGAAGTGAAAACGGATTGTCCCTCTATGTTAAAGAAGCCGGGCCGTACATGGTAAGTGCAGACTACCGGATTCTCGGCATAGGAAAATTTGCCCCAAATCTGGCCATGATTTATCCCGAGATTAAACTGGGCCGCTACAGTGAAGTAGATAAATACAGTATCGAAGAACTAATGCATTATGAATCCCTGATGCTGTCCGGTTTTGACTGGGTTTCCAAAAAAGAGGCTGAAGACTTGGTGCTGGAATATGTTCAAAATGGGGGACGGGTGGTCATAGACCTCTCCGGGGCGCCTGAGGATGTTTTTTCCAAAAGGGCTTCGTTTCTGGGTGTAGTGGCAGAACCCGTAATTCTGGAAACTGCTCCTGTAATAAGCGCCAATTCAAAAAATGTGAAACTGGCGCCGATACCGGAAGAGAGTTTGCCCTGGAAGACTTTTGTCCTGGAAGGGGTTGACGAGGTTTCTTCACTGGTAACATTTTATGACCGCAAACGTCCTATAGAGGGTTACAAGATATATCGCGACCAGAACATTTATTTTATGGGTCTAAATCTTCCCTATTATGGGTTTTTAACGGGAGATGAAGTTATCCTGGACATGATCGGGAATTTGCTGCATACGGAACCGGGCCAAACACCGGTTAGAGAAATAGTTGAATTCAGCAGATACGTCCTGGAGGGAAATAATCAGTTGATAGACTTTTCCCTGCCCAAAAGGTTCGCCGGGCAGAGCATGGTTATTCCTGCAGCTTACCTGGACAGCATGAATGTTGAAATTGAGGGTCCCGAAGGAGCGGTCACGGGGATTATTCATAACCTGATTGAATTTCAGGGGAACGGGGGGGAGTATAGGATGAAGATTGTCAATAAGTGGCCTGAGGCAACAAAGGCGGGAGGTATTTTGACCCTTTTGGGGATTATTAGCTGCATCTGGCTAATATGGGGAGATAAGCTGAGAGTGCAACTCAGGGGAGCCGTTAAAAAGGCAGCAGCGATACTGCCCATAGTGGTGATTCTGACCACAGTGTCTTTGTTTTTGCCACCGGCTGTATTGGCGGCAGAGAATATTGCTGCAGATGGCGAATTTGGTGACTGGGAGGCACAGGTGTATATCGATGACCCACAAGGGGATATAATGAATGTCTCTCACCAGACCGAGACTGCCGGAGATACCAGACGCCTCTATTGGGGTACAGACAAAGACGGTGAAAACCTGTATTTTAGTATTATCAGATATCCTTCTCTCACAAAGCAGGACCAGAAACATAAGATGACTGGAAAAATATTTTTTGACACCAATGATAACGGTGATTATGGAGAATCTGTAGATAAGATTGGGTTTTTTCGTTATGACCCCGGTTCAGGAATGGTTGCCGTAAAGGTCTTCAGGGTTGATGACCAAAATAACAGTCCAGCCTGGCATACTATTGGAAAGTGGGGGGAAAAGGCAGCCGGCAAAGACGAAGGGCTTCAGTTCGAATTTTTCTTTCCGCTGGAGGAACTGGGGATAATTTCTAACCAGTCGATACGGTTTTATGCAACAACCTCATTCATTGCCAATGATAATCCCAAGCAGGATGATGACTGGGTTCTGGACCCCGGTTTTGATGATGCTGATTTGTACAAGCATGATTTTGACCTTATTCCGGATGAAGGCGACATTCTTTACAGTCCGGTGCCTGTACTGGGATACCCGCTGCTGGGTGTGCTTTTGGCCATGGGTCTTGCTGCAGGGGCGCTGCTGCTAAAAAAGAAACAGGGGACAGCTAATGGAATTAATTAATTATATTCCTTTATTAGTCATTTGGGCCGGTGGAGTTGTTTTTTTCAGGGCTAACAAAATATGGGTATTTTATTTTTTGTGGGGGGCGATAGGTTTTACCGTTTTGGCAGCTTTTATGCTCCAGGGGACGATTATTGAAACTACACTGAGCCGCACAGCCATAAAAGTAATAACCTATTTTAATGCAGTGATGAAAATTCCGGTAATGCCTTTTGCTGATGTAGGAACTATGCTGATGACCGGAACCCTCATGAGCGGCTATACCTCGCTGGAAATCGGAACTGAGTGTTCGGGTCTGTTGGAAGGCGCCGTTTTTTGGGGATTGACTTTGTTTTATCCGGTGTTTAATCTTAAAAAAAAGCTAGAGACCCTGATTATAGGGAGTATGCTTATTTATTTTGTTAACCTGCTTCGGGTACAGCTTATTGTTACTGCAATTTTTCTGGGAGGAAGAAATACGATTTTTGTGGCACATACCATCTTAGGCAGGGGTGTGTTCTTTTTAATGATGATTGTCCTGTACTGGTTTTTCTTTACCAGGAGAACTCTGTTCTTTATAGACAGGCAGTCGTCCCTGGAGGGATAAAGATAATGAACAGGGATTTGCTTTACAGTTTTATAGTGTTTTGGGGGATATGGATTCTGATTCCTATTTTGGTTGATGGGGTAATTGCTCTGGTCCACATTGTATTTTCCTGGCGGGAACTTAGGGAAAGAAAAAAGGATGATGCCAATGATGGCCGATTACCAGGTTTTTATCCCCAGATATCTGTGGTTATACCGGTTTTTAATTCGGAAAGTACATTATTGGAGTGTCTGGAATCAGTTGCCTGCCAGACTTATCCTATGGGTAGAGTCGAGTTATTTTTAATTGATAATGGCAGTACTGATGGCAGTCTTGCAGTCTTTCAAAGCTTTTCCGACAAAAACCCGGATATGATTCTAAGATGGATTAAACTTAATGAACCGGGCAAGGCTAAGGCCTTAAACACGGGAATTTTTTTGGGCAGCAGCGAAATTTTAATTAACATCGATTCTGACACCAAGCTTGGGCCTAATGTGCTTATGGAGACGGTGAAGGCCCTTTTTGCGCAGGAGGAAGTTGCCGGCGCCACAGCAGCAATTATGATCGATTTCAGCAGGATATCAAAAAAATCCCTGCTGCTTAGGTTGGTCCAGTCATGTGAACTCGTTGAATACCTGGAAGCATTTTTTATTGGGAGAAAATATCAGGCACATCATAATAATTTGTTTACCCTGGCAGGAGCCTTTTCGTGTTTTAACAGGAAGAGTCTTCTGCAAACCTTTCTTTATGACCAGAATTCGATATCAGAAGATACCAAACTCACCTTTGAACTGCGCAGAAAAAATCAGTGTAAGAAAATTATGTTTCTTGAAAATGCGAAGGTGTATGTAGAACCAATTCCTTCGTTGAAAAAGCTGTATTCCCAGAGGGTTAGGTGGCAGCGGGGAGAACTTGAGGTTATCGCATCATATGTTGACCATTATAAAGGTGGTTTATTGAAATTAGCGAGGTCGTATGCCGCCCGCACTTTGTTTGTGGACCACACCCTGATGTTCCCGCGCATTGTATGGACGATTCTAACCCCGTTATTAATATTTTTTGGTTATCCGATGGAACTCATTATTTTGGCAAACTTTTTTGTATACCTGGTTTATTTGTTCATTGATATTAATTATTTGTTAATTGCCTATCAGCACATAGATGGAGAATATCAGGATTATTTAAAGAATAATGCCTGGAGGGTGATTTTTATGCCGCTCTACAGGTTTCTGGTATTCTGGTTCCGTGCTGCCGGGGCAATTCATGCGGTAACCGAAAGAGCCATCTGGACAGTGGAAGACCCGGTTAATCAGACAATAAAGGCTATCGGGAAACTAAAGCATTAAAAAGAGCCCATAACAACCTACCGCCGGCTACCATAAATCCCTACAGACCCAGCAACAACCTTTCGGCTGCTACAGAGCCTTACGGAACCTATGACAACCTTTGTCAGACCATAATAAGCCCCTAACGAGCCTGTAATGACCTTTCGGCCAGTACAGACCCCTAAGCCGCGTATTCAGAGCAAAATCTGAAAAGAACTCTTCCAGAACCTATTATGATCGTGGCTCGACTATTACAAATCCCTTTTGAGCCCATAGTAATCGTTCGGACCACTAAAGACCCATACGAGACCTGTAATAATCTGCGCTCCGGCCATTACAGAGCCAAAAAGAAGCCAAAAGGAAACTAGAGAAGACCCTGTAATGACCTTTGCTCGACCATCACAGACCCTTTTAAGAGCCTGTAATGATCTTCGCTCGGCTGTTATGAACCCTTTACGTTCAGTATTGTGCCCGGAATATAATTTTAAAATACGCGGCAATTAAAGAAATTTTAGAAATCAGTTAATTTCATGAGAAAATAATCTTCTAAAAAGGTTTTTAACAGTGAAATGTGGAAAATAATAAGATGAGATAAGAATTTAGAAAAATGGTCATTAAAGAGGGATATGTATTGAGACTTCCCCCGCGGTTAATGACAATTGCAAAATTTATTCCAACTGGCAGCGTAGTCGCAGATATTGGTACAGACCATGCTATACTGCCGGTTTATTTGATTAAACAGGGCATTTCAGAGAAAGTGATTGCCGGAGACCTCAACAAAGGCCCGCTGGAAATGGCTGAAAAAAATGTTCTTGAAGCAGGCCTCTTGGACAAAATAAGGCTCAGACAGGGTAACGGACTGGAAATAATCGATGCTGGCGAAGTAGATACAGTTGTTATTGCGGGGATGGGAGGTGCCACGATCCGGGAGATCATTGAAAATGCCGGGGGCGCTGCTCATAGCTTGAAAAGACTGGTTCTTCAGCCGATGAATGATTCCCGGCGGTTAAGGCAGTGGCTGGTCAAAAACGGGTGGGGCATTGAGGACGAGGATGTTGTTGAGGAAGACGGCCGGCTTTATGAGATTATTTGTGCTGTCCCTGGAAATGAAAAGACTGCGGATATGGAGATAGTAGCAGTGGGGCCGAGGCTGTTTGAAAAAAGACACCCGCTCCTGATTAAAGTAATACGGAATGAATTGGATAATTATAATAGGATTTTTTTAGATATGGGAAAAAGCGCTTCGCCGAAAACCGCGTTAAAAAGGCGGGAAGTTCGGCAGGAAATCGAGATTTTGGAGAGGATTGAAAAATGCCTGCTCTCAAATGCCAGACAGTAATTAATTTAATGGAAAATTATTTCCCCAAAAGTCTTGCTGAGGAATGGGACAGTATAGGTCTACAGGTCGGGGACCCCGGGAGTGTGGTCACCGGAGTCATGGTAACCCTGGACATCAATGTCCAAACAGCAGCTGAGGCTGTAACCAAGGGTGCAAACATGATTGTTTCGCACCATCCTTTGATATTCAAGCCGCTAAAGCATATCAGACGTGATTTGGCCCATGGCAGCTTATTGGCTGAACTGATAAAAAATGATATCAGCGTATATTGTGCCCATACTAATATGGACAGCGCCCGGGAAGGAGTAAACCAGGAGCTGGCAGAGCTGTTGGAGCTTCAGGACCTGGAAGTATTAAACCCCGATAAAACTGAGAGACTATTTAAAATAGTGGTTTATATTCCCCGGGGCTATGAGGATGTAGTCCGTGAAGCCATGGCCAGGGCGGGTGCGGGGTGGATTGGTAATTATTCGGACTGCACTTTTTCGGTGCAGGGGACCGGTACTTTTAAGGCGGCAGAAGGGTGTGACCCGTTTATCGGTCAGGTGGGCGTACTAGAAAAAACAGATGAATTCAGGATGGAAACGGTAATCCGGGAAGAACATGTCCACCGGGTTGTCAAAGCCATGATTAAAGCCCATCCTTATGAAGAGGTCGCTTATGATATTTTCAGGCTGGAAAACACCGGTCAAAGGATGGGTCTTGGAAGGGTGGGCACACTTCCCCAGGCGGTGCGCTTAGAAGATCTGCTTAAAAGTATTAAAAGAAATCTTAATATTTCAAACTTGCGCTATGGCGGCAGTCCGGATATGACAGTGCGGAAAATAGCGGTCTGCGGTGGAAGCGGGGCCAGTTTGATGCATAAAGCCGCATTTGCGGGGGCAGATGTATTTCTTACCGGTGATTTGAAATACCACGAAGCTCAGGATATTCTCGCACTTAAAATGGCTTTTGTGGATGCCGGGCATTTTGCCACCGAATTTCCTGTTGTTGACAGGGTTGCCGGTTTGCTGCGGAATGGCTTTGACAAAGCGGGATACAGCGTACCTGTTCATGTTTCGGAAAACAACAATGATCCTTTCGGATATTTTTAGTAGAAGGCTATAGCCTTCTATTTTTATTGAATAAAAAATTCTATCAGATAAAAAATAGGAAAAACAAAAAGGGGTGACGGGATTGAAGAATATTACAAACCTTTGGGAAATACAGAACCTCGAAGAAAACAAAGGGAAAATACAACGACAGATTAAGTCTATTCCTGAATACAGGGAGCTTAAAGAGTTAAAAACAGAGATTGAGGCAGGGCAGAAGGAAGTACATGGATTGAAAAGGGAACTGGAACTGGTGAAAAAAAGTATTCGTTGTGAAGAAGATGCACTGGCAGTTTTCAAGGAGAAGATTGAAAAAGCAAGTGAGGAACTGTATGGAGGTCAAAACAGCAGCGCCAAGGAGCTGGAAACGGCCGAAAAAAATGTTGCCAAACTCAGGCTGCAGTGCACTGCTGTTGAAGAAAAGATATTGGTAATTATGGAAAAGGCCGATAATCAGGAAAAAAAGATTGAAAAATTGAGGTCCGCACTGGAAGACCGGAAGAATACCTTTAAAAGCCTGAACAGCAGGTATAAAATAACAAAAGAGGGTTTATACAACGCTCTTACAGAGGTTACTTCACGCTTGGATGTAATTAAGGGAAAAGTACCGCCGGAGGCGCTGCAAAAGTATCAAAAACTTTGTACCGGGTTTAAAGACGGCAAAGGGATTGCGGCTCTGCAGGGAGGGATCTGTTCGGGGTGCAATATGAGTGTTTCTTTTGACATATTAAAAAAAGCAAAAGACCGCAGCGATGTAAAGTGTGATAATTGCGGGAGGCTTCTGATAATGAAGTAAACAGAAAAAATCACTTCTTGTCTGTTTTGATAAAGCACATAACTATTTATCTTCATATAATGATATTAAGCAATTCCTGTTGAATTATGAAAAATATGAAGATAGTAGGGAGTGTATGAAATTGAATACCTTATATATAGCAGTAGCCGGCCATGCACACCAGAATAATGGCGAATCGGGTATTGGAATCTGTTATTATACCGACCCTGCCGGGGTGCCATTTTATGAGGAAGCGGAGTACCTCGGTATAGAGACACAGAATTCGACAGTTTATCATGCGATTTTCCGGGCTTTATCAAGGGCTGCAGAATGGAAATTTAAAAATGTGGTCATATTATCAGATAATCGGCTGGTAGTCGGTCAACTTGCCGATAATATGTCTGTCAGGGCACAAAGTATCATGCCGCTTCATGAAAGTGTAAAAAAGATTTCCAAGTCATTTAACAGTCTGAAGGTATCTTTTATAAAAGGGAAAAATAATCAGAAACCCAAGCAGCTTGCAAAGGCAGCCTCGGCGGCATCATCAGAACGCATAACCGCCCAAGCCCTGAATTTTGAGGTTTATCCGGGCATATCGGGGCTTATTCTTGCCTTTACTCCTAAAATGATGCTTGTCAGATTTAAGTACGAGAAGGGCTCCAAGATTGGAGTTCACCGGCACTATCACGAGCAGGGCAGTTATATCGTCCAGGGAGCGCTGAAGTATGTGGTTGCCGACCAGGATATCGTAATGCTTAAAGGCGCCGGTCTGGTGGTTAGTTCATATTCCGACCATGAGATTGAAGCTCTGGAGGACACGATAGAAATAGTCACATATCAACCAATGAGAGCAGATCTGCTGGAAGTGAGCCAGCACAAATAGTGGGTTAAACCTGCGATATTTAATAGTTATATGAAAGCTAGATATATGGGAGTTAGATATATGGAAGTAACATGGATAAACAAGGTATTTGACTTATTTCTGAAAAGGTGTTAAGATAAGAATCCAAAGTTGAATATAAATCGAGTAAATCAGGTGATCGCGGATACCAGTCCGAAAGGCGGTATCTGAGGAAAGTCCGGGCTCCACAGGGCAGGGTGCTGGGTAATACCCAGTGGGGGCGACCCTAAGGAAAGTGCCACAGAAATAAACCGCCACGGTAAGAGGCCAGAGCCTTTAAGGCCGGAGTTCATCCGTGGTAAGGGTGGAAAGGTGAGGTAAGAGCTCACCAGCAGCCAGGCGACTGGCTGGCTAGGTAAACCCCACCTGGAGCAAGACCGAATAGGGGGGCAATGGAACGGCCCGTTCCGCTCCCGGGTTAGGTCGCTAGAGGCGGCTGGTAACAGCCGTTCGAGATAGATGATCATCCAACGACAGAACTCGGCTTATCGATTTACTCGGTTTTAATTATGCAACGGCAGCGTATATTTTTGCAAATATGCGCTGTTTTTTTGTGCGGAAATCGGTTGCCAAAAATAGACCTATTTCGAAGGGACGACAGACAGTTTTATTCTAGAAAGAAACATTATAATTGCAATAAAAAATAATTTATGTCGGTAATGTTGGTTATTATTGTCGAAAATATAGGCTTTCCTCATGATCCGGCAGATATATTAATCAGAGATGGAAATAAAGTTCTTAGGGAAGTTCAAGCAAAGTCGAGCGATAAAGCATCTAGTGCCTTATTTGAGATGTCAGATAAAAAATATGAGGGAATGCAAAAACTGTTCAACTCTGATAAAGTTGATAAAGCCCGTGAACTCGCTGAGAAAAGAGTTGAAGCTGGGACATTAAAGGCACCGGAATACGCAGACACGCTGGAAAATATGACTGGAGAGTTGAAGCATGGAGAAATCTGTTCCGGTGGTACGAGCTATAATGAAGCAATGGAAGCCGCCAGGAATCCACAAGGTTATTCCCACAAACTTGAGTCAAAACAATTTAGAGAAGAATTGTGCCAATCTGTTAAATCAACCATGATTGCTTCAATAGTAATTGGTGGAGGAATTTCTGTTTTAAAAAATTCTATATCATTGTGCAAATCGGAAATTGATTCGAAAGAGTTTGTTGGAAATGTGGTGATAGATACTGGTAAGGCTGGGCTTCGTGGTGGAGTTACCGGTATGGTGAGTACCGGGGTTAGAACTGTTGCACAAAAGTCTGGTAATGCTATTCTTTCGAAAACAAATGTGGCTACAAGCATCGCAGTTGGAATGATCGATGTTGGAATTACCGTAATAGATTTTATCAAGGGTGATATAGATTCTGAACAAGCAATGATTCAGATTGGAGAAAAAGGTTTTAGTACCATGGCCAGTGTATATTCAGGAATGACTGCAGGTGTTGTTTTTGGACCGGGTGGAGCATTGGTGGGTAGTTTGATTGGATACATGCTCGCGTCAAATATTTATCAGACATGTGTTGATACTTTCAAACACGCAAAACTTAGAGAAGAAGAGGCCGTGAGACTAATTAGATTGTACGAAGAATCTATTGAGGTCATGAGGGCAGAAAGAGCTCAATTTGAAAAGTTAGTTGAAGAAAGACTGCAAAAAAACCAGTATGTTTTCAACAATTTCTTCAATAATTTTGATGAAGGGGTAATGAAGTCTGATTTAATGTTATGTATTAATAGCATGTCAGAAATCGCATCATACTTTGGGAAAGAATTGAAACATGCCGATTTTGAGGATTTTGATAGTTTTATGAAATCGAATGATACATTAATTTTGTAGGCTCAGTAGATAAATGGCCTTTATAGATTCAGAATGGTTAGTAGTTTATAATTTGCGAATTTGGCAATAAATTATCATAACTGATAAATTGTTGTCACCTTGATATAAGATAATCTCCTTGGTACTTAAAGGGGATTTATTTTTTTCATCAAAAGAAACAAAAAGGAGAGTGAAGGGGGTGATACTGTTAACAATGCACTGGCACTGTGTCCAAACTGCCATAGAAAAGCTCATTGGTGCAAAACTACAAAAACAAACCGGGCTGTTTCCTGAATCTGGTCCTCAGTGACTGGACAGGGACAATCGGGTGCAAACTGTGGGATTTTTAAATATGACAGTAGTTAAAAAGGAAATCTAATATTCTGCAATAAGGTTCCATAAAGTCTAGCTAATCTAAAACAGCACTTCAAGGAGGCTCTATGGAAAACACTTTTATGCTTGTTTTATTATTAACAATATTTTTCGCAGTGATTCTTCCCCGGCTATATAAGAAGCCTAGGGTTGTTGCAAGTGCTGTCATATGTTTTGCCTTAGTAACAGGTTGTAACTATGCAGCTACAGGTAAAAACAACCTGATAACAGATAACCAGGCAGTAAATAATCGCACGGTAAACAACCACAGGGTTGACAGTCAGATAGAAGTGGTCCCGGCAGAGGTCACATCTGTAATTGATGGTGATACTGTAGATGTCATTGTGGATCGGAATCGGGAAAGGATACGGTTGATAGGGGTAGATACTCCTGAAACCAAACACCCCACCCAACCGGTGGAGGCTTATGGCCCGGAAGCTTCGAATTTTACCAATAGAGTATTAAACGGTAAGTCAGTCTTTTTGGAATTCGATGTAACAGAGAGAGATAAATACGGGCGGATGTTAGCCTATGTTTGGCTTGAAAAGCCATTAACGGGCAGTAATAGGAAATCAGATCCAAAATGTTCAATGCGGTTCTGCTGCTTAATGGATATGCCTAGTTGATGACAGTTCCGCCAAATGTAAAATATGTCGATTACTTTAAAGACCTTCAAGCTCAGGCCCGGAAAGACGGCAATGGGTTGTGGGGATTCACGGGGTCAGAGTCCTCAAGGGGGAGATATGTAGGCAGCAAAAAATCAAATAAATACCATTACCAGGAATGTCAATGGGCAAAAAAGATACTTCCCGGGAATGAGATTTGGTTTACGGATGTTAATAATGCCAGAGCGTATGGATATACACCATGTGGTGTTTGCAGCCCACGATAGTATTAGGATGATTACCCCAATAACTAAAGCCTCCGTTTCTCAACAGGGTGATATGCTCCCCTTGTGGTAGACAGTTTAAATAATAAAACTGTTTATCACAAGGAGGAGCTTTTTTTGTCCCACAAATCGAAAATATCAGGAGTAGAAAGAATATCGGCTGTTGAAAAATACCTTCGCGGGGAAGACTCACTTAATCATTTAGCAATTCTGTTAGGTGTTTACCCTTCAAACATCAGACAATGGATTCAAACTTATCAATCAATAGGTCCAAATGGTCTGCTTAATGTATCCAAGAATATTTCCTATTCAGAGACCGGAGTTATTCTATGAAGGGTATAAAGGTTATTCTTGCGGCTATTACTGCAGCTTCAATTGCACACTATTTTAAGAGGGATTATGCTGTGTTGGCTTTTAGCAGCGGAGTTACGGTTTTAAGGCCCTTGATGAGAACGTTGGGCCTGAAACTGTTCTACAAATACTTTTTGCATTGGAACTTTATGGTGATACAGATGTGGGATTGGTATTGGAGGAAGGTTTAAAGCAGCTCAATAAATTTGAAAAAAAGGGGCTTAATCCTTACAGATGGCGCATGGAATCAAGGAAGGGACCCACTTAAGGTGGCAGCCTATTATGACAAACTCAGTGTTATTGGTTTCCCTCCGGCTAAACAAGGAAAAATCCGTCAATTGGCGGTAAAGGGAACAGGGGATTTTTCTTTTGTTGAAGATGAAACAAAGGTTTTTGCTGCAATATTAAAGTGTTTAAACTAGGATAGAACTTTTCAATTGTGATTTGTTCGGGTAGGACCAAAAAAGTGGAATGAGATTTTTCAGTGAAAAAAATAATTACACTTTTTGACAGCACAAGTGCAGTTTTAAAAAGGTGAGCAAAAAACGCTTGTTTTCCTAATAGTAGCTTCGAAAATTAAGAAATTATGTGCAGGCCTTATTTGAAAATCATTGAATAATTTGATGGTATGAATTTTGCATATATAATTTATTTAGAAGTTTGTTCGAAAGGACTTTAGAAGAGACAAGGTATACCTGAAAGACGTACTGGAGCTTAGCGAAAACCGTGATCTGGGCGCGTCTTTATAGAGATGGACCGCTCGGAGTTTGAATGGGCGCTTAGCTACAATGAAGTTGAATACATGATGGAGGGCACGCTTGAAATAAAGATTGGCGACAGGGTGATATCCGGACATGCCGGCGATGTCGCCACGAAAAAGTTCAAAGTCACCATTGTGTTTGTGGATAGATTGAGCGGAGCGTTATTCTGGTCATCTCCGGCGACACCGCATAACGCCGACCCCAATTAGTCCAAATCAAGTGTCGAAAAGAAAGTTCTCTTGACACTTGTTGTATCAGAAGAACCGTCCGAAACCGCTGAAAAAGTCGCGTTTTCGAAACGAATCTATGCGAATGGGGGGTGCAAAAAGCCTAAAAACTATAAATCTTATGAATTTTTCAGCGGTTTTGAATCAGCCACTCGACAATATTTGGCGAGTATCCGCTTGCGATGTATCTCGATATGCAGGATTACTACCGCCTGAAAAGCAAAACATGAGATGATTGAAAGGAGAGTTAACAATGGCAAAAGAAATATCTGATTTCGAAAAGGCAATGAATCAAGAGATTGAAAACCGAATTTCTCAGCTGGAAAATGAAGAGTATGACCTCGGCAAGCCCTTCAACAAAGTGGACTGGTTTTTCGTTGGTGTGGCGATTTTCGTGGGAGCGGGCATGATTATTTGGGGATTAGTGTGAATGGAGGAGAAAGAATATGAGTAAAGCAACCGATCAAGAAGCCATTTTCGGCGTAGTGCCGATGATAAAAAGCGAAAAGAAATACGGATTTATTGACACACTGCTGATTACCAGCGGATATGCCATTGCCACATGGTGTTATACACAGGGCGCTTTTATGGCGCAAAACCTGACTTTTAAGCAGTTAATAGCAAGCGTGTTCGGTCCCAACATACTTTTCATCACGCTGATAGCGCTTCCGGCGATTTTTGCGGTCCGGTATGGCGTGGACATTTGGGTTTGGATGCGCTCCATCTTCGGTGTAACGGCCAACAGGGTGATTGCAGTTGCGGTAATAATCATGGTGCTGCCTTGGTTTTCAGTGTGCGCGGATATATTCGCGGGTTCCATGATGCGTCTGGCCGAGGAGTTAGGGTTTGGAATTGCGCCGGGATTACGGCCGGTAGTTGCCTTGGTTTGCGTCCTCCTCGGAATGTTTATCGCGCTTGGAGGCCCGGGGACAATCAGATTGACCAACCGGTTTATGGTCTCTGCTCTGCTGCTGGTTGGAATAATCGCGACTGTTGTAGCATTTACCGCTGTACCGCTTGAGTCGATTACCAGCTTTACTCCTGCGACGTATACGAAAGACACCTACGCTCTGAATATAGAAGCCAGCGTGGCGTTTGCCATTTCCTGGGCTATGGGGGTAGCTGTCATACCGAGGCTGTGCAACAATGAGCGAAAAGGTTATTGGGCCACTTCCATCAGCTATGGTGTTGTCGCTCCGTTCTTTGTCTTTACCGGGGGCGTATTGTCTCTGGCAATGTTTGCAAAGACCGGAATCTTCACGGATGATCCGACAACCATTCTTGCCACGTTGGGCGGACCCAAGTTAGCACTGCTCTCTTTGTTATTGGTTGCAATTGCCAACATCGGAACTGCCGGTACGGGTACTTACATATACAGCATGATCCTGAAAGCAGTTTTCCCGAATCTTAAGTTTAAGTGGTTTGCCTTTATTACGACAGCTTACATGGCGGTCTTGACCCTTTGGGGTGGCGTAGTAGAATACTTTGGCGCGTTTATTTCCTATTCTGCATTTCTGCTGGCTCCGATTTGCGGTATATTGATAGTGGATTATTTCTTTATTCGCAAACAAAAGGTTTCACTGCGCGCTCTTTATGACTCAAATAAGAGCTTCAAACCGATAGGTTTCGTCTCCGTTGTGCTGGGTCTTGTGTCAGGGGCTTTGGTGTATAACCCTGGTACCGGCGAGATCCTCAGTCCTGTATTCTATTTCACCACCAGCAGCGGGCTTTCGTTTATAGTCGGCTCAGTGAGTTATCTGGTCTTATCCTTTGTCATGGCAAAAAGAAAAAAAAATTGACCAAGAAGAAGTAGTGAGTGCTTAATTTCTTTATGTGAGTGTCACAGGGGCGGTTAGAGACTACATTGCCTGCCTTTAACCCAACTTCCCGCTAAAAAGGGCCAATTATCCTAATATATACTCCTGTCTTTGACAGTTGTGGAATGAGAAAAGCTTGGGATCCCTTATAAATAGGGCGTTCCAAGCTTTTTATTTGTCTTTTAAAAGTGAGTAGTGTTTTTAGTTTTTTGTGCCTTTAAAAATTTTTTTCATCTGACTTGTACTCACTTGTTTTGCTGTTTACCTTCGAATTGGTTATTCAACCAATTCGAAGGATACAGGAAAATCGTTCTTTTATTAAAAAAATAAGTATTACAAAAACAACTGCAAAAAGGGGAAAATGCAGTTGTTTTGTATAATATATAATTTGAGATAGTTTGAAATAACCGGGATTATTGATATGATAGTATTAGGTTAATTTACAAAACAACTGCAAAAATTAAAAATTGCAGTTGTTTTGTAAAATGCAACTTATCTTTAGAAGATAAATATGTGTTAGTGGGAGTGAGAATATGACCACGATAAATAGAAGTTTCCAAAATATAATGTACACATAGGGTTGGACACAAAATTTCAAAACTAAGATATAATGGTGACATGATGAATAAACGAAAAAAATATTCCCCAGAGGAAAAAGCCAATATCGTTCTTGAGACCCTTCGAGAGGAAAACACATTGGCTGAAATTGCAAACAAGTATGAAGTAAGTCAGCAGTTGATAAGCCGTTGGAGATCCGAGTTTCTCACCAATATGCCTTCAGTCTTCGACAAGAAGGCTACAGAGCTAGAGAAGCTAAAGCAGGAGTTCGAAGTTGAGAAGGTAGCTCTCGAGCGTAAAGTTGGAGAACTAACCATCGACCTTGATTGGCTTAAAAAAAAACAAGTTCAAGTATTGGAACTGAGGAAAAAAAGCGCTAGTAGAACACAAAAAGTCTAAGTTGACAATCAAACGCCAGTGTGAGCTCATTGGGCTCCCGCGATCAACCGCTTACTATCAAAATGTTGAAGTTGAAGTGTCAACAAGTGAGATTGCGATTAAGAATGCGATTGACAAAATTCACTACAAGGAGCCTTCTTATGGGGTTAGGTGCATCCGGAACGAGCTTCAGAAGCTAGGGTTTGAAAAAGTCGGCAAGCGGCTTCTGCGGCGATACATGGAAGAAATGTGTATCCACGTATTCTATCCAGGACCAAA
Organism: Phosphitispora fastidiosa; assembly: GCF_019008365.1. Taxonomy (NCBI): domain Bacteria; kingdom Bacillati; phylum Bacillota; class Clostridia; order Eubacteriales; family Peptococcaceae; genus Phosphitispora; species Phosphitispora fastidiosa. The sequence goes on along the minus strand of NZ_JAHHUL010000002.1, from coordinate 250,944 downwards.
TCTTAGTAAGCGAGACAAGAAAGCTAAGACTTACCCATATCTACTGCGAAACCTAGATATCAATCATCCGAATCATGTCTGGTCAATCGACATAACCTACATAGGGACACCAGAAGGATTTGTGTATATGGTAGCCATAATCGACTGGTACTCTAGGTTCATCGTGGGGTGGTCAATCAGCAACACTATGCATTCTGACTTCATTGTTCGGGCAGTAGAAGCTGCCATTGCCACTTATGGAAAGCCTGAAATTATCAACAGCGACCAGGGCAGCCAGTTTACATCCAGGGCTTATATCGATTATATAAAGGGTCACGAATCCATCAGGATCAGCATGGATGGAAAAGGCCGCGCCACTGACAATATCATGATAGAGCGCTTTTTCAGATCGTTTAAGTGGGAACGGTTATATCTGTTACGCCCTGAAACTATCCGAGAAGTAAAAGAGATGACCAATGAATTCATGGCCCATTACAACATCGAAAGAAGCCACCAAGGGCTTGATTATGCTACTCCGCATAATATCTATTACAAGTACAATACGCTTGCAGCTTAACAACTAAAATATGGAAGGGATATTTATCTTAGCAAATCTATTTTCGTGTCTTGACAAGCGGGGACATTATATTTTGCCAAAACGAGGAGTTGAGAAAAAGATGGGATTTATTTGTCCGAAGAATTGATAACAAGGATATTCCGGAATTTCCTGATGTAATGAAGCTTATTAAACGTTTTCTTTTCCCCGTTTATGAATCAATATGTAATGAGAAGGATTTTATTCTCCGATGGGAGCACGAGTCTATTCAGTAGGGAAATATTGGTGACAACGCCTGAATATGGGTATTTTAAACTGACAAACACCTGTCACTTATATATGCTAAGATCCCCCTGAGAACATGCGGGGGATTTTTTTGCCTAAATTAAGGGAAAATATGGATAGCTTAAAGGTTTTGAGCAAAAAATGAAGAAAAATGGAATTAATAAAATCATCTTAAAAGCGATGTGACGCCCAATGAAACAAGCAGTAATAAGTTTTATAGTGAACCAAAAGAAAAAACTTATAGAATGTGAACTTATAGAAAGACATGTAATTGGTTCTCTGGGGATTGACGGCTACTGGAAGGCCGGAGGATATCCGGTACTTGCTGAAATAATCACAGACATGGTTGAAAAGGGCATCCTTTCACCGGTTAAGGCAAGAGGAATAAACTGTAAGAGTCCCGAGCTTTATAATATTTACCGGATTGTGCCCAGTGATGAAAAGCCGGAGCTGGAAAAGAGGCGGCAGCTATTAACCCAGTATCATCCAATGATAAACACCTCATTTTATCTCAGGCACGTCAAAGAGCTTGAGCAGGATGAGAGGTACATATCTTTACTTGACCGTTTTTTAAAAGATAACCCTGATTTGGGTAAACTGACTCCAATTACTGTTAATGAGCGGTCTTTTCAGGTCTTTCGTGATGAGAAGTGGCTTCTTTCGGTTCAGGGGCAGAATTTTTTACAGCGGGTTGGCCTGGACTTGGATAAATTGCAGTGTTATATTACTCATGAGCCGTTTTTTTATTATAGCAAGAAGCAAAACAGCGGCCCAGTTAATGTGCTCATTGTAGAGAACAAAGACACGTTCTTTTCCTTGAAGACTCTTTTTCAGGAAGGCATTAATTCATGGGATGGTATAGAGTTTTCCCTGCTGATTTATGGTGAAGGGCGAAAGATAGAAAAAAGTATTTCCTTTTACGGGGAACTTGATGATTATCAAAATGTAACCTCTGAGTTTTGCTATTTTGGGGATTTAGACCCCGAAGGAATTAGTATATGGCATGCTCTTGCTGCGAAAATACCTGTTAAACCGTTTGTCTTCTTTTATAAGATTTTGTTTGAGAAGTATGGTTTTGATGCCCCTGTGGTTAGGAAAAACCAGAGGTTTTCCCATGAGGCAGTTGAAGAATTTGCGGCATATTTTACCAAGGATATTGCGGCAGGGATGAAAAAGATGCTGATGGCGGGGTATTACCTTCCTCAGGAAGGACTTGATTATGCAGCTATGCGGGTTTTGGCGGCAGAGCAGAAAGATTAGGTGGTGTTAACCCGGTGCGAACAGAATGGTTCAATGAGATGTTAAGCGGTTTTGGGGAACGGATGAGTAATATTGCAGTTTTTACTCCAATTATCGCATTAGGCCAGAAAACCAAATACCCTTATAACCTCCCCACATTAGGCGTAGCCGTTATGCTGTTTATCCTGGAAGATATGCTTAGGGTTGAGAAGGATTGTACTTATGAAGCAATAGCTTTTTTCCTGCAGCATATTGTCCGCCAGCAGTATAATGAAGAGCTTAGTCAGGAGGAAGCCGCGGAACTGGCTGATTTTATAGTTCGGGAAGGGCTGATGAACAATGGCCGTCCTCATTCCTTTACTTATCCGGATATCGAAACAAATACCGAAAAAACCCATAAATTTCATTTGGTAGAGTTAGAGGATTATGATATCAAGGATAAATTGGTCCGCCTTAAACTTTCCACGGCAGGCCTGGAGATGCTTTTCAAGACCAAGGAAATGTATAATGAACTGCAGGTTTCCATTACTCAGCTTTATTTAAGACAGCAGATCCAAAAAGGGGTTTTTGACGGGGCGCTAAGGTCTGTCGAGGAACTGGCGCTGGCCGTTAAAACAGAAAAAGAAAGAATACGGCAGCTCAAGGAAAAGATTATCCGTGATGTTCTCCAGGTGGCCAGGGAACGGGAATTGGAGAAACAGCTGGAAAGAATTAATGAGCAGTTAAACAGGGAAAAAGCGGTGTTTCATGAGCTTCAGGAACTGATTGATTATACAATGAATGAATACCATGCGGGTAAACTTACAGCAAAAGAGGACCGGGCAATTGAAAAGATCATTAAAATAAGGCGCCGGCTAATTGATGTGATACATTTGCACGAGTCACTTTTTACAGAAAAAATACGGGTCCAAAACCTGATGGTTAATGCAGTTGAATCAATGATCCTGACCGCATTTAACCCTAAGGTGAATTTTGAAACCGAATTCCTCTTTCCGGTTGTACAGAGGAATATTGAAATAAATGTGCTAAAGAAGCTATTGGACCCTGTCCTCCCAGTGAATAAACCCTTAGCTTACAACCCTGGCAGGGTTTTTGAAGAACAAAGGCTGAAAGGTCAGGGTGAAGAGCCGGGTGAACAGGAATTGCCGGAGATGGTAGAGGAAATCCAGCGCAGGGAGGAAGAAAAAGAGCGTGAATCTCAGTTGGAAAAAGAAAGGAAGATGGAGAAATACCTGCTAATGCTGCTTACACCTTTGATTGAACAGGATGAGATTAAGGTCAGCAGTGTTCTCCGGCAATTAAAAGAGAATGATCCTGCTGAATATGAGGAGCTTATCAATCAGCTGGATTTCTATCCATTTATTGTTCAGCTGCACCAGATGGGCCGGATACCAATGATGGCCGGGTGGGAAACAGAAACCATGGTCCTGGATGATGTGCCCAGGGTGCTGGTAAGAATGGCGGCCGGTTATAGCGATATTTGCGATTTAAAAGCAGTTGAACTAATTGCTGGAGAAGAGATAATTCACCTGCCTAACGGTTATGTAATGTCAGATTTTACAGTAAGGAGGGTTAACCCTGATGGAGTGGCTTGAGGATGATGTGCGATGGGCTTTTAAAATCTTTATGAAACTGCTGGAGAAAGGCGTTATTGACGAAACCCAGCGGGATTACCATTACAATTACAGCCGCCCTGAGGTGCGAAATATACTTGAAGAAGTAATTGAGAAGGAAGCAGATGTTAAGATTTTTTCCACCGGTGATATGTTATTTCTATCCCCCGGAGTGGGGAACCGGGTCTTTGGATACAAGAATGATGAACTGAGGAAAAAGCTGGGTCTTCGAAATAACAGTGAACTTTACCTGGCGTATTTCATCATCCTCAATCTGCTGGCCAAGTTCTATAACAGTGATGACCAGTCTTTGGCTTCCCGCCAGTTTGTCCCTCTTGAAGAACTGGAGGAAACCGTATCTATGCACGTCAGTACTATTATGGAAGCAGACCCGGCGGATATAGAGGCCCAGGAAGATAATTACCGGATAAACTTACTGAGTGTTGCTGAAACATGGCTGGATATTCCGGCCTTTGATGACAAGATTGTCAATTTAAAGAAGGCTGTAAACAACAGGATCAGCTTTATTCTGAGAATCATGAGATTTCTGGAAGAAGAAGGATTGGTCCAGGTGCTGGAAGACAGGGAAATCAGGCTTTTACCCAAAATGGAGCACTTAGTTGTTAAGTATTATTTTAACAGTCATCGCAAGGATTATTTGCTGCAGATGCTGTCAGAATCCCTGCCCCTGCTGGCCAAAGACATTTCAGCCGCAGCTTTGGAACTTAAGGAATGATAGGAGAGATACTATGCCGCGCATCAGCCGGATAAGAGTGACTAATATCCAATTTGATAACGGGAAAAAACACCTGCCTGATATTCTTTTTGACACAAAAGGGGTTGATTCGCTTCTGTTACTGGCTAATGGCGGAGGGAAATCCCTGCTTATTCAGCTGATTTTACAGACGGTGCTGCCCAATACCAAAATGGGTGAGCGAAAGATTGCCCATCTTTTAAGGCACACCCAGTATACCGGTCATGTGGCGGTTGAATGGCTGCTGGATAACAGCGGGGACCGCAGGCAGTTTTTGTGTACTGGATTTTGTTTCAGCAGCGGCCGCAGCAGTGATGTGCAGGTGCGTTATTTTAATTACATGTTTGAAAACAGGCCAGGCCTGGATATTGAAGCGCTACCCCTGGTAGAGACCGATAATATAAATGGGATGAAGCGTCCGATGCAGTACCAGAGACTTAAGGACTGGCTGCGTGATAATAATATCCAGGCTATCGAATCACCGGGTATTTATCAGGAGCGGCTTAAAATATACCAGATAGTCCCTGAGGAATGGAAAAACATAAGGGATACAAACGGTTCGGAAGGCGGAGTGGACAAGTTTTTTGAAAAGAGCCGGACCACCATGCAGTTACTGGATAACCTGCTTATTCCGACTGTGGAACAGATTATTTTCCAGAATGAAACCCGGAAGAAGGAACTCTTTAATGCATTCACCGAACACCGGGAAATGCTCATGCAAATACCGGTGATCAAGCAGAACCTGAAGGATTTTGCCGCCATCCGCGACCATGCTCAGGGAGTTGTTGATGAAGTGGCTGAACTTGACCGCCTGCAGGGGGATCTTGGGGCCAAGACCAGGGAGATGGTCAGGCTGGCCCGGACCTTTTATACCTTCTCCGAGGAGGCGAAACTTGAGACGGAAAGCCTGCTGCAACAACAGGGTGAAGTCATTGAAAGGAAAAGGGAGCTTTCCTGGAAGAGCAGGAGTTATGAGGCATTCCTGAAACAATTGGAACATAAAGCTGCCCAGGCCGTGGGGAAAACGCTGGAAAACGAATCTCTGAGAGCGAAAAACGATTTGGATAAGGCAGGTAAAAACGAAAGAGTTCTAAAAGCCGCTGATTATTTTAACAAGGTTGAGAAGGCCGAAACAGACGAAAACAAATATCGCACGGAACTGGATTTAATGGACCGCGGCCAGCCGGAATTATTAGGTCTGCTTAAGGAAAAGAAACAGGTTATGCGGGCGGCCTGGGATGAAAAGAAAATATATTTGGACGGACAATTGGCATCCAGGGAGAAGGAACTTGTTAAGCTTATAGATGAGAAAAATAATATAACAAGAGAGCAGGGACAAGCCAGATCACAGGAAAGGGAAATGAATGGTCAATTGGCAGATGTAAGTAACTGGCTTAAGACGTATGACAGGGCCAGGCAGGAACTGCTCCCGCTGGTCGGCCCGGAAGAGGTTATTGGTCCTTCCGCGGGGCTTAAAAACCGGGAAAATGAATTTCGTTCTTTGGAAGCTAAGGAGGTTGATACAAATCTCCATAAACAAGAGTTGAAATCCCGGTTTGATGGCCTTGGCGAAGAGATCCTGAGCCTGAAGGGTGAGCAACTTAAGGTTGAAAATGAGGCAGACCAATATAGAGACAGGATTGCAGGTTTTTCCAAAGAAGAAGACTCTGTCAGAGGCCTGCTCAGTGAACAGCATTTGTTTATAAAATCCATGTTCGAACAGAAGGAAGAAGTTCTCCTGAGACTGCGGGATATCTCTGACACTGTTCAGCAGCATAAGCTGAGCATACAGGCAGAGCTGGCCAACCTGCAGGAGAAGTGGGCTTTATTGGAAGGCCGGGATTTTTATGTACCCCACCATGATCTGCTTAAAATAAAGAACAGGCTTGAAAAATCCGGGATTTTCGTGGTTTTAGGCAGTGAATGGCTGGCAGAGCAGCAACTGTCTGAGGAAGAAAAGGAAGCTGTTATCCGGACTCAACCGGGTCTGCCCTTTGCAGTTTTGATTGAAGAGAACCAGGTTCCTGCCGTAAGAAGTATAATGAAACAGGCTCGGGAATGGACTTCTGACATCCCTCTCCTGTTCTTGGTGAAGAGTGAGGGAATTTTAAGAACCGGTGGACAGGCGGATTCTTTTATACCGCTTTGGCAGGAAGAATTATTTATTTATCTTCCTGAATCCTTCGGAGTCTATACCTCTGCTGAATTCTTTAATAGGACGAAAAGCGGGCTTGAGGAACAGATTTCTGTTAGGAAAGGCGAGTTAAGTGAAGTTACAGCCCGGGAAAGAAACATTATTTCGCTTCAGGAAAAGGTAAAAGATTTTTATCAAAAATACAACAGCCGGCTAGTGGATGGATGGGCAGCATCCGAGCAGATGCTGCTTGGTCAGGCGGCATCTCTTGGAGGAAAAATTGAATCAGGTGAAAAGGAAAAAGATCTGATAAAAGGGGAAATGAGCCAATTAGAAAATACCCTTCAGGAAATAACTGTTGAGAAACAGAAGCTGAATTCGATAATTGAAAAGCTTAAGGCATATTGCCGGCTGCATGATGAGTATCCTGTCAAAGCGAAGGAACAAACAGAGCTTACTAACCGGCTTGAAGGACTAAACACTAAAATGGCAGAGCTTCAGACGAGGTTGGTGGAGCTGGCCGGGGAAGAGGAGAAGGAGAAGGGCAGGATTAAAGAGGCCAAAGGCTTGATAAACAGCCATAAGGACAGTTTTGCAGCTTTTCAGCTGGCTGATGTTGAGCTTGTACCGGTACTCAATTTATCATATGATGATGTCGAAGTTGAGGTAAAGGGCATAATTGAGCAACTTTCAAATGCACAGAAAGAGCGCCAAAGCACCCAGACTTTGATGGAAAATGCCGTGAAACGAAAGAAAGAATACCTGTTACAGGTGGAAGACACCGGAATTGATGAGGACTGGCTGAGACAAAACCGCCGCATAGTGACCAGAGAAGAGATATTGGATGCCGGGAAAGTTGTCCGGGAGCGCCAAGATGCTTATGATAAAAAGAAGGTTGAGCATGAACAGGCAAAAATTAAGACTGCTAAGCTTGAAGCAGTGCTTGAGGATATAGTGGATAGAATTGCTGCTGATTTTTCCGGGCAGGAGCCCTATGACGGCTTTTCAGAAGCAGACCACCTTTTGGAAAAGGAAAGCACTGCTAACCAGATGGATAACGCAAAAAAGCTTCTGGAAGAGCTGGCAGTACAAATTAAGTCTCGGGTTGATTGGCAGAAAGAAACACATGACGCCTATGAAACCTTAGAAGAAAAGATACCTGAAGAAGTACGGCGGTTTTGGGATGAAAGTGTCCCGTATTCTGCCGGGGAATGGGAGTCTTTCAAAGTCAAGCCCCGTAAAATTGTTTCACAGCAAGAAACAGAACTTAATAACACTAAAAGTAATATTGAAAAACAGAGGGGAACAGTCGCAAGGCAATTTGACCGGTATCTGGGCAAACTTGAGAGCACGGAGAATCCAAAGGTCAGGCAGTTTATCCGTGACGTTAAGACCATAATGGAGGATAACCGCCTTTATGATTATGATTTTGTGCAAGACCAGTTCCTGCGAATTTTTGAAGGTTTGGAACAGTATGAGATTCAGTTCAATAATACTCTTGCCGAGTGTGAAATAAATAAAAAACACCTTATCAGCCTGTGTTTACGTCGTGCCGGGGCAGTTTATGAGAGTATTACAGAAATTCCGAAAAACTCCCGGATTAAACTTTATGAACGCGAAATTCAGGTGATTCGCCTGGACTGGCCCCTGCTTGACGAAGCAGAAGGCGCTGATAAAATGAATTATTATTTTGAAAAAGCCCTGGAAGATATGCAATTGTGGAAACAGGAAGGTAAAGATGATGATGAAATTAACCGCAGGATGGAAGAAAAACTGAAAACCCGGCATCTGCTGGACATAATTGCTCCTCTTGACAACTGCCGGGTAACAGTCTATAAACCCCGGCAGGAGTCTGTAATCCGTCACGGTAAAATTGATTATGCACCCTGGGATGAGGTTTCCCGCTGGTCGGGGGGAGAAGAATACAGCATCTATATTACCATGTTTATGATTATGCTTACCCACATCCGGCAGCAGACTGAAGGGCGGAGGGACCTGTGGAAGGTTTTAGTTGCCGACAATCCTTTTGGTAAAGCATCTTCACCTCATATATTGGATACTGTTTTCCAAATAGCTGCGGCAAATAAGATTCAGTTATTTTGCCTGACTGCCCATAAACAGGATGACATATTGAAAAGGTTTCCGGTTGTTTACAGTCTGCAACTGAGAAACGCTTATGGCAAAGAAATAATGTCCGCGGAGCAAATGGAAAGCGGATTCTACCGGCTTGATACGGCTTCAGGTGACGGCTCCCAGATGATGCTGCCGGTTTAACAAGGCTTTAAACCGGTAAGACTTTGAAAGAGTGAAAAAGAATACTGTTACTTTACCGTGAGATAATTTTCCTAAGAACACGATTTTATGGAATCGAAATCTACTCCCGAAATGTATAAAAGAGCAGATATATAGCTTATAATGTTAAAAAACGGTATTCGGGTTGAAGTCTTTGGCTTGTACTAATAAAATATAAATAATAGGACTTGTGGGCTTGTTTGGAATGTCAAATAGAAGGAAGGAGATTATCAATGGTAGATAATCAAAAGATATCTATAATTGTAGAAAAGCTGGTAAAGGCCTATGAGCCAAAGAAGATATATCTTTTTGGCTCCTTTGCATGGGGAAAACCACAAGAGGACAGTGACCTGGATATTCTCATAATTGTTGATCACTCAGAACAAAAAACATATAAAAGAATGAAACCGGCTTATCAGGCTCTGAGGGATATGAGAGTTTCAAAAGATATATTGGTATACACCGAAGAGGAATTTGAAAAACTTGCATTAGAGCCATCTTCATTGTTTTATAAAATAAAACTCCAGGGAGTGAAACTTTATGAAGCTGCATGAAGACTGGTTAATTAAAGCTAAACACGATTTATTGTCTTCCAAGAAATTATTTGCCGGTAACGATCCAATTCTTGATACAGCGGTATATCATACGCAGCAATGTGCTGAAAAATCATTAAAGGCCTATTTAGCGTATTACGGAAAACCTGTGATTAGGACTCATGATCTGAATGAACTGGTTAACCAATGTGCTGACATTGACCCGGATTTTGATGTTTTACATGACCTTGTTGATGAATTAAACCCTTATAGCACGCTTTTCCGGTATCCCGGTGATTTATTAACACCGGAACACTCAGATGTGGAAATTGCTATTGAAATTGCTGCGAAGATAATGACTTTTGTTACAGAAAAGATTAAGAAGCACGACGGACAAACAGCAGTCACTTTACCGTGAGATAATCTCTCTGAAACTATAAAGCAGGGTGGTTATTTTTGGAGTATGCAGGTATTTTAACTAAAACCGTTTCGAGCTGCCGGTTCAAGGGTTATTGAACTGAAAAAGCTAATCGAGGCCAGGCATCACACCACATGGTACACCGCAATAATAAACAATATCGATAAAGAGGAATTATCCAGATTTTCTGAATTTGAAGCATATGGAAACTATATTTATAAAAATTATCCCAATCAGATGATATTGAGAAGGCGGCAAAATCTGTGCTTAAGAAGGCGCGTCATTAGAAACCTATCCAAAATAAACATACCGGAACTAGCCGGCAGATATCGTTCTATTTCTTTTCATGCGTACTATCAGTAGAATCTCCTAATGATATTCAGCAGCGGCTAGCTTGCCCAGGGATCATATGGAATTAGTCTTTTTAAATGCAGAACAGGCCGCAGAAAAGATTTTGCCTTATTGTTCAGCATACTTGCTGCAAAGGAAAAGGTGCTATTCGAAATTGCCAACATATCACATTGACTTAACAAATAAAAGTCGGGATAGAAGTAATTGTCGGGGAGCGGACTGTATAAGTCTTGCACAGTTACAGGATGATATTCCGAGAACTCTGAGGCAGCAACATCTATTTCGTCGCTGGCCATGAACAATACCGGATCAGGCACTATTGACCAGATGGAACTAAGCCAGCTTTTGTACCAAGCACTTGGAGCAATAAAGAAAAATACTTGTTTGTTTGTACCTTTATAGTCATTATAATCTCCTCTTCTGATATGCAATCCGATAATTGTTTTACCCCGGGAGAACAGGTTTGCCAAACCTGTGTCCATCTCAGCTTTTATTTCAGGAACCGGTATAAAAAGAGACTGAAAATATTCTTTATAAGGTGCAAAGCTGGATGTATGAAACTGAAAATTTCCTGAAAAATCGACGTTTTTGTATCTGGGTGTAGGTTCTGTGAAAATTTTCTACATTATCCGGTAAAAAAATCTGGTTTATCCTTAAATTACCTAACAATTGTGATCTTTTATGATGTTCTCCTCAATATTTTTGAGGAGATTTTTGTTTAGACACAATTCGACAAACTTAGAGGAAATTGTCGGAATATTACGATAAAAACCTTCTAAAAACTGAAGGGAAAAGATGGTGTAATAGCGAAAAAAGAACATTTACTAAATATTGTTTCTTTAAATGAAACAAGTTACCAGGAATTTTGTGATAAAAAGTAAAAAGTTGGGGTGTTAGTATGACGGTGAGCTGCTTGCGTAAAAGAAAGTTGATGTGTTGGGTAACAATGGTTCTGATATTGTTGACCAGTTTCGGAGGACTTGCCGGTCTGCCGCCGACATTGGCGGCGGGAGATGCTGCTTCGGTTAGTGAGGCTGTCTATGACACCTATAACCCCCCAGCCATAGATGATGCCGGGATTCTTGACAATTCCGCCAGTACCTCCACCGACGAGCCGTCAACTAATCAATCATCCACCAATCAATCATCTGTTAATCAATCATCCACCAATCAATCATCTGCTGAAGAGCCCGCCACTTTTGAGGCTGTCTATAATAACAATCACGATTCGAATCTAACAGAAGGTGATACCGATGATGAAACATTTTCTGACCAGTCTGCAAATGACACCGGGATCTCAGAATCTGTTTATGATGATGTATACTCGGATGTTTATCAACCCTCCCAAGTTATTATCAGCAACTATGTCTATGGACCTTCACCGGATTTTGTGAGTAACTATGATTATGAACCGGTCGCTCCGGAAACGCCTCAGGCCGACAAACCCTCCGGCAGTTATCCCCTGGGTACTGAGATAGCCCTTTCCACAACCACCGTTAATGCTTATATTTACTACACCACTGACGGGTCTTCTCCTCTGGAGGCTGGTTCTCTCTACACATATCCCATTGAGCTTCAGGAAGCGATTACTCTGCAGGCTGTTGCTGTCAGCGACTCTGTATATAGCGATATTGCTAATTATAACTATACAATAGAGCCAATTACCTTTAGTCACTGGAGCATATGCAATGATGGCAGGGTGAATCTTGACAACCAGACTGATTTTTATATTGAAGCGCATTTTTTAGCCATCGAAGACATAACCACCATCGAATATGCCTATTCAACTGACGGTACTTCATGGATTTCGTTTGACTCAGTCGACTATGACTCAGGAGTCCAGTATTATAGCTGGAACTCGAATTGGTATCGCCAGATCAATATGAACCTCAGCGGTCTGCTGGACGGAGTTTACACTCTCCGGGCCACGGCTGCTAATGAAGAGGGCGCTTGTGTTGAAGAATGCCAGTTTACCAAGGATACTGTGCCGCCCGGAGCCGTGACCGGCTTAAGTGCGGCGCCCAATGCGGATAACACGGCCATGATCCTGAACTGGACCAACCCGGCAGAGGATTTTGAGTACGTAGAAATTTTCAAATATAATCCCAACGAGGATGAAGGCTATTACAGCTATGACCTGGAAGAGGAATATGACTGGGATTGGCTGGTGTACACTGATGAAGCCACTTTTATCGATTCGCAAGTTCAACCTTACAATACTTATTATTATATGGTAGTAGCATATGACTCTCATGGCAACTGGTCACCGGACCCGCCATCAGTATTGGGTGAGATGGATGCAATTCCAATTACCCTGAAAGAGTTTTATTTAAATAATGACGGCACTGTTAATGCCGATAATGCGGAATATTATGGAGTGGAAGCCTATTTCGGCGCTGCCGGAGAGATCACATCAATTGATTATCAGATTTCAACTGATGAGGTGGTCTGGGACAGCCCTGTGGTCACCTATGATGGGGAGTTAGATTACAGCTACTGGAGTAATGGCTGGTATCGTTATACCGAAATGGATGTCAGTGACCTGGCAGACGGCCATTTCTGGGTTCAGGCCACAGCCTCCGATACAGATGGTAATAGTCTGACTGTAAAAGAGGTAGTCTATAAAGACACTGTTGCCGACAATGTAAGCAATCTTATGGCAGTCCCCAACGAGAACAATGACGCAATTATCTTAAGCTGGACAAACCCGGGCGATCTCCGCTATGTAGAGATTTACAGGTGGGTATATGACTCCGGAGACTCGGGGAGCGGCTACTGGGACTATCTTGATGATACCTGGGGATCTCCTGAGATAAACACTTATACAGATTATGAGGTTTATCCGTATAAAAACTATACTTATATGATCGTGACCTATGACCAGGCGTGGAATGACAATGAAGAGGCCGATCCGCCGCAGATGACCGGCAGCCTTATAGTTGATGGCCCGATTACCCTGGACGAGTGGTATCTTGAGAATGATGGGAAGATTACCGCATCCAATGTCACCTCTTATTCATTAAATGCTTCTTTTCTTGCGGGTGAAGATATTGAGGCAATCGATTACAGCTATTCCGGCGATGGGGTTTCCTGGCAGCCACTTGATCCATACATTTCTTATGGCGGAACCATTGGCAGCAATTCTGAGGAGTCGAGGTGGTACCGTTCAGTTGACTTAAACCTTAGTGGACAGTATGGCCCGGCTGACGGGATATATCTGTTCCGGGCAGCTGCTGCCGGTGTTGATGGCAATTCGCTCTCTGTTGAACGATATGTTTACAAGGATTCCACCAGACCTGCCAATGTAATAGGTTTTACAGGAGAAATCAATGCGGAGAGCAATGGTTTTCTGCTCAACTGGACAAATCCGGCTGAGGACTTCGATTATGTAATCGTTCAGAGAAACAGCACCATTCTGTCAGGCAGCTTCACTGGCTCTTCCTTCAATGATACGACTGCATTGCCGGGAGTCCCCTACGAGTATAAGGTAACTGTTGTCGATGAATTCGGCAACCGCTCCCTGGATCCGCCTGTACTAAACAAGGTGCTGCCTGTCGATGCACCTGTATTCGTCACCATGAGCCCATCTGAGGGTTATCAGACCAGATACAACTCTGTTTCCTATTCCGCCGAGTACCGTGATGATAAGGAGATAACTTCAATACTGTTTGAGGTTTCTCAAGACGGTGAGACATGGGTTCCGCTTAATGCCGCCAATGCAACACCGGGCACATCATATAATAACACTTACAGCAAAGCAGGTACATGGGACATCACGCAGATTGGGGAGGCTGCTTATCAGATTCGCGCTACTGCAACCAATATCGAAGCCCGGAGTACCACAGTTTCCCGCTGGGTATATATTGACCGGTTAGCTCCGGCACTGCCGACCGGGTTCAGTGCAGCTTCAGCTGCCAATGGAATCTACCTTACTTGGGACCAGACTGAAGATGCAAGGTATTACTACCTGGTCCGGGAACTTAACGGAAACTATAACGGTTCCTGGTACATTTACTCTCCTGAGCACAGCTATACTGACATTTACGTTGAACAGGGAAAGACCTATTTATACGAATTGTATGCTGTTGATAACATAGGCAATGAAGGACCGGCAGTGACTACGTTTGGGGAATACTATACGGGACCGGCGCTCATTCTGAATGGCGGGCCTGAAGTGGCCACAACAGGCAGTCCGTACAACCTGACCGGGACTACCGAGCCGGGAGCCACGGTAACCGTTAACGGCAGCGATGTCCCCGTAGATGAAGCCGGACAGTTTTCATATGATGTTACACTTGATTCTGCAGTAACCACACTGACTGTCGCCGCCACCAACAGCGCCGGAACACACACTTCAGTCCAAAAAGTGAATCTGGACAGTACAGCCCCATATGTTTTCAGCCTGGAACCCCAGGATACAGTTAATGATTACCCTCTCCTGAAAGGCACCCAGAGTAAACTCACAGCCAAGGCAACTGATTATTCCGGTTCCGGTGTCTCTAGGATCGATTTCCAGATGTCCTTTAATGACGGGCAGACATGGGACGTTATCGGGTCCTTGCCCGCTGACAAAATGTGGTCTTATAGCTGGGATTATTATGACCCCGTGACCGGTACATACCAGACGTCCTGGACCGGGAACTACTACTGGGACAGCACTGTAAGTGTCGGTGTTTATGGGCCTCCTGCAGATACGTCCTACAAGTTCAGGGCGGTAGCCTATGATAAGGCCGGGACCCCCTCCAATGGGACGCCGGTTAGAATATGGAAGATTAATAATACCCCCCCGGCAGCACCGGCAAACCTCATAGCTATTCCAACTATGGAAAAGGTTACCCTTAGCTGGTCGGCCAACCCAGAAACAGACCTTGCTTCGACCCCTTACAAAATATACAGGTCTGTGACACCGGGTTCCGGTTATGTTCTGATTGGTTCATCAGCAACAACTACATATGACGATACATCGGTATCGGGCGGGACCACCTACTATTATGTGATAACTGCAGTGGACAAGGCCGTCAACCAAGGCCCTTATTCAAATGAGGTTTCCAGCCAACCGCTGCCTGACAATACAGCGCCTGTTATTAAATCTACCAGCCCGGGTGAGGGCAGCACATCGGGCGGGACTAGCGTTAGTGTTAGTGTATCTGCCACTGATAATTCCGCCAGGGGAATAAAAGCCTTTACCTATGAGTATTCCACTGATCAGGGCATTAACTGGAACGCCATGACAGGCTATACCAGCGGTCCCAGTAAGAGCTATTATTCAAATGATTATTCTGGTTCTAAATCCTGGCAAACCTCAGGCCTGTCCTCAGGCAGTTACATGTATCGTATCACGGCTTTCGACTATTCCAATAATACCGCCACTGTCAGCCGGTCTGTTTACCTGGATGTTTACACAAGCCCTGTTCAGAACCTGCAGGCCGTTCCCGCCGAAGGAGCTGTTGTGCTCAGTTGGGACGCCATTCCGGAATCTGACTGCAGCGGGTACGAAATATACAAATCAACTTATATTACCGGGGGGTTCTCTGGTATCACCACTGTTGGCAAGGACATCCTTACTTACCGGGATACCGGTGTTACGTTAGGCAAGACCTATTACTACCAGGTTTTTGCCTATGACCAATATGGTAACAGGAGCAAGGTTTCCCCGATAGTGTGGTCCAAACCGGGAGATGATATGACCCCTCCGGTGGTCACCCTGATAGATCCGGCTGATGGTTCACTGACCGGAGGACCATCTGTCAGTTTCACTGCCAGGGCTACTGACAATAAGGCTGTTACCGCTATGGACGCGGTTTTCTCGCGAGATGAAGGGAATACCTGGGAGGCTATGAATGTCTCCAAATCCGGTCCATATCAAGGTGGTTACAGCCCTGATATCTATTATTATACGAACTTTACCTGGAATACTGCAGGCCTGTCATCCGGTGCATACATGGTCAGGGTTACCGCCGGTGATGCCGCCGGCAACCAAGGCTCTGCTGACGTAACCTGGACCCTTGATAAGACAGTGTCAGAAGTCGTCTATCTGAGTACAACTCCAGGTGATGCCAGCATCAAGCTTGACTGGCAGCTGATATCGGATTCTGATGCCAATGGCTACCTGATTTCCCGCAGTACCGACCAGGACGGATCATACTCAGTTATCACCGGTTATTGGGATTATGGATACTGGCGTGAAAGCTGGCTTCCGGCCAGTCAAAAATCATACACCAATACGGGTTTGCTTCCTGACACTACATATTATTATAAGGTTATTTCCCGTGACCGGTGGGGCAACCGGGCTGAATCTGCCCCGGCTGACGGGACTACCTGGGCTGATGAGCTGGCCCCGGTCATAATGAGCGTTGAACCTGTAAACGGGACCACTATAGGGGGAGATACCTCAGAGCAACTGACAGTGTATTTTAGAGATAATAATGGCTCAGCCGGAGCAACGGCCAGGATAGAATATGCCACGGCGGATTCTGAGTGGATGCCGATTACCGGCCAGATTACTGGACCCAGTCAGGGATATTATGATCCTAACCCCTATTTTTATGGCAGCTGGGATCTGTCTGCCATGGCCAGTGGCAGCTATACTGTCCGCTATGTGGTTTATGACGGCTCTGGCAATAACACT
This sequence comes from Phosphitispora fastidiosa, assembly GCF_019008365.1. Classification (NCBI taxonomy): domain Bacteria; kingdom Bacillati; phylum Bacillota; class Clostridia; order Eubacteriales; family Peptococcaceae; genus Phosphitispora; species Phosphitispora fastidiosa. The sequence continues at coordinate 234,162 of NZ_JAHHUL010000002.1, read as the reverse complement.
ATCGAAACCGTAAACTACCAGATTGATCGCACGGCTCCCCAGACGCCCGGAAACCTTACCGCGACTTATGGGTCCGGCAGTGTCAGTCTGGTTTGGGAGGCGTCTGCCAGCGCCGATGTGAATTACTACAGAATCTTCCGGGCCAATTCCGTGGCAGGACCCTATACCGAACTGACGCGGGTTTATGGCCGGGCGACGGTGAGCTATCTTGATTCATCTGTGGAATCGGGTCTGACTTACTACTATAAGGTAACTGCTGTTGATAACTTTGAACAGGAGGGTTCGGCTTCCAATATAGCCGCCGCTGCTGCCATAGCTGACGATGTGCCTCCTGTCATTCTGGGGATTTCACCTGATAATGCAACCATCTTTGGGTCTGCGGCCCAGGTTACGGTGCGGGCTGAAGATAATATTGCTCTGTCCAGAATAACCCTGGAGTACTCTGCGGATGGGGGAACCGGCTGGCATGAGATTAATACCATTGCTACCAGGGAACAGGCTGACTTTGAGTGGGTGACCACACCACTTAACGGGCCGGTACAGGTCAGGGCCATTGCCCGGGACTCTGCCGGTAATGTGAGTGACGGGAACCCTGTCCGTTACTATACCATTGATAACCAGGGTCCTGCCCAGGTAACCGGTGTTGTCTATACCCCTTATGCCACCAGTGTGCTGCTGCGCTGGGATGACGTACCTGATGCTGATTTTGCCTATTTCCAGGTGGAGCGCAAGGATGCACCTGATGGAACCTACTCTGTTGCCGGTACGGTTTCAAGTAAACTGGGGTATGAAGTAAAAGGTTTAGCTCCGGGTACAGAGTACTGGTTCAGGGTTGTGGCCTACGACACACGGGGGAACCGGGGCACACCAAGTGATGAAATACCGGCAAAAACCACGGCAGATACGCAAGGACCGGTAATTACCGCTATTCAGCCAATCCCGGGGTATTTCACCAGTGAGATTCCCCTTATAATTACTGCTGAAGATGATTTCAGCGTTTCTTCTGTAACAGTTCAGTTTTCTCGGGACAATACCGCATGGGCTGACCTGACCACCGTAAATGTGGCCAATGGGTCTGCCAGGGAGGTTGTATCGTACAATTGGGATGTGTCGGAAATAACTGAGGGGTCACTCTATGTGAGGGCTTTGGCAGTTGACACAGCCGGGAACACCGGACAGGTGTCTGCAGCTTATCAATACATTGTTGACCGTACTGCGCCTGAGGCATCTGCAGGTCTTGAAATCGAAGCCTCGAGCGGGTATCTGACGATTTCCTGGCAGCGCGCCGCTGAAGCTGATGTTGCCGGTTATAACATCTATAAGTCTGAAGAAGCCGAGGGGCCGTATATACTGCTCCATAGTAAACTACTCAGCCTTAGCTGCCGCGACCGTGATGTCTTACCTGACAAGACATACTATTACAAAGTATCTGCCAGCGACCTGGCCGGAAATGAGGGGAGTCCCGCCGGAGCTGTTTCTGCACAACTGCTGGCAGATAATGAACCGCCCCAGGTTATCAGCATGGGGCCCGGTTCAGGTGCGACACTGCCGGCAAATCCAAAGATCTATGTGCTGGCCAGTGACAATTACCGCTTAGCAAGAGTAGACCTTGAATACCTGCCGGAAGGTTCCGGTGATGAGGAATGGACTCTCATTGAACAAAAAGAAGTTGATGTTTATGGTGAGGTACTTATATATGAATGGGACACTTCAGGCCTTACCGATGGCAGTTATCAGGTTCGCGCCACCGCCCTTGACCAGGCGGGAAATGCCGGCACCCCGATGACAGTAGCTTATACCCTTAATGTGGATCCACCCCAAAAACCAGTTTTGGATGGGACTCCAGGTGGTTGGAGTGTTGAGTTGTCCTGGACGTCCGCAAATGAGCCGGACCTGGCCGGGTTCCGCCTTTACCGGGGAACGGTAATGGGCGGGCCGTACAGCCTGCTGAAACAGACTACAGGGACAAGTTATGCTGATACCTCCCTGATTCCAAATCAAAGATACTATTATATGGTGCAGGCAGTGGACAAATACGGCAATACCTGTGACAGTAGGGAAATATCGGCTGTGCCCACATCTGAGGATCACATCGCCCCGGTGGCTGAAGCCGGGGATGACCAGGCAGCCACCGTTGGCATGGAAGTGTCTTTTGACGGCACACTGTCCAAAGATAATGACAGAATAGCCCGCTACCTGTGGGATTTCGGGGATGGCAGCACTTCTGAAGCGGCTCAGCCCGCACATGTCTATGATACTTTTGGGACCTATACGGTTGCCCTGACGGTTTACGACCCTGCCGGCAACTTTAGCAGTCCTGATTGGATGCAGGTTACCGTGATGCCGCCACTGAGGGCGGGTTCCCTGGAAGTCAGAGTTCTTGATGACGTCAGCGGAGCTGTTATCAGCGGCGCTAGTGTGGTGGTGCAGTACCCTGATGGGACTATCCAGAAAACCTATACCAACACACAGGGTTTGGCCAGCATGGCAGTCCTGCCGGGTGATTATAAGGTTTATGGCTATAAGACAGACTTTAAGCCTGCTGCCACTGATGCTGCAGTATTTGTCAACCAGAAGACTACGGCTACAGTGCGCCTGAGGCAGGGGCAGTTGGTTGTGGGAGAGCTGACTGTCAACCGGATGACTCTTGATGAGATAGAGGCAGCCGGAATTGATGTTAATGCCCCTGAAAATCAATGGGTATATGAGTTCGAAATTCATTTGGCATTCAATGATACACCACTTGAGCCTCAAACCTTTATGGTCAATGGCGCCGGTGATTTTGTGGGCAGCGATGGAGGCGGCTTCGGGTTCTCCTTTAGTGACGGCGGGGAACAGATGCTTGCTTACCCCGTGGCCGTGCCCTATAAACAACATCCCGAAGTCAGGCCAACTATTGCTTACATGGTAATTCCGGGAGAAGCCCGGTGGCTGAAAGAATTCTTTGAGGTAGGCCTGACTCTGGAGAATACTGCTGACCCGGAATTCATCCTGGCCGGTTCCACGGCAGCATTAAGGCTGCCGGAAGGACTTGCTCTGGCCCCTACCCGGGAGACCCAGACACTGCAGATCGATCTGGGCGAAATTGCCGGTGGCGAAAAGCGTGATGTGAAATGGATTATTCGCGGAGACCAAAAGGGCGAGTATAACCTAGAAGCCCAATATGACGGTATTCTGCAGCCCTTTGGTGATCCGGTGCAGACCATATTCCGCACCGAGGAGCCCATCAGGGTCTGGGGAGATGATGCCCTGCAGATGCATGTGGAAACCCAGGACTGGTCCTGGCGGGGTTATCCCTACCACCTGCGGCTTGGCCTGGAAAACGTATCTGATGTTCCGGTATACAATGCCGCTTTGGAGCTTAAGGATTACAACAAGCAAGGCTACATCTATGCACCCAATCAGGAACTGGTCAGGAGTATTCGGGAACTTCCGGCAGGGGAAACCCTGTGGGCTGATTACTGGCTGATTCCGGCTGTTGCAGGTGAGCTGGACCTTTCCGGTTCCTATGTCCTGCAGACAGGCGGTAATGCCAGTATTGAGACAGATATCACCAGCTTCGCGGTTCCAGATACATACAAACCCGAGCAGTGCCCGGTGCTGGAACAGGTTAATGACGGTTTCTCTGTTGATTTGACATGGGGATCTGTGGCCGGAGCTGCCGGTTACCGGATATACCGGGTCAGGGATGACCTGCTGATGTCAGGAGTGGCTGAAATGGTTTACCAGGCCGGACCTGATATGAACAGAATCACCCTGATAGAGCCTTATGGGGCCAAAGATTACATCATAATGACCCTGTTTGACGATACAGAGGTGATCCGGCATGCCATCACAGGCATGTCCTGGGAGAACAGGGACGGGAGCCCGGTGATCACAGTCAGCCCGACAGAAATAAGGGCAGGTACGGCCACTGAACTGCTGATAACAGTAAATAGCGGCGGCTTCCCCCTGGCTGACGGCACGGTAGATGTGGGTGCTTTTGCCGCCGCAGTTGAACTGGATGAAAACGGTCAGGCAAGAGTTACCGTGACGCCTCAGGAAACCGGTTTGTTCACTGTAACGGCCTATGACCAGGGCGGAACGGCAGTTGCCGGAGCCACTGTTCAGGTACTGCCGGCGCTGGAGGATATTCCGGCAATTCCTGCAGAACTAAGGTACAGCGCCTTCGCCAGAGAGGTAACCCTGACCTGGAACCCCAATACAGAGGCCGATTTGGCCGGATATAACGTTTACCAGATGATTAATAACGTCTGGACCCGGATTAATACAGAGATGGTAGTCGAAGCCACATATACCGTCACCGGATTGAGATTCGGCATCCCATATCCCTTTGCGGTAACTGCAGTTGACCTCAGTGGAAACGAATCGGGCAGGTCTGAGCCGGTAAGCGTCACTTTATTTAGAGAGCCTTCCACTATAGAACTTGATTTGGGCAGTGCCGCCATTGCCGGCCAGCCGGTTGATTTCCGGGCAGCCACTGTGGCTAAAAGTGATGTGGGCGAACCGGTCCGGTTCCGGATAACCCTTTATGACAAAAACCAGGCTCAGGATATAGACCTCCGGTATCTTGAGGGCGAGGACGGAAGCTATCAGCCCATGGCTTTTGATGAAAACGGAATGGCCTGGTTTGGCCCTCCGGAAGGCTTCCTGCTTACCGATTCCTCCCAGGGCTTCCGGGTAGCCTTTGACAGATCCGGGGTATACGGTTTTACTTTTGATACCATTGCTCTTTATGATGACAGTGTCTTAAACGGGGTCAGGAAGATTGTTGAGGTTACCGGAACTTATACAGCTCCGGTGATCAGGGATGACCTGCTAACCGCCATTTCCGCAGGGCAGGAAACCGGCTTTAAAGTAACCACAACTGCCAACAGCGCCCAGGGGGCTGTGGTACGTTTGCGGCTGACTCTGGCTGACCCGGCGCAGCGAGATAATGTTACTCTGAAGTATCAGGACGATGACGGTATCTTCCTGCCGCTGACCTTTGATGAGCAGGGAGCAGCCTGGTTTGGCCATGCAGACGGACTCACACTGGCAGATAGGGTAACCGAAATGAAAGTTTTCTTTGCCGAAACAGGCAGTTACGGATACAAGCTTGAGATTGTGGATTTGGCCACCCGGAAAGTACTGGCCTCTTCCGAAAAATGCATTGAAGTTAAGACTGCATACCTGGCTCCCGGCATATCTGATACACTGCCCGCCAGGGTTGATACAGGGACGGTTTATGATTTCACTGTCTCGACAAAAGCCAACAGTGAAGCGGGTACGTTGGTCAGGGTAAGAGTTATTCTGGCTGACCCGGAGCAGAGAGAAGAGCTTACCCTGAAATACAGGGGAGATGACGGCGCCTTCCTGCCGCTCACTTTTGATGACCAGGGAGTAACCTGGTTTGGTCCCGCCGCAGGTTTCCCAATTGCAGACACCTCAACAGAGTTTAAGGCAGCCTTTGCCGTACCGGGAACTTACGGTTATACGCTGGAGATAGTGGCCCTGACGGGCGATGGGGCCATCGACGGGATACTGGCTGCGACTATGAAGAGTGTGTCAGTCAAGGCTGCCTATCTGCCGCCGGTGATTGCCGACAGCTTGGGTACAACAGTTGATGTGGGTGTGGCCCGGGCCTTTACGGTCTCCACGACTCCCAACAGTGACCGGGGGACAGATGTACGGGTGCGGGTAACCCTGACTGACCCGGAACAGAGAGAAGAGCTTACCCTGAAATACAGGGGAGATGACGGCGCCTTCCTGCCGCTCACTTTTGATGACCAGGGGGTTACCTGGTTTGGCCCGGCAGATGGGTTCCCGCTGGCTGATGCGGTCACTGAACTTACGGTTTCCTTTGCTGCCGCCGGAAATTACGGATACAAACTGGAAATTGTGGAACTGGCCGGTGGGAATGTGCTGGCATCAGCTGAGAAATGCGTTCAGGCAGCAGATGCTTACTGCGCTCCGGTTATTGCCGATACCTTGATATTGAGGCCAACTGCCGGAACTGTTTATGACTTTGAGGTATCCACTATGGCTAATAGTGATGCCGGCAAAGTGGTCAGGGTAAAGGTAGTCCTGGAGGATGCCGCACAGGCCGGTGAAATAAACCTGCAGTACAAAGAGAGCGACGGAACATACCACCAGTTACTGTTTGACCAACAGGGAATTACCTGGTTTGGTCCATCAACCGGTTTTCCCTTAACAGATACATCAACCGGCTGTAAAGTAGCTTTTACTGAACCGGGGACTTACGAGTATACACTTGAAATAGTGGAGCTTGCCAGTGGTAACACCCTGGCAGCGGCTGTGAAGAGTGTTCTGATAAATGAAACTTACCTGCCGCCTGTGATAACAGACAATCTGCCAATCAGAGTGAGTCAGGGTTTAGAGCAGGCCTATACGGTAACCACAACGGCCAAGAGCGCCAGGGGGGATACAGTGAGTTTGCGTTTTGTCCTGGCCAATCCCGCTCAGAGAGATGTAATAACCCTGAAATACAGGGATAGTGGCGGCATCTTCCAGCCACTGTCCTTTGATACCCAGGGAGCCGCCTGGTTTGGCCCGGTTGGGGGTTTCCCGCTGAATGATACAGTGATAGAAATGCTTGCTTCCTTTGCAGTCGCGGGCAGTTACGGATACCGGCTGGAGATTGTCGAGCCCGGCAGCGGGAACGTGCTGGCTGCCGCTGAAAAGGGTGTGGAAGTGCCGGCTCCGGCAGCGTCGGGCGGTGGTTCAGCCGGCGGCGGCGCTATCGTACCGTATGTCAATATCCTGCCTGCTGCGGCCCCAGCCATCACTGGATATAGTGATGTCTCCGCAGATTACTGGGCAGTGAACGAAATAGTATATCTCTCCAGTAACAATATTCTGAAAGGGTTTCCTGACGGGACCTTCCGGCCCGGGAATAGCATGAGCCGCGGGGAATTGGCGGCTCTGCTGGCGCGGGCCCTGGACCTGGACTCCGCTGCTGCAGCAGCCTTCCCGGATGTGCCTGACGGGCACTGGGCTGTGAAGGCAGTTGGCACAGTAACCACCGGCGGATTAATGGCCGGTTACAGTGATGGCACTTTCAGACCCGATGCCTTTGTTACCAGAGAGGAAGTCGTACAAACACTCTATAATGCCTTGCACTATCTCGGGAAAGGGGCAAGCGCCCAAGTTTCAACGAATAGCACAGCTTCACCGGAGGTATTGGATCGATTCAGGGATAAAGAAAAGATTCCGGAATGGGCTTGTGAAGCAGCAGCACATATGGTTCAGCAGGGATATGTCCGGGGTGTTGAGATAGACCTGTTCGGTGCAGGGAGGCTTTGCGGCAGAGATGAGGTCTCAGTACTGCTCTACAAAGTCATGGAGAGTTCTAAAGATGGGAGGGTTGCCTAATGAGAAAAGAAGCTAACTTATCTATCAGAGTCTTAACCTTAATAACCATTCTTATCACAGCCGCCTTCCTGACAATGACTTTTTCCGCTCCGGTAATGGCTGCTGACACCGTAGCCCCTGCCGTCTACTGGGAAGAATCCTATGGCGATTCCGGTGCGGATACTGCGTATGCTGTTACCGAATCTGTCTATGACAACTCCTATGTATTTGCCGGGGCCACGGAGAATGAAAAAAAGGCATTTGCCCTCAAGGTGGATAAAGAAGGCCGGACGGTTTGGGCCAATACCTTTGACAATATGGCCAGTTACGGCGTTAATGTTGCCAGAGCGGTGTATCAGACAGCGGATAATGGTTTTATCCTGGCAGGTTACGCCAGGGCAACATGGTACATGGGTAATGAAAGAATTTATCTGGTGAAGATAGATGAACAAGGCAATCTGGAGTGGGAGAAAAGAATCTTTGTTGCTGACGGTACGGCCAGGGCTAATGGCTTCGGTGTACTGCAAGCCAGTGACGGAGGTTACATAGTTGTCGGTTCATTTCTGCTTTACGACCAATCAGATATTTATATCTGCAAGACTGACTCTCAGGGAGAGGTAGAGTGGGAACAGAGCTTTGGCGGCGGCGCCTGGGATTATGCTTATGCTGTCAGTGGCACCAGGGATAATGGGTTTATTGTTGCCGGTCATATGGAATTAGGCAGGAGGAAGCTTACCCTGATAAAATTCGGTGATGGGGGCGGGGTGGAGTGGCAGCAGAATTACGAGAGCGCTCTCGACTCCACGGGTAAATCGGTTAAGCAAACAACTGACGGCGGCTATGTAGTTACCGGGTATACCGGCGCCAATATCTTCCTTACTAAGGTTGATGCCTCAGGCAATAAATTATGGGAACGGACATACAGTGATGGCATCGGTTATTCGGTTGACGTTGTCGGAGACGGAGGATATGTAATCACCGGCAGAAATTCTATGGGTATAATAGTAATCCGTACCGATAAATCCGGCAATAAGGTCTGGGAGAAGACTCTGGAATCAGCAGGCGCCACCGGTTTTGCAGTTGATTATACGGCTGATAAGAACTTTGTAATTGGCGGGGAATCGGGGGGAGATGCATACCTGGCAGCCCTGGAGCCCGAACGGGAAGCGCTGCTTGAGGTTTCTTCACCCAATGTCCTCGCAGACGGTAATGTCCTGGTATACACAGTATTAAAAGAAGAAGGTAAGGTAATCACCACCGGTGCCGCCGATCTCAAAATAAAAGTTCCGGCCACCGGTGAAGAGGTTGAGCTCAAGGACCAGGGGACAGACGGGGACATGGCAGCAAATGATGGGGTCTACAGCGCCTGGTATCAGGTTATTGCCAATCCGGTAGATATTGACCTTTATCTTGACGACGTAAAAGTGGATTCCACAAGTGTCAAGGTGGCTACAGAGACGGATTTGGCTGTTGTTACTGATTTGCAGGCCTTGTGGGATGAGTATAAAAATACGGGCATGGCTGCGGCTGGGGAAGACGAAAATGATAATGGAACCCCGGATTATTATGATCTGCTGGGCCGGATCAACAGGTATGCCTTTGCTCATGACGGGATCGTTTTTGACATGTCCCGGGAAATTACCACAGCTAACGGGTATGCCGAGAATTATGCGGATCAGGATTACCTCACAGCTGATGTTTACGACATGGGAAAATTAATTGATGCCTGGGTAAACAAAGTTGGGCAGCCTGCCCATTTTAAAAACGTGGCCATCATAGGTGATGACAAGGTTATCCCCTTTATCCGGAGGGATGACCCTATAGCCACTGCTGCCGACGGAGAACATAGCTATCCCGGCGAAGTTGGCGGGGCTCAGGACAACCTGACACTAAGGACCAGCCTGGCGAAACAGATAATGACCGACATGCCCTATGGTTCTTATGAAAATACACCTCCCAACAATCAGCCTCATCCCCGTTTGGATGCCGGTGTAGGCCGCGTATTTACGGACCGGCCGGACAAACTTATTGAGGTAATAGATGCCTATGAGGAGACGATTGTGTTAAACCCCGCAGACCGTACGGCAGTTCTTTACAGCCTGAAACAGGACACTGTGGACTGGCCGGCTGCGGTCAATGCAGGGGTGCTGCCTGTGCTGAATGCCCAGATGCAGGGGGGGAACCAGGTAATTGACATCAATTTGCCGGTTCCGCCTTATACGCCAGGTGAGTTTTATCACTATGACGGGACAGTGGTTAACTGGTCGGCAGGTAAAGTGGCTGATGCTGTCAGCAATGCTGAAATAACTATGTTCTGGAGCCATGCTGACCACAAATCTGAGAATACCCAGAACAATCCTGATGTGACAGCAGCCACTTTTGATGCCATACCGGAGTCGCCGGGGCATTTATTGATTAATACCGGCTGTCATTCCGGGTATTCTGTATCCAAAAGCGGTACGAATGCTGGTCATTATGATGATACTATGGCTGCCAGCTTAATGGAAAAGAAGGTTACCTATATCGGGGCCTCTACTTACGGGATTGGCGCAGAACCACAGCTAGGGTATCATGACCTGATTCTCTCCAGGTTCCTGGACAATGTACTTAACGGTACCAGGAAGACTGTAGGTGAAGCGCTGGTAGGCAGCTATACCGAATACTGGACCCATATTCAGCCTGCTTTGGTGGATGATACATCAACATACACAACCTATGGGACGATGCTCTATGGCCTGCCCACCCAAGCTCTTGAATATGGAGGAACAGTGCCTCTGGCACCTGTTCCCGGGCCGGCGCCGGCTTCTGTAACTGATGAAAGGGCCTTCAGAACCTTGGAAGCTGTCCCGGAAGAACAGGCCTTAACTATAAATGTTCCTATAGAAATACCTAACTTCAAGATAACTACAGATGATAACGGGAAGGCCCTGATAGAGGTTCCCAATGGCGGGACTCAGACTGTAATGGCCTTTGCACCCAGCCTGCCCCTGATTACTAAGTCGTATCTGCTGCCTTCCGGTTCGCAGGTAACCCGTGTTCACCTGACAGATGTAACAACATCCGTTTATGCTGACCCATTAGACTTAAAAACTACTATCCCAATTAACAGGACTCACGGACCTTTGGAAGGCGCTATTGATCTTCCCAATCCTTATCCCGGGGAATTATTCTGGTGGAGCGCCACGGAACAGAACGGGGGAGTGCTTTTAACCATCAGCATCATTCCGGTACAATATGATACCGGAACCCAACTGGCAACACTATATCATGAAATGGAATTCCAGGTTGATTATTCAGCTTTGGTTTCGGCCACAACCTTGGATGATGTTCACCTGAATGGCAGCTCAAGCGTGAGCGCCGGCAGTTCATCTGTGCCGTTCACCGCAGAAATAACCACCCCCTTGGACCAAACCCTTGGCGTATTCTGGATGGTCAAAGACCCGGCCGGGCGGGTGCTTGAGTCTGGGAGCGGGCTGGCTGAGCTGGCTGCCGGGACCAGCGAGCTGGAGTTAGCGTTTGATACCCTGGGCTGGGCTCCCGGTCCCAAGGACCTGACTGTAGCCCTTATTGACACTGTTATCAGGGATGTCAGGACAATGGAATTTACTGTTTCCGGGATTGATATCAGCACAGCCCTGAATAAACCTGCTTTTTCCCCGGCAGACACTACCGGGGTGGTTCAGGTAGAGGTAAGAGACGAAACAGGAGCATTGGTAGAGGGACTGGGTTTAGCAGGATTCAGGTTGTATTTGAATGGTTCAGCCCTGGAACTTCAATCATTTGCGGAAATATCTGCCGGAACTTATGAGGTGGAGTTTACCCTGGGCATCTTAGAACCCGGCGCTTATCTCTTGAAGGTGGATTGCAGCGACGGCAGCGGCGCAAGTTCATCCAAGTCCCTGACCTTCAGGTATCAAAACGACTTAACCCCGCCGAGAGTGGCTGCTGTAAACCCGCCAGATGGCGCTAAAGACGTTTCCCTGAATACTGATATTGTTATCAGTTTTAACGAACCAGTTATCCTGGGCAGCGGTTTTAGTAACCTGAGCATTAGCGCAGAAGACAATCTGGTCGGTTATTCTGCCACCTTCAGCGGGAATGACCTTATTTTAAATCCGGATACAGACCTTGTTTCCAACACCATGTATAATGTCAGTATCCCCGCAGGAGTTGTTGAGGACTTATCCTGGAACGTATTTGAAGCCGTATATAGCTTTAGCTTTACAACTGTCTCCAATACGGACGCATCTTTGACCGATATCAAGATAGGCGGGGAGACTGTGAGCGGATTTGCCTATGACCGTCTCGCTTATGATGTTGTTTTGCCCTACGGGACCACAGAAGTTCCTTTGATAACGGTGACACCGGGTTATGCCAAGGCCCTGTATGAAATAATTCCGGCCGCTGATGTCAGGGGAACAGCAGAGATAAAGGTAACTGCCGAGGATGGCATTGCCACCCAGACTTACATTATTTACTTCAGTGTGGCCAAGAATTCGGATGCCACACTCAGTGAACTGAAGGTGGGAAGCCAAACTGTCCTGGGCTTCCCGGAAGGACACACATCCTGTTTTTTCATTCTGCCATATGGGACTACGGAAGTACCCCCGATAACGGCAGTGCCCACTGACAGTACTAATGCGCGGTATGAAATAACGCCCCCCGGAGGGGTTAACGGGACTGCAGTCATTATGGTTACTGCTGAAGACAGTATTACTCAGAAAACGTATACTATTAAATTCAGCGTAGCCAGGAATAACGATGCCAATCTCAAGGATCTGCAAATTGATGGGCAGACTGTTACCGGCTTTTCCGCTGAACGGTTCTCCTATGTGATTGAACTTCCCGAAGCGTTCGCTGAAGTTCCCCAGGTTACGGCATTGGCCAATGACCCCGGTGTATGGGTGGAGACGACTCAGGCTCCGGGAATACCCGGAACTGCCGTAGTGTCGGTTACGGCTGCCGACGGAGTGACCACCAGGCTTTATTCGGTGACCTTCAGCGTACCCGGGAGTACTGATGCCAGTCTGGCGGATATTAAGGTTGCCGGTGTGACTATACCCGGTTTTGCTGCAGACAGGTTCAATTATGAATATATATTGCCAGCCGGCGCAACTGAGGCTCCTCTAGTGAGCGCTGCTGCTTCTGATCCCGGCGCTAAGGTGGGAATTACCCAGGCTGCCGGTCCGGAGGGTACTGCAACTATCATAGTGACCGCTGAGGATGGCACGAACAGCCGGACTTACTCTGTTATCTTCCGGATCCTGGAGAACGATGGGGCTTTACTGAGTGATCTCAGGGTTGACGGCATAATGGTCAGTGGTTTTTCGGCTGACAGGCTTAACTATGAGGTGACTTTACCTTTTGGAACTACCCGGATACCACAGGTATCTGCTATAGCAATTGACCTCAATGCTTCTGTAACGATAACCCAGGCCTCCGAAGTGACCGGGACTGCTGTAATTGCAGTGGTATCCCAGGATGGCAGAATTACCAGGGAATATACCGTGAGTTTTATGGTTATCGAAACTGCCACTGCCGACCTTGTCGACATAACAGTTAACGGTGATTCCATCGAGGGCTTTTCAACTGCCCAATTAAATTATCAGGTAGTACTGCCTGCGGGAACTGTTATGAAGCCGGTTGTGGGTGCTGTGGCTGCCGACCCTCAGGCAGATGTGGACATTTTCCCGGCCCCGAGTGTCACCGGGACGGCTCAGATTTTGGTGACCTCCTCTGACGGCAGGGCAACCAAAACATACAGCGTTACCTTTGATGTTGCCGAAGACCCCAGCGCGGCGCTTAGTGATTTGAGGGTTAACGGGACAACTGTACCTGGCTTCTCGCCTGACACTCTTACTTACGAGGTCTTATTACCGGCGGGAACGACACATGTACCTGAAATTACTGCTGAATCAGTTGACCCCGGAGCGGAGATTAAGATAACACGTCCTGAGAATCTATCAGGCTTGGCAGCAATAGTAGTTACTTCACGGGATGGCAGGACGTCACAGACATACAGCATCAGCTTCAGGGTCATCCAGTTTGGTGACGCTTCCCTAAGTGATTTAAAAGTGAATGGGATTACTCTAACCGGCTTCTCTTCAGGCAGGTTAAACTATGATGCGGTATTGCCCTATGGAACTACGGAGGCTCCCCTGGTGAGTGCAGTGACTGCAGACCCAGAGGCAGATCCCGATATTACCCAGGCAGATGATGTTAACGGAACTGCCACCGTAGTGGTAACTTCGGCTGATGGAGGGCTCACCAGAACTTATACTGTAAGCTTCAGTGTGGCCTACAGGGCGCCGGTGATTTCCAGCACTCTGGCCGGAACTGTTCTGCCCGGAGAAGAGACGTCATTTACAGCAGCCACCACGGCTAACAGTGATGCCGGGGAATTGGTCCGGATAAAGATATCCCTGGCAGATCCCGCAGTTAGAGGTGATGTCATCCTTAAATACAAGGAAGTCAATGACCGGAAATACTATCAACTTAATTTCGATACAGCAGGTGTAACCTGGTTTGGCCAGCCAGCAGGCTTCCCGCTGGGAGATGTGACCAGTGACTTCATGGTGACCTTTATGGCTCCGGGGGATTACGGCTACAGGTTTGATATTGTTACCTTCGATAGCGCTGAAGTATTGGCATCAGCCTTTGGCACTGTCAGGGCCCTGAACAATGATGCCGCTTTAATGGACCTGTCTGTTGATGGCACTACAGTTGCCGGATTCGCCTATGACCAATTGAGCTATGAGGTAGTTCTTCCGTATGGTACAACGGCAGTGCCATTGGTTTCTGCGGTTACCGCTGATGAAAATGCAGCATATAAAATAACCCAGGCCGACAGCGTAACCGGGACTGCGATAATAGTGGTTACAGCCGAGGACGGGTTAACCACCGAGACTTACACTATTAGTTTCAAACCTGACGACCCCCCCGTTAAACCCGGCGGCGGTGGCGGCGGCAGACCGGCAGATACTGCCGGCCCGGTTGTGGTGGCTACAATTCCTGCCGCAAACCATCCGGTTGACGTAAATGTGAACACACCTATTCATATCAGGTTTAATGAGCAGATTCAGGCGGGAACTGCTATCAACAATATTACTATCAAGGCAGGCCAGGAGGCTGTTCAGTTCAGTTACCGGATTGAGGGAGTAATCCTGAAGCTGATACCGGCTGATGAACTCGCTTCCGGTATCACTTGCGAGATTCAGATCCCTGCAGGGGCTGTCAAGGACAAAGCAGGAAACGGCCTGGTCAACCCATACTCGTTCAGCTTCACTACCCAAGGGTTCATTACCGTCCCCGGAGCTGCAGGTCCGGGAGCCCCATTCAGCGATGTTTCCAATAATCATTGGGCGGTAAATGAGATAGTATACCTGCACAACATGGGAATAGTCAGCGGTTTTCCTGACCAAACGTTCCGGCCTCAAAAACAAATCACCAGGGGTGAACTTGCTGTGATGATGGCCAAGCTGCTGCAACTTGATACCGATTCAACCCAGGATAAGCAGACGTTCCGGGACGTATCCAAACAGCACTGGGGCCACAAGGAGATTGAGGCCGCCACACAGGCTGGGGTCATGATTGGTTACGGAAACGGCCTCTTCAAGCCGGATGTCCTGATAAAACGGGAAGAGCTGGTAAAGGTGATTGTTAATGCCCTCAATTACAGCGGTGCTGCGGATGCTGATGTTTCCACGGATATTCTGAGCCAATTCAGTGATGGGGAACTGATTCCCTGGTGGGCTAGGGAGGAAGCAGCAGAGGCAGTGGGCCGGAACATGGTAAATGGAATAAGCCCCGGGGTTTTTGGAGCCGGAATTTACAGTACAAGAGACCAGGTGGCGGTTTTGGTGTATAGACTGATTGGAGAGCAATAAGATAATCAGGCTCACTATAATTTGATAACTATACTCGAACAGCTTGAGAGGATTGAATTCTGTCATTCACAGAACTCAGTCCTCTTATTTTTTGCTCTTATATTCACTGGGGGATATTTAATATATACCATTTTTACCACCTATTAAAGATGCCGTAATTGGGAATCATAATTCGAGAAAAGACTGCTTGGGAGGGTTTTTATTATGTGTAAGATTAAGGATAGAATTACCCTTGGTTTTCTATGCGGGATACTTGCTAACATACCTAAAGCATTATTAAATGAATGTTTATTTCAGAACAAGGTAGAAACAAAAAGGTACGGTGAAATAATCTGCGGGATATTTATGCCTAAATATCAGGCGCTGAGCAAAAAAGGCAGACTGTTTGGAATTGGCGGGGATTTTATTACTTCTGCCATTCTAGGGATACCTTTAACAGTTCTATGTGGGGCCTGATAGCATCCGGCCTAATAGTACTGCTGGGTCACGAAAGCTTGTTTAAACCTCAAGTACAAAACAGTGTGCTGAGCAAGCCAGGTGCCGGTGTCAGTGATACTCAAAACACAGAGGAGAATACTGGTGAAAATAGGGACAAATGACCCTTGCTGCTCTGGGACAATTGCACTATGATAAAGGTAAGGAAACAGGACAAATGTTCCGGGACAGATGACAGACCCCGGAAACCCGAAAGGAGCGGATTGGTATGTCGGATACCGTGATGAGTATTTATATTATAGTCTGTATTGGCTTATTGATTTCGTTGTTGTTCCATTCTGCCCGGGGGCACCGGCGCATAGTATTAAACCTTGCGTGGTGGACTATTATCGGTGTTTTCGTAAGCACTGTGGGAAGTTTCCTGCTTCTTGGGACATTTACCCCCAATATGGCTAATGACAGCTTAACCTCCAGAGAGATATACAATGCTTTCAACTTGGCCGGCAGGAACATGCCTGAGTATAGTGAGGCCTTGCAGGGGATTAATAATATTGGAATAGTTATCAATGCCATGGGGCTGGGTGTATTGGTGATGGTGGTCCTGGGCGGGTTCTTCCCCAAGGCCTTCTTCCAAATGGACGGAACAAGGCCAAGGCGGGGTATCTTTCGCTAAAGAAACTGCGATTTCTTTAAATCTGGCCCTGACAAATCATATCGCCTGATACTATAAATGGAAACCGGTGGTCCTGCCGGTTTCCATTTATTTACCGGGGCATGGACTCGATAACCCCGGAAGGTGACCACTTAACCCCGAAAAATACCCTTAAGCCCTATAATCGTTGACCGGACTACGCTGTGTAGTATACAATACTAACAAATCAACACCAGTGACCCTGCCATTTGACACCAGTGGTCACATGACCAACATGGAGGGCGGGATTAAATGAACGAAATTTTGGGACTTAACGTTTTAGCAATGTATTTCGTCTATGGACTTTCCTTCTTTACAATGGGAATTGCCATTGCTTTGCAATACCGCAGTTACAGCAGTTTCCGGATGGCTAACAGCCTTAGCCTGCTGGCAGCCTTTGCCTTGCTGCACGGCTTCAGTGAATGGGGAAGTTTGTTTATGCCGGTGCGGGTTCCGGATTTCGGTGAGTTTCCGATTTGGAAGCTTATTGCTATCCAAAGGCTGCTGCAGTCCGTTTCTTATTTTTTCCTATTCTGTTTCGGTGTCAAGCTTATTTCTGATACCAGGCGGCAGAATTTCTTTATGGCGCTCATCCTGCCCACTGTTGCTTTTCTTATCTGGTTCAGTCAATTTGCCCGTTTTATTCCCCTGGTTGGCACTGAGGGGCTTATAGAATGGCTGTTGGTTAGTGAAAGCTGGTCCAGATACCTGCTTGCTTTTCCAGCCAGTTTGTTTACCGCTTATGGACTTTATTTACAGATACCTGAGGTAAGCAGGATTATTGACCGTGCAATTCTTCGCAATCTGTGGATGGCAACAGTTGCTTTCGTTATGTATGCCATTTTTGGCGGTCTCGTAGTGTCTCATGATGTGGTTGGAGGTTTGGGCAAACTGATTAATGCCCAAAACTTTTTCCGCATATCCGGTTTGCCCATTGAGTTATTCCGCACAGGAACAGCTCTCTTGGCTACCTGGTCCATTACCAGGATGCTGGCCATCTTTGATTTGGAGAAACAGCGCCAGGTCCTGGAAAGCAGACGGCTGGAGGTGGTGTACCGCGAAAGGGAGCGCTTTGCCCGTGACCTTCATGATGATGTTATCCAGTCTATTTATGCCGTGGGTCTGGATCTGCAGACGACAAACCATTTAATGGGAAATGACAATGAACGTGCTGCCGGGCAGATTAATTCTTCAATAGAAAGACTTAATAAGGTGATTCATACCCTTAGGGCGTACATCCGCGGTCTGGAAACAAAAGGCCGGGAACAGGACCTGAAGGCTTCTCTTGTCAATATGATTAACCAATTCCGGGAAGAAACAGGACTGGCAGTTGAATTCAGTTTTCCCCTGTCAAGCGGTGCATATATCGAACCTGCTGTGGACACAGAAGATTGGCAGCAGCAGCTGCGCCAGATTATCCGGGAGGGCTTGCACAATGTTGTTCAGCATGCAGAGGCAACAAAGGCAGAAGTAAATATCGGTGTGTCCGCTAAGTCCCTGGTAATTACGCTGAAAGACAATGGTAAGGGTATGTCTGGGAAAGAAATTTCATTGGTTGAACAGAGCGATTCACACCTGGGAATCCGTAATATGCGTTCCCGGTCCAGGCTCCTCGGAGGTGTATTGAAAATTTTTTCCCAGCCCGGTAAAGGAACCAGGTTAGTTATTAGTATACCCTTGAACAGGAAGTAACGTGTCAGGGTCAGAGGCAGCCAAAAGAGTTAAACGTCCCGTGCAATACGGTACAGATGTCAGTTGTCACCGCTACCCCCGTCTATTAAGATGTGTTTAAGGCAATCTTCAGAAGGAAAGGAGATGCGGTAAAGTGGAAAAGAAAAAGATAAAGATTCTTGTTGTTGATGACCATGAGATAGTTCGGTTGGGGCTGACTCATTTTATGGAGCAATATCCGGACCTGGAGGTTGTGGATAGTGTCGGCAGCATGGGGGAAGCTCTTGTAAGGACTGAACAGCATCGTCCCGATGTGGTAATCATGGATATAAGCCTGAAGAAGAGCAGCGGTATTGACGCCTGCCGGGAAATCTGCAATTGTTTTCCCGGTACAAAAGTCATTATGCTGACATCCTATGGGGATGAAGAGATGTTGATGGAGTCCATTTTCGCAGGCGCCAAAGGCTATGTGCTTAAAGACGTGGGAAGTGATGAGATAATCAGGGCTGTGCGGGCGGTCTACCGGGGTGAATCCCTCCTGGATTCGGTAGTTACCCACAAGCTGTTAGACCAGATGAGACGAAATGGACAAAAGTCCCATGATGCCCTGGAACAGTTGACAACTCAGGAAAAGAAAGTCCTGGTCCTAGTTGCTGAAGGGAAAACCAACAGGGAAATTGCAGAGACAATTTATCTGAGTGAAAAGACCGTTAGAAATTATGTCAGCAGTATCCTGGCTAAGCTTAATCTGGTCAACCGGACAGAAGCCGCAGCATATGCAGCCAAAAAGAACATATTTAAACACGCCTGAGTTAATAACAGTCTGAAAGCCTGAGAAATCAGGCTTTTTTTTTTGCCATCCATTAGACATGGGACAAATGCACTCACCATACCGTGATATCCGGGACAATTACCCCTGACAGTCTGAGCCTGATTGGGGACTCTTGACATCTGACTTTTCATTCTGTTGCACTTTATAATAACACTAAGAAACACTATAAGTCGTAATAAGGGGTGTGATAGGAGTGGCGAAAGAAAGAGAAGGCGGATTCAGGTTTACACAGAGCGCCCTATTCAGGATAGGATTGCTATTGGGTTTGGTGCTGGTGGTCTTCGCCTTCGTCAGGACAACTGCGGTGCCGGCTTCTTTTGGAGAGTACGGTCGCTACAGGGGTGACAACATTGCAGAAAACATTAATAAGGAAGTGGGTTTTACAAAAGACAATTCAGTCTGTGGGAAGTGTCATCAGAATGAGTTTCAGACATTAGCCGGGAATGAGCATCAAGGGCTTAACTGTGAGTCCTGTCACGGTCCCGGTACCAGGCATACCCAACAGCCTGCCGAGGTATCCTTGAAAATCACAGAGACTGCAGAATTATGCAGCTCATGTCACGCCAAAATTGCCGCAAGGTCAGAAGACAAAATAGCCACAGTGATACCTTTTATGCACAGCGGAGGGGGAGACTGCGCCATGTGCCATAATCCTCACAAGCCGTGGGGTAAGATAGGAGGGACAGCACAGTGAAAAAAAAGGTAAACCGCCGGGAATTCCTGATTTCGTCATGTAAACTGCTGGCTTTGGCAGCAATCCCGGTAAGCACTCTGGGATTGATGCAGAAGTCTTCCTTTGCCAATGGTATAGCTGAAGATATTGATTGGCCGAAAGTCTGGGAAGGTAAGGAATGGGGGTTTGTTGTTGATACCCACAAGTGTATCGGCTGCGGCATGTGTGTCAAAGCATGTAAGCAGGAGAACCATGTACCCCTGGATGATGAAGTCTACCGCACCTGGGTAGAGCGATACGTTGAAACCCATGAGGGAGTGAGAATTGATTCCCCGGATGGGGGGCGGAAATTTCTGCCTAATGCAGTCATCAGTGAAAAACAATTCTTTGTTCCAAAGCTCTGCAACCAGTGTAAAAAACCACCGTGTGTCCAGGTGTGCCCGGTAGGCGCTACTTACAGGACAGAAGACGGAGTGATTTTGGTTGATGACAAACGCTGTGTAGGCTGCCGCTACTGCATTCAGGCCTGTCCGTACGGAGCGCGTTTCCTGCATCCCGAAACACATGTGGCTGACAAATGTACCTGGTGTTATCACCGCATCATGAAAGGGCTTAAACCGGCATGTGTCACGGTTTGCCCCGCTGGCGCCAGGAAATTCGGGAACCTTAAGGAAGACAGTGAGGTTAAGCAAATAATTGAAACTGAACGGATCAGGGGACTGAAGCCTGAGAAAGGAACCAAACCGATGGTATTCTATATTGGACTTGATGAGGTGGTGATGTAGTGGAAGGCTTCATATATCCCAACGAGATTGAGATAAACTGGGGTTTATTTATCGTCCTGTACCCATACCTTACCGGCCTGGTGGCGGGAGCGTTTATAGTCTCATCACTCTATCATGTTTTCGGGGTAGAGAAATTAAAACCGGTGTCCAGGCTGGCATTGATATCCGCTCTGGCAGTACTGCTGGTTGCTCCACTGGCTTTGATATCACATCTTGGCAAGCCATTGCGCGCTCTTAATCTGATGTGGACTCCTAATCCAACCTCGGCAATGGCCGGGTTTGGCTACATCTACGGTTTTTACCTGATTATCGTGTTACTTGAAATTTGGTTTATGTACCGTAAAGACCTGGTAGAATGGGCGGCAGAAAAAAAGGGCCTGATGGGCAGGGTCTATAGTTTACTGACCCTGGGCGCCAAGGACACCTCAGAACGGGCCCTGCATACAGATCACAAGGTAGTAACATTTCTGGCCATTCTGGGTATCCCTTCAGCGGCCTTCCTGCATGGTTATGTCGGATTTATATTCGGGGCCATCAAGGCCAATCCGTGGTGGTCTACTCCGCTGATGCCGGTAATCTTCCTGTTGTCAGCCATTGTTTCCGGGATTGCCCTGTTGATAGTGGTTTATGCAGCGGCATGCCGGATAAGAAAAAAGAAAATTGATTTTGACTGTTTGATGACAATGAACAAGTACCTGTGGGTATTCCTCATCTCTGCTTTTGTTCTCGAGATTCTGGAAGTCATCCACCTGGCTTATGAAGCGGAGGAAGAATGGCCTGCCGTCAGGGGCTTGATTACTTCAGTAATCCCCTTCGGGTATTTTGTAATCCAATTGGGTCAAATGGTCGCGGCCTTCTTCCTGCTGCTGATAGCCAGGTTTGAGAGTGTCCCCGGAAAAGTTCGCCAGTTCCTGACTATTGCTTCCGGATTCATGATTCTGATCAGTGTGCTGGCAATGAGGTTTAACGTGGTTGTTGGTGGACAGCTTGTTTCCAAGAGCCTGTCCGGATACTCCGAGTTCCAATGGCCGCTCTGGCATGAGGGGGTGATTCCCACTATTGGTTTCCTGATCCTTCCCTTTGTATTTCTCCTGGCGCTGGTCAAGCTGCTGCCGCCATGGATGGCCGGCGAGGAAGCTGTTTTACAGCCGGTATCTCCTGAAGAAATGGATTCACCCGCAGTGGAGGGAGTATGGGGATGGCTTGTATCAGGAGTTCGCCGTAGTCTGTCAAGATTAGATGTCAGGGGTCTTTGGAGAGAGGAATAAAAATCAAGGAGGTGGATTCAAATGACTGAAATGCTGGTAATTATCATGGGACTGGCAGCTATGTTTGGGTTTTTCCTGGGGCTTTATTTCTTCGTTTGTCGTCTTAACCTGAGTAGGCCGCTGGCCTGGCTGGGGGGTATTGTAAGCGGGGTAATCTTTGGCGGACTGTTGGCCTTTGCATCACTTATGCTTATCTGGCCGCCATTCAGCCTGCTGCTTACATTAGGCATGATGGTAATAGTGGTTGTAGTGGCTGCTGTGATTCTTATTGGCAAAGAAAATCGGGACCTGGCAGCTAAAGTTAGCGGGAACGGGGTGAATGAGCATGATGATATGGATGTTCCTGGCCTTGGCCTTGATTTTGACGCTGGCACTAGGTCTTAGCATTGGAGGTTTGGTAGTATATCGCCGGGGTCACTGGGAGAATATAGCCAGTTATCTCCTGGTGGTGTTGATGGGAATTGCGATTTCAGCCTTGAGCATGCTCCTGGTTACTATCGCTATATGGCCTCCCTATAATGCCATCTCCTTTATTCTGACATTTGGGTTCATCTTCCTGGTAATAGGTGTCCTGTACTTTGTCAGGTTAACGAATAATACCCCTGATCTTACTGAGAGCGAATAATATGGGTAACAGTACAACAGGCTCTATGCATTGAAGTGCATAGAGCCTGTTGATTCATACCACAGGAAAACTAGTATTATTATTCTGTTTACAACCAGTGGCATTGGTTGCAGTAGGTGGCGGTAATGTTCTTCCCTGTCTTAGGTTTGGCTTTGTCATGGCAGGTCAGACAGTTTTGAATTCCTCTTTCGGCCACTCTGGCAGGGTGAATGGCAAGCATTGATTCTCCATGCATTTCAGGCCGGATCAGGTGGCAGTTGTAACAAAAACTCTGGGCCCGGGCAAAATCAGCAGCAATATCCCCCGTTGAAGGTGTGATAAACTGGCGCTCTCCGGGAATAACGTGGCATTTAGTGCAATCACCGATTCCAGTCCTGGCGGTCTTGCCATGGTCAGCTTTCCAGGTCGGCGCTTCGTGTGACAGAAGGGTGTCTATGGACGTATGGCAGGCGCTGCACTCGCGGGTAACATTGGCCCCTCTGTGACACTCCAGACACACCCACATGCTTGGTTGGAGAAAATACTTAGTGGATACTTTTTTGGCTTCATCAACATTCCAGGCATCAAGGTCACTAAGCCTGCCGTTTACGGTTAATCCCCGGTCGGCAATTTTAGCATGAACCACGCCGCTATGGCACTTAACGCATAGTACTCCGGCAGCGGAGTGCCTGTCATGAGGGATAATCAGGTCACCCGATACCGTAGCCTCACGGTTTGAGGTATGACACTGCTCACACACTGCATTGGGGATGGCTTCAGCAATTTTAATGGGCACAGTCAGGTTTTTCTTCTCTGTTACCGCCTGACCTTCATTGCTGTGAGCGGAATTGTAGCGGGAGGGGTCAATGTCATGACAGCTTGTACAGGGTATCTTGCTATGGGAAGAAACCTGCCAGGTCAGCACCTCTGGTGTTAATTCGTGACAGCCGGTACAGCTTTCTTCGGGTCCGTTGGTTGGGCGGGCAGATAAGTCTTTGCCTCCGGCATCCTTAACAGGTTCTCCGGTAAGGGCTACTCCAAGGAAAACCATAAATAACAAGACCGCGGCTAGTGCAAGGTAAGTATTCCGGCGTTCCCGCATTTTATCTGACCTCCTAATTTATTATTGTTGTGTAACATTGTTTCTTTTGTTGACACCTCCCAATAACTTTTTCCCAGCCTAAATTCAATCAGCACTTCTATTATACTGTGTTATTTCCCATAGTTCTTCATGTCAACTGCCATGAAATCATGGGTCATATGTCCCGTGATAATTTAAAAATAGCAGTCGGTTTTGACTGCTATTTTTGATATCACCCGAATGGGGGTTTCACTTTGTTTTGGGCAATTGACACAGAGCATGAAACAAGGTATCATAATAAAGGGCATATGCCCTTAGGCGCTGCGTATCCTGTAACAAGCCCAGTAAGGAGGTGGAACTTTGTTCTCAGAGACAGTTATGGACCATTTTCAAAACCCCCGCAATGTGGGCAGAATAGAAACTCATGATGGGGAGGGAATCATGGGTTCCGGAGAATGCGGGGATTATCTGGTAATTACCATCAAAGTCTGTACACAAGAAGTTATCACAGATATTAAATTTCAGGTAAAGGGTTGTGTCGCTGCGGTTGCTGCCAGCAGTATGACAACAGAACTGGCGAAAGGGAAACACGTTTATGATGCCTTAAACATAAGTGAAATTGATATTGTTGATGCCCTGGGCGGGCTTCCGGATGAGAAGATACACTGTTCAGTATTGGGGGCCGGGGCATTAAAAAAGGCCATTTATGATTACTTGGGCAAAAAGTATATAGCCGAAAACTAGGTTTAGCCGACAGTTATTCCAGCTTTGCCGGTCATGTTACACCGGAATACATATCACCTGGCCTATGCTTAGATTATTTGGGTCTATTCCCTGATTGGCAGTAATTAAAGCATTAACAGTAGTGTTAAAACGACGGGCAATGCTGAACAAGGTATCTCCTGAGACAATGGTATAAAATCTTCCACCAGGACATGGAACAGGCTGGGCAGCAGGAATACAAATCGATTGACCTATCACCAAACTGTCAGGATCGACCCCTGGATTAGCGGCAATTAAGGCGGGGACAACAGTACCAAAGCGACGGGCAATCGAGTAATAAGTGTCTCCCGGTTTAATTACGTAAAGAAAACCGCCGGGACATGGTGTGCCTG
This sequence comes from Phosphitispora fastidiosa, assembly GCF_019008365.1. Classification (NCBI taxonomy): domain Bacteria; kingdom Bacillati; phylum Bacillota; class Clostridia; order Eubacteriales; family Peptococcaceae; genus Phosphitispora; species Phosphitispora fastidiosa. The sequence goes on along the minus strand of NZ_JAHHUL010000002.1, from coordinate 209,768 downwards.
CGGGAACGCCAGGGATACAAATTTGTTGTCCTATTTGCAAGTTCTGTGGATCTGCACCGGGGTTGGCAGCAATTAATGCATCTACGGTAACATTAAACCTTGTTGCCAGACCAAAATATGAATCTCCAGGGATGATAGTATACAAAGTCCCTCCGGGACAAGACGGAACCTGATTGGATTCTATTTTATCTGTCATTAATAACACACCCTTTGCAACGATTTGATTGATAATTATTCACTTCATTATATGAACTAATGTCCCAACTGTGCCCTTATTAACCTCATCAAAATTGATAATTCCACAATTGACAGATGTAAAAATTATTTAATTTTAATTATTGGAATAGGTCTTGTTAACCGCTATCCTGTCGTAAAATTTCAGTATTTGTCGATGAATGACGTTAATTCCACATATATTCCCTAAAAATGATGATTTGGATGGAAAGGCAGCAGTCTGGAACCCTAGTGGTTCCAGTTTTTATATTTGACAGCGGTTCAGCCATATGTTAAAATTACCAAAATATGATTTTAATGACAAGCAGTTAGGGAATTGTCGGAAAGTAAAATTTGATAAAAAAGAGAATCTTAAATGGAGGCGGAGCCCACCATCAACGGTTTGTTCTTGAGCGTTTTTTAAAAGCAGTGATATTTGTTTATTGCTTGAAAAAGGCTCATTATTTGTTTCAGAGGTGATCATATTGGTTAGGGCTGTGGACATAGTTGCAGATATAAATGAGCCATATTCTTCCAGCTTGGCTTATCTCCTTGATGAGATGAGAAGATTGGATTTGCTGATATATTCTGAAGTGGTCAGGCAGCAGCGCTGCCAGGCTGATAATCCTCTGGACCAGTTCAAGGGGCTTGTTTTGACCCGGGAAGAGATTGAGGGATTGTTAGCTGGTTCTACTGCTCCGCATTCGGAAGATCAGAGGCCCGGCGATGATGACAACAAGGCGGGATTTTTAAGAGGAGCCTTAAGAAATCTGGAGCTGCAAGTTCGGAAGCGCCGCTCAGCCACTATTGCTCAGGGAGGGTATCTGTCACTGCATCATCTGTCGAGGCTGTTTCACCTGTCCTCATTTGAAGAATTCTGCCTGCTGATCTGTTTGGCTCCTGAAATTGATTCCAAGTACGAAAAACTTTATGCCTACCTGCAGGATGACATAAACCGCAAAAAGCCCTGTGTAGGCATGGCTATTAACCTCTTTTGCCATACGGCAGCAGAAAAGGCAGAGGCCCGGTCTGTCTTTGGCCATGAGGCGCCCTTGGTAAAATACGGGCTGCTCCAAATCGGTGATAAGGTTCCTGACAATATGCGTCCGCTGCTATCACGATTCCTTAAGCTGGATGACCGGATAACCGGCTTTTTGTTGGAATCCGGAGAACCGGATGCCAGGCTGAACTCAATTATCCGGCTGTCCTTTCCTGAGGGGCCGGCTGAAGTTCACATTGAGCAGGAGGTAATTGACAGGCTGCAGGGTTGTGTGGCCTATCAATTAAATAATAACGGCTCCCAGGGCCGGAATGTTATTCTTAATTTTTCGGGGCGTTACGGCGCAGGAAAGCAGACCCTGGCAGAAACTGTCTGTTATCACGCAGGATTGCCAATCCTCATTGCAGATGCAGGGGAAATGCTGGACAGCAGCCAGCCATTTAGAGAGATAATGTGGGTTTTGGGCCGGGAAGCGCTGCTGCAGCAGGCAGGGCTGTGTCTGGAGAATTTCGACAGGCTGGTTGATGAGACTGACGAAAATAAGACCAATATAAAGCTGGTTCTTGATGTCTGCCGGGTGTTTACGAGGCTTACCTTCTTACTTAGCAGCCGGCCCTGGTCACCTCAGGGCATGTCAGGAACAGGTTTTTTTGCAGCCCTGGAACTTCCCCTTCCTGACGAAAAGACCAGACAGAGAGTGTGGGAAAAAATCAGCGGAGGCGGCTATTTGGAGGGCAGCATAGACTTTGGGGAGTTGGCCGGAAAATTCCGGTTCACTCCGGGGCAGATCAGAGATGCTTATTTTATGGCAAAAGATCTGGCAGGCTGGCGCTCCGAAGGTCAGGGCGCAATAAACTGGGATGACCTTAACTGTGCCTGCCGCAGCCAGTCAAATCAGAAGTTAAGCCGGTTGGCGCAAAAGGTTGTTCCCAGGTATTCCTGGGAAGAACTTATCCTGCCGGATGATCAGATGCAGCAGCTCAGTGAAATATGCCGGCAGGTAAAATACCGGCACATTGTATTCGGAGACTGGGGGTTTAACCGTAAACTATCATCGGGGAAGGGTCTCAGCGCCTTGTTCTGCGGTCCTCCGGGAACAGGCAAGACAATGGCTGCTGAGGTTATAGCGGGTGAGCTGGGGCTTGAATTGTATAAAATTGATTTATCACAGATAATCAGCAAATATATAGGAGAAACGGAAAAAAACCTGCAGAATATTTTCCGTGAAGCGTATACCAGTAATGCCATCCTATTTTTTGACGAGGCAGATGCCTTGTTTGGAAAAAGGTCTGAAGTCAAAGATGCCCATGACCGGTATGCTAATATAGAAACAGCTTACCTTCTGCAGAAAATGGAGGAATATGACGGAGTTACCATACTGGCTTCCAACCTGCGTAAAAATATGGATCAGGCATTTGTCAGGAGACTGCAGTTTATTATTGAGTTTCCCTTTCCCAACGACGAGTACCGGGAAAGAATCTGGCAGGTTATGTTTCCCCCGGAAGCGCCGCGAAGCGGTGACCTGGACCTGGGGTTTCTGGCCCGGAAGTACAATATTACTGGCGGTAATATCAAAAACATTGTTCTGACTGCTGCCTTTATGGCGGCGGAAGCTTCACCTGAGATAGAGATGAAACACCTTATCCGGGCTACCAAACGTGAACTCCAAAAGATGGGGAAAATTTGCATGCCGGAGGACTTTGGGCAATACTTTGCATGCCTTGACTAGGCATTTCCGGAGCCAATGCTGGCGGAAATGCGAAGTTCAAGGTACACAGTATTGAACATAAAAAAGAGTTCTATTTCCGAGATATAGGGAGATGTATAAGAAATATGGGTGATTATACTGTTATTGCAGATGTAGGGGAGACTTTGATTAAGCTGTTGAGAGATAATATGAGCGATTTGGTGAATCCCGATTCCATTGACCTTTTATCTCCTGCCGATGTGGAAGGGCACAGTATCCGGTTAACCCTGTTCCTGTACAGCGTTTCCGAAAACGCCTATTTAAAAAACAGGGAGGTTTTACAGGAACATTTATCAGGACTGCGCCAGCCGCCGCTTACTGTGGATCTGTACTATATTCTGACGACCTATGCTGCCAACCAGATTCCTGACCTTACAGAACGGACTCTGGAAGAACACCGGATATTAGGTAGAGCGATGCGTGTCCTTTATGATAACCCTATTCTCCGGGGGTCGGTCCTGCAGGGGAATTTAACAGGAGTAGATGAGGAATTCCGGATAACCCTGAATTCCCTCTCAATGGAAGAACTCAACAAGATCTGGACCTCTTTTCCTACCAGTCATTACCACCCGTCAGTAGGTTACCTGGTTACACCGGTGGCCATTGATTCGGCACGGACTGTGGAAACACAGCGGGTAGTGGTGCAAAAAACAGAGTACTACAAGACAGAAACGAGGAAATGATTCCAATGAGTGATATTTATGAGTGACTGTTATCTGAGTGACCGTTATTTGTTAGAACAGACCCACAGCCAGGTTTCCCTTGCTGTCAGGCTGATAGATGATTATACCGGCGGATACCCTGCCGGCAGGGTCAGCGTTTTTATCAGGGATTGCAGCTGCAATGCGGTTAAAACCGCCAGCGGGTATCATGTCTTTTCTAATTTGCCTTCCGGGGTATATCAAGTGGCGGTACGGGCGGATTATTATTTTGATACGGAAACTATTGTAGATACCGGAGTTCTTGATAAGCGAAGTCCTGTGGCTAATATCACGCTTAGGCCGAATCCGGGATATCCTTTTCCGGATGGAGCCACCCTGCTGCGCGGAATGGTATATGACCAGACTGGGCAGGGGATACCCGGGGCCGGGGTATCTGCGGAAATTATGCTGCCGGAGACTGCAGTCAAAGCCAGAGTAGGTAATCCTGCTCCTGATGCCGGAGACACGTTAATCAAGCTGATTGGCATAAATGGGTTGTTGCACAGCGGGGATTACCTGGCGCTCAAGGATTCCAACCGGTCACATACCGAATTTTGCCGGATTGCCGCCCCCCTGCCTGAAAATAACTCCAAACCATTTGAATTGACGAAACCCCTGCAGTTTAAGCATTTATTGAATACCCCCCTATTTCTGCTGATACCGGATAGCACTGTGAAAACCGAGACCAGCAGCAGGGGAGAATATGTTGTTTATTTCAGGACATTAAAAAATGACAAATTCCTGACAGTATTAAACTTAAGCTGTCCGGGTTACCAGACAGAGGTGCGGGAGGTGGAAGTCTGTGAAGGAGGCCTGGCCTCCCTGGGGAAGATAGTCCTTTGAAATTCGACCGGTAGAAAAAAAGGAGGAGAGGGAATTGCCGGAATACTTATCACCTGGTGTATATGTTGAGGAAATCGAAATTGGGGCCAAACCGGTTGCCGGGGTTTCGACCAGTACTGCCGGATTTTTGGGAGAGACCGAGAGAGGGCCGGCCATACCCCGCCTGGTTACCAGCTGGCTTGATTACCAGAGGGTGTTTGGCGGGTATTTTGGGGCTGACAAGTACCTGCCTTATTCTGTTCAGGGGTTTTTTGACAATGGCGGACAGCGCTGCTTTATTGGCAGGATTGTTAAAACAGGCGCGGGGACCGCTTCATTTAAACTCAAGCAGGGCACAGCCAATGCCCTGACAGTTGCTGCAGTCGGTGAGGGCTCATGGGGGACCAGGATAGCCGTCAAAGCAACAGCGGGAACCTTCAGCGGCTTTAAACTCAGTTTGTTTTACTGGAAGGATGTTCCTGTTTCATTATATGACCCGGATAATGACCTGACTGCCAAGCCGCGCCCGGCTGTCACAGAGGTGTTTGACAATCTCTCCGTTGTTGAGGCATCAGCGGATTATTATACCAAAAGGGTTAACGGGATTTCAAACTTGATTACCGTGACTAAACAGTCGGGTGATTCCGGCGCCGTTCCGGATGTTCTGGCAGTAACCTGGCTTGCCGGGGGAGATGACGGGACCGGGCCTCTGGTCCTGGCTGATTATACCAGGACTGATACCAATGAACCCGGAAAGCGCAAGGGGTTATCGGGATTTAGCGAAGTTGATGAGATATCGTTGGTATACTCCCCTAATGCCCAGGCAGTAAATGGTCTGGTGGGGGCTGTGATTACCCACTGTGAAAATCTCAAAGACCGGTTTGCCTTGATTGATGCTGCCCAGGGGTCGGCAGGCGTAGCCTCACTTGACCCCAGGAGTGATAACGAGACAAAGTATGCAGCCTTCTATTACCCGTGGCTTAGGGTAGTTGATCCTGTTGCCGGGATGAGACGGTTAGTTCCCCCCGGGGGACATATGGCCGGTATTTATGCCCGCACCGATGCCGAACGGGGAGTGCACAAAGCCCCGGCAAATGAGGTTGTGCGTGGGGCAGTTGACCTGGAATTTCAAATCACCAAGGGTGAGCAGGATATCTTAAACCCGAGAGGTGTCAATTGTATCCGCTTCTTCCCGGGAAGAGGCATTCGGATATGGGGGGCCAGGACCCTTTCCAGTGATACCCTGTGGAAATATATTAATGTGCGCCGGTTATTCATCTATTTGGAAGAATCGATAGATGAGGGTACCCAATGGGTGGTTTTTGAGCCCAACAATGAGAAACTCTGGGCCAGGGTCAGGCGCACCCTGACGGAATTCCTGACCAGGGTCTGGCGGGATGGGGCTCTCATGGGAACCAAGCCTGAAGAGGCATTTTTCGTCAAGGTTGACCGGACCACGATGACTCAGGATGATATCGATAATGGGCGCTTGATTGTCCTCATTGGTGTCGCGCCGGTTAAACCGGCTGAATTTGTTATTTTCCGCATCGCTCAGTTTGCGGGCGGTTCGGATGTCAGTGAAGGCTAATGAAGAGGAGGAAAGGAGATGCCGGAATACTTATCGCCCGGAGTGTATGTCGAAGAAATTGAAATTGGCGGGAAGCCTATCGAGGGAGTAAGCACGAGCACGGCCGGATTTCTCGGTGAAACTGAACGGGGTCCGACCATTCCCGGATTAGTTACCAGTTGGCTTGAATTCCAACGGGTATTCGGCGGTTACTGTGGGGCTGACAAATACCTTCCCTATACAGTACAGGGGTTTTTTGAAAACGGTGGTCAGAGATGCTATATAGGAAGAATTGTCAAAGCAAGTTCCCAGACGGCCTGGTTAAAACTGCAAAAGGAAACAGAAAATGTTCTTACAGTTGCAGCTGTAGGCGAAGGAGCCTGGGGGAACCGGGTAGCAGTAAAGATAACACCGGGTACCTTTGGCGGGTTCAGGGTGGGCCTATTCTATTGGAACCAGGCGCCTCAAAACTTATTTGACCCGGAAACTGATAATGTTTCCACCCCGCGGCCATCGCTGACAGAGGTTTTTGATAATCTTACCGTTAATGAAAATTCACCGGATTACTATGAAAAAAGGATTAATGGGATATCCAATCTCGTCAGGTGGAGTCTGGCTGCAGGCGATTCCGGAGCTATGCCCGATACCGGGCACAGCGGCACAGCCCGGGGCGGCGGGGAAGGGACAGTGACCCTGGCTGCCGGGGCTTCCGGTATCGATGATGCCTACAAGGGGATGTGCCTTGAGATTACCGGGGGAACAGGCAGCGGCCAGGTGCGTAAAGTTACTGATTATGACGGAGCTGCCGGGGTTGCGACAGTGGATTCAGACTGGACAATTGTTCCGGATATTACTTCCACATACCGGGTCTACCTGCTGGCATACCTGGGGGATGGGCTGGATTCGCTGGTTTGGCAAGGCAGCGTTATGGATGCGGGGGCAGGGAATATCACACTTGATGAAGGCGCCGCAGCTACTGATGATGCTTATCAGGGAATGTGTCTTGAGATTACCGGAGGGACAGGCAAGGGTCAGGTGCGCGCAGTTTCCGACTATGACGGCGCCGATCGGGTTGTCACTTTGGACTTGGAGTGGGAGATTATACCTGATGACACCTCTGCATACAGGATAATTGACCTGGCTCCGGAACTTGTTTTGGGTGATTATGAGAGATTTGATACTAATGAGCCGGGCAAACGCAAAGGATTATCCGGTTTTGCCGAGGTTGATGAGATTTCCATTATCTATACTCCCAATGCCCTGGCTGTTGATGGGCTGGCAGGGGCGCTGATTACCCACTGTGAATCCCTTAAAGATCGTTTTGCCATCATTGATGCTGCCCAGAGTTCAGCAAATATATCTGCATTAAATCCGCGCAACAGTAATGACAGCAAATATGCCGCCTTCTATTATCCTTGGCTGAAGGTGGTGGATTCGGGAGTGGGGCTGCTCAGGCTGTGCCCGCCAGGTGGACATGTGGCCGGCATTTATGCCCGGAGTGATACCGAAAGGGGTGTTCATAAAGCCCCTGCAAATGAAATCGTCAGGGGCGCAATGGATTTGGAATTTCAAATAACCAAGGGTGAACAGGATGTGCTGAATCCCAGAGGGGTGAACTGTATTCGCGCCTTCCCTGGACGCGGCATCAGGGTGTGGGGGGCCCGGACCCTGTCCAGTGACCCATTGTGGAAGTATATTAATGTTCGCAGGCTGTTCCTGTTTATGGAGGAATCCATTGAGGAAGGGACCCAGTGGGTGGTCTTTGAACCTAATAATGAAAGACTCTGGGCCAGGGTGAAACGGACCATCACGGAATTTCTGACCAGGGTCTGGCGTGATGGGGCCCTGATGGGCGCTAAACCGGAAGAGGCTTTTTTTGTCAAGGCGGACCGGACAACCATGACTCAGGACGATATTGACAACGGTCGGCTGATAGTTCTGATAGGTGTGGCCCCGGTTAAGCCTGCCGAATTTGTAATCTTCCGCATTGCCCAGGTCGCAGGCGGGTCAGACATTACGGAAATCTAAAAATAAAATTAGAGGTGAATTATTATGGCCACAGGGCAGAGAAAAGACCCTTTAAGGAACTTTCGTTTCAGGATCGAAATTGACGGGATTCAACAGGCCGGTTTCAGTGATGCCACCGGTTTTGATGCTACGGTTGATGTCATTGATTACCGTGAAGGCAGTGACCCTACACATGTTCGTAAGCTGTCCGGACTGACCAAGTACGGGAATGTTACTCTGAAGTGGGGGATAACCGACTCCATGGAGATTTACAACTGGCATAAAGCAGTGATTGACGGTAATGTCCAGAGGAAAAACATATCCATAATAGTTGTGGATGAAGCTGGCAGTGATAAGGCACGGTGGGAAATTGTCAATGCCTGGCCCACCAAATACGACCCCCCTGACTTCAATGCCAAGGGAAATGACGTTGCTATTGAAACCCTGGAGATTGTCCATGAGGGGATGACCAGGGTCAGCTAACGTCAGATTGAAATTCATCAGTCAGATTGAAATTCATCAGTGCTGAGCTTAAGGAGGAATCTTGAAACATGGCATTTCAAACTGAATTTGAGTTTACTCTCCCAAAAGGTTATGTGGATGAACACGGCAGCCTGCATCGCAGCGGGGTTATTCGCCTTGCTACGGCAGCAGACGAAATACTGCCCTTGAAAGACCCCAGGGTGCAGCAGAATCCTGCCTATCTCACAATAATCCTGCTTTCACGTGTAATTACCAAATTGGGAGATCTGCCGGCTGTCAATCCGCGAATTATCGAAGGTCTTTTTGCAACAGATTTGGCTTATCTGCAGCATCTTTACCAACAGATAAATGAAATCGGGACACCGGCCATAAAGGCGGCCTGTCCCAAGTGCGGGCAGGAATTTGAAGTGGAGGTAGCCGGCTGGGGGGAGGAATAACCGGCTACCCCCTGGACCGCCTTTATGAGGAGGTAGCCTTTATTTCATACTACTTTCACTGGCCCCATGATGAAATTATGCAGCTAGAGCATGGTGACAGAAAACGGTGGTGTGAAGAGATTTCAAGGATAAACAGGAAACTCAGCAGGGAACCGGAAAATGTGTTTGAGCGGTGAAGGAGAGAAATCGGATGGCCACTGGCATCAGAAAAGATCCTTATGCAAATTTCAGCTTTTTAGTGGAGATTGGCGGACTTATCGCAGGCGGGTTTTCTGAGGTTTCCGGCCTGCAGGCCGAAACTGAAACTGAGGAATACCGTGAAGGCGGTGTTAATGAATATGTGCATAAACTTCCTAAAATCACCAAGCACACCAATCTGACCCTGAAACGGGGTATCACTGATTCGGATGTGTTTTGGAAGTGGCACCGGGATGTAATCTCAGGGAAGATTGAGCGGAAAAACGGGTCTGTTATTTTGCTGGATGCTGCCGGTAACGAGAAGTGGCGCTGGAATTTCTCCCAGGCTTACCCGGTAAAGTGGAACGGCCCTGAATTGAAAGCCGAAAGTAATACAATTGCTGTGGAAACTATTGAACTCACTCATCATGGTTTGACAAAAGGATAAAAAAGTGAAGGTGTTTGCCAATCCATTGTGTTAGGAGGGGAATATGTGCAGGAAGCAGGCAGGCAAATGATGGCACGGGACAGCAGTAAGATTTCCCGGGAAAGCAGCAGGATGAACCGGGAAAGCAGCGGAATCAGGCATTCCACCGATAACGATTTTTCAGTTCGGCAGCACGTGCGTTCAGCAGACCAATCCGGCAGCATTTCTTCAAACATACTTAAGATGCAGTCACAACACGGGAATCGCTACGTCCAGAGATTTTTGAATGATATACGAATTCAGGAGAAATCCCGGGACTGTGCCAGGCCACGGGCTGACCGGGCCGGGGTGACCGACCGGATAATGTCCCGTAGCGGCAGTGGGCAGCCCTTGGACCGGGAAGCCCGCACCTACATGGAACCGCGCTTTGGTCGTAATTTTGGCGAGGTGCGTATCCATACCGATTCCTTTGCTGTAAAGGCTGCTGAGCAGTTGAATGCCGAAGCCTTTACCATAGGTAAGGATGTGTTTTTTAACAGCGGGAGATACAATATGGTGACAAGTCGTGGCCAACAACTGCTTGCCCATGAACTGACCCATGTGGTGCAGCAGTCAGGAGACCGGCCCAGGATTAACTGTTGGACGAAATCGGGGGTAATCAAAGAGCTGTGTGGTTCGACGGATAAATGGGTTGTCGACAAGCTGGATAAATCAAAGGTTTACAGTTTTGATAAGATTGTGCGGAAGTGGAAATTATATAACAAAACACTTACCGGTGGCAAGGGAACATTTGTTAAGAATCATCAGTACGAAGTTGACGGTCTGGCCAGTCCCTCTACCAAAGAAATCTGGGTCAGGAACGGGAAAGCGGACTCTGAGGCAGCGGCTACCTTTTATCACGAAGTAATTCACCAGGGGCAGCCGGCTGCCATGGCAATGCTGGAAAAGGAATACGAAGCCTGGATTAAGACAGAGGAATACGGTATCAGGCATGGTTTATCCCAACAGGCGCCAAAGTTCAGGACTAAAAAGGGTTCCGCCTGGGTAGCTAATGAGGCTGAAATCAAGAAATACGTCAAGGCGGCTTATCAGCATAGAGACCCCTCAAGCCCTTATTATTACGAGTGGGATGGACAGGATACTGTCAACGAAGTGCAGGTCACGGGATGGGCTTGTCCTTAATAATCACAGAGATGGGTGCTTAATAATGGAGAATAGTGAAGGAAGCTGGTCAAAACTTAATCTGGAAGACGGTGTTGCCATAAAGAGAGCTCTGTTTGATTATTTTGCAGGCGCAGAGGGTGACATCTTCTCATTAAGAGACACTATAAACGGAATGGAGCCGGAAATCGATTCCGTCGGTGTCCTGAGAATCGGTCCCTGGGTGTATAATGCGGAAAACAGGGCTATGGCGTATTTTCTGGCCCCGGGAGAAGCGGTTGGCTATGACTATCAGGCGTTTCTGGACAGAGACGGAGAGGTCTGGAAAATATCAGGGGTCAGACGTATTGAGGTTTTTATGAGATGAGGGCATGCAGGAGAATTACCGGCGGAGTTTTTATTGGACTTCACAGCATCGGTTTCTCACAGTTTATAACCGGTAAGTATGGTATCGCCAGAAGGACTATGAAGCTGCCTGCCCTGTTGTTATTGAAATACAGGGAAATGCCGTCAAATTTTGTATCTGGGACCGGAGCGTCACATGCCCTGGTGAAGTACAGCCTTAAATATGATGTCAGCCTGTTTTTTCAGGCATTTCCCGGTTATGGCCGACCCCGACTGCGCGATTACCGACTGCCGGAATCGCGGCCAAGCTTCGGGGAATATGTCCGATACATTGTTGTCCCACCCAGGCCGGTATCAGGTACAGTTGGGAATAGACGAACACCCAGAGAGAAACCCGCTGCGGCGATGGCGGGCAGGTCGGTATTAGTTCTATTCCAGGCAAGAAGCATGGCCTCTCGATTTTTAGAAGGGAACTCTTTTCTCATTCATAATACTTCAACTCTCCATATTCAAGGCTTGACTCAAAGCAACCCTGAAATCCGAAGAGTCAGTGTAAGCAGTGTAAGCAGCTTGAAGCAAAAAAGCATATTGGTTCGCGATATACATATTATGCGTCATATCAAAAACTCTTTCGCTTATCAGAATGCCTCTGCACAGCAAAATATCACAGCAGATCAAAACAACACAGCACAGCATAATAGAGATTTAGATCATACTACCTCTGCAGATGAAAAAAACAGCAGCTGGCGGAGTCAAAATAACTTTTTAATTTCTAACAATACAGTACATCAAAACAACACAGCACATCAAATTAGCACAGCATATCGAAACAACATAGTACATCGAAACAGCACAGCACATCAAATTAGCACAGTATATCGAAACAACATAGTACATCATAATAATGCAGTACATCAAAATAGAAATTTAAATTACAATACCTCTGTAGTTGAAAACAACAGCAACTCGCAAAGTCAAAACAACTTTTTAATTTCCAACAACACAGCACATCGAAACAACACAGCACATCGAAATAATGCAGCACATCGAAATAATGCAATACACCAAAATGGAAATTTAGATTACAATACCTCTGTTGTTGAAAAAAACAGCAGCTCGCGGAGTCAAAACAACTTTTTAGTTCATGATAAACCTATAATGCATGATAAACCTATAACTGGTCATAGACCGGCGGCTAACAATTCATCTTTCACTGATAATATTATTTTTACTGATATTATGCCTATAATTCACCAAAAAGACTTTCAACGCAATAACATATTGATTCATAAGAATGATCATACATCTGAAAAATTTCCCGCGTCTCACAACAACTTTTCAACAAGAAAAGACCTGGTATCAAGCCGGGGATATGGCCTGTCCCAGATAAACCGGAGGAACTTTACAGAGACAGAAACCGCTCCGGTACTGGATTATCATAAGACAGGACTTGAACAACAACAAAACCACTTAAGGGGTACGACCAATCAAATTGCAGCGCCGATAACACCGGTGGAGATACAGAGTACCGCAAATATCAGCATTACCGGTAATGCCGGCAGTACTGCCGGAAACGTCAACAAGACGCCTGGGCTCAATAGCAGACAGGATATAGACATGATTGCCGACCGGGTTTACCGGGAAATTGAACGAAAGCTGAGGATTGAGAGGGAAAGAAGAGGGATGTGACGATAAATGGCTTTGGAGAAGGCCTTGGTGCAGGCATTGGATGAAAAAGGCAATCCCAAGGGTGAACCGGTAAAGGTTTTGTTTAACCCAACGGAGTATGCCATTGAAAAGAGCAACCAGTTTCAGAGTACTGCCATACCGGGTCTCCAGGCGCCGGTGACATCATTTGTAAATGGGAATGCCGCCACCCTGACCATGGACCTGTTTTTTGATTCCTATGAAAAAGGGACCGATGTCAGGAATTACTCAGGCCGACTTACAGCAATGCTTGATATCGACAGGGGTCTCCATGCTCCCCCGGTGTGCAAATTTATCTGGGGGAAGCTTGAGTTTAAAGCTGTTTTGGAGCGGGTAAACCAACGCTTTACCATGTTTCTGGATTCCGGTGTTCCGGTCAGGGCCACCTTGAGTGTAACCTTCAGGGAATACAAGACCATTACTGAGCAGCTGCAGAGCCCGCCCAGGCAATCGGCCGACCGGACCAAACACAGAGTCATTAAACAGGGAGATAACCTCTGGCTGATTGCTGACCGGGAATATGGCGACCCAGGGTTATGGAGAATTATAGCCGAAGCCAACAATATCAATAACCCCAGGATATTAATTACGGGGAAGGAAATAATTATTCCCCCACTGGAGTGAAAAGATGGATTTGCTTGACTTAGAAAAAAAATACCGTAGTTTTTATGCTCCTGCTTTTCAGGTTACAGTTGCCGGGGAAGAGCTGCTCCGCTCAGGTGTTGAAATCAGCAGTGTCAGTGTTGATAACACTCTTGAAGGAGCTGACTCGTTTTCATTTGTAGTAGACAACTCCTATGATGTTGTCCGCCGGGAATTGAAATGGATGGACCGGCTGTTTGCCCCGGGAAGCGGGGTTGAAATTAAAATGGGATATACGGATAAATTTGAGTCCTTAATGGTTGGTCTCATAACATCAGTCAAGGTTACCTACCCTGCAGGCGGGCTGCCTTCTCTGGAAGTCAGCGGATTCGACCTTTCCAATAAAATGATGAAGGGTAAGCAGTCTCCGCCCTGGCCGCCTGATATTAAAGACAGTGATATTGCCGGTAAAATTGCTGCGAAATACGGATTAAAGAGTGAAGTTGAGGATACCGGGGTAAAACACCCTGAGGTAAAACAGGATCAGGAAAGTGATTTTGATTTCCTGACCAGACTGGCCCAAAGGAACTACTATGAATTTTTCGTGTTTGGAAAGACCCTTTATTTCAGGGCCCCGGCTTATGATAAAGCCTCCGTCCTGACCCTGGAATGGGGGAAAACTTTGGTGAGTTTTATGCCGGAGATTAATCTCAGAGAACAGGTTTCTGAGGTTGAAATCAGGGGATGGGATGCCAAAGCCAAGAAAGAGATAATCGGTAAAGCTACGGGCGGTAAGGAATCCGAAAAAATTACCGAGCGCTGGCGGCTGCCTGTTTATTCTCAGGAAGAAGCCGATAACCGTGCCCGAGCAATTCTTAACAGACGTGCTGAGGGCTTGGTGAAGGGCAGCGGAGAGAGTATCGGGATACCGGAGTTGCTGCCAGGTAAAAACATTGAGCTTGACAGCCTGGGGAAGCAGTTCAGCAAAACCTATTATATAGAGAGAACTAATCACAGTATTGGCAGTTCAGGATACCGGACGACATTCAGTGTCAAGGAGAATGTGATATGAGCTTGTATGATTTGCTGAATACCGGTCAGAGAACCGGGGGTAAGGTAGCCGGAGTGGCTTCCGCTATTGTGACTAATAATAAGGACCCTGACGGGATGGGCAGGGTGAAGGTGAAGTTTCCCTGGAGGGAAGACGGAGATGAAAGCTATTGGGCCCGTGTGGCTACGCTGATGGCCGGAAATAACAGGGGCAGCTTATTTTTGCCTGAAGTCGGTGATGAGGTGCTGGTAGCTTTTGAGCAGGAGGACATCAGTCACCCCTATATTATCGGCGCTCTTTGGAATGGGCAGGACAAGCCGCCGGAAACCAACACTGACGGGAAAAACAATGTCCGCAAAATCACATCCCGGAGCGGTCATGAAATAATTTTTGATGACAACAGTGAGCAGAAGAAAGAGAGGCTGGAAATCCACACCAAAGCGGGTCATAAAATTATTCTGGATGACGCGGCGGGTGCGGAAAAGATTCTGATAGAAGACAATTCAGGCTCCAATAAGCTGGAAATTGATTCGGCCCAAAACTCTATTACCATGGAGAGCGGTATGAAACTGAAAATTAAGTCTCAGAGTATTGAGATAGAGGCAGGGGCAGCTATGACACTGAAAGCGGGAGCTACCCTGACAATAAAGGGTGCCTTGGTTAAGATTAATTAAAGGCTTATTAAACCACAGAGACACAGAGTACACAGAGAAACAAAAGGGGGATTATTTATGCCGCCGGCAGCAAGAATGGGTGATGTGACCAGTCATGGGACCCCGTTGAGTCCGGGACCGGGAAGTGTTAATGTCCTCATTGGGGGTAAACCGGCCTGGCGGGCGACTACAGATTTTCATACCTGTCCCCTGGTTTCGGGGACGGTCCCGCACGTGGGAGGCATGGTGACTATGGGCAGTACAACAGTTTTCATTAATAACTTTCCGGCAGCGCGTCAGGGTGACATGATCACAGAGAGCGGGCCGCCCAATTCGATATCTTTGGGAGAGCCAACTGTAATCATTGGCTGAAATGATCATGCCTGAGTAACCGGTTGAAGAATAAAGCCTGGCAAAGGTAAAGCCTGGCAAAGGTAAAGCGGAGGTAGCCATGAGTAAGGATTTTTTGGGGAAAGGCTGGAGGTTTCCCGTACTTGTAGAAGCGGTGAGCGGGAAGGTGTTGCTGTCTGAGTATGAGCAGGATATTCAGGAATCAATCCGGATTATTCTGACGACCTCCAAAGGTGAACGGGTCATGCGTCCCGATTTCGGCTGCGGAATCCATGATTTTGTATTTGCTTCCATGAGTATAACTACATTAAGCATGATGGAATCAAGCATCCGCGAAGCATTACAGCAGTGGGAGCCCAGAATAGAGGTTACCGGGGTCAATGCGGCTCCTGATCGTGCTGAACCGGGGAGACTGGATATTGAGATTAAGTACTGTGTGCGCAGTACCAACAACGAATTTAATCTTGTTTATCCGTTTTATTTAAAAGAGAATTAAGCTATACATCACTGAAGACGAACAAGCCAACATCACTGGCAGGCGGAGGTGGATTAATGTCAACTCCCAAAATTGATCATAGAGGCATTGAAGATATATTAGTACAATTCCGGGAGATGGTCCCTTTTTATACCCCGGAATGGAATCCTCAGGCCAAGGACCCGGGATGGGCCCTGGCAGAGATATTTGCCGAAATGTTTGCCGGTGTACTGGAGCGGTTAAATCAGGTGCCGGAAAAAAATTTTATAGAGTTTTTAAATATGCTGGACGTTAAGCTGCTTCCGGCTCAGCAGGCACGGGCCCCGGTAGTGTTTAACCTGAGTTCCGGAGCAGCGGAACCGGCGCTGATACCTGCGGGTACACAGGTGGCCGCAGAGAAGGCGGACGGTGGGGCCCCGGTTGTGTTTAAAACAGAACGGAATATTATGGCAACTCCGGCGAAGCTGGTAAAAGCCTATTTTGTAAAACCGGACAGTATTTTTGAAGCCCCGGAAGACCTGTTATCCGGGCCGGGAGCAGTCCGGGATTTCAAATTCTTTACAGGGCAGAACCTGCAGGAGCATATTATATACTTGGGGAATAATGACCTGCTGCAGGCTGCTAACCGGATCGGGATTGAGTTAATTTCAGTGAAGTGGAACCGGATGTTCTGTGATCCAAAGATGGTCAGTTGGGAGTACTATGGGGAACAGGAAACAGCAGCCGGTGGTGAAACAGTGAAACAGGAAGGCTGGTACAGCCTTGAGATTGATTTGCGGAATACCTCTCCAGAGAAGATTGTGTTACATAAAAATCAGTTAGGGGAAATTAAGCAAAAGGAAATAAATGGGATTGAGAGCCGCTGGCTCAGGTGTAGTGTTAATCCCTTGATGATAGATTACCTGAAAAAAGCGGCCCTGAGAACATTAAAAATTGCGGTTAAGCCGCTTGTTGTAAACGAGAGCCTGCCTAAAACGCCGGTATCAGATGAGGGGCCCAATATACTGCCTGATTTGATGTTTGCCAATGATATTCCCATAGAGATACCGGCAGAGGTTTATCCCTTTGGCCGGTTTCCCAGGGTATTTGATACCTTTTATCTGGCTAGTTCGGAAGCCCTGTCAAAAAAGAACGGAAGAATTACCCTGGAGTTTGAGGCGGCCTATGGGCCTGATTCGATACCTGTGGGTATGGTTCAGGGGATTGGGCCGGACTTTGCCGGTCAGTTGATAAGACACCAAATTGACACCCTGGAGCAGTTGTTGCGCAGGACTCCGGAGGAATTGACCGGGATCTTGACTATCACTTTAAAAGATGGGACAGAAAAGCCTATTACCGTTACCAAGGCCGTAAATATTCTGGAAGCTGCCCGCAAGGAGTATTTTGACAAAACAGGGGTATTCCGGCCTGTCACTGGGGGAAGCGATTCTTCAGGGACAGCAGATGAAGACCTGGCGTTGTCATGGGAATACTGGGACGGCGCCGGGTGGCAGGCCATCAAAGGAATTTCTGACAATACAGATAAATTAAGGCAGCCAGGGAAGGTGGAATTTGACTGTCCGGGGGATATCTCTGTTACTGTGGTCAATGGTCAGGAAAATCTCTGGATTCGGACCCGGATAATCAGTGGTGATTATGGGAAGGAACGGTTTGTCTGCCCTGACGGCAAAACGTGGCAGATTGATACCACTGAGGTCCATCCTCCTCGAATTAATTTAATAAAAATAAAGTATGCCTCCGGTTCGGTTTACCCGGAAAAATGCTTTGCAGTAAATAATCTAAATTACGCTGATATCACGGCAGAGGTACAAGGTTCCTCCAGCAGTCTGAAGCCCTTTAAGCCTTTGGATGACACCCATTACACCTTATACCTGGGTTTTGAGACTCCGCCATTAAAAGGCCCGATAAGTGTGTTTTTTGCACTTGAGGAGCAGGAGTACCGGGAAGATAACCGGCCTGCCTTTAAGTGGGAGTACTTCAGGGAGCAAAAGGAAACCGGTGAATGGGTCAGCCTGGAGGTTTTGGACGGGACAGGCAGTTTTGCTGAAAGCGGCTGTCTGGAATTTATCGGCCCGCCGGACCTGACCTGTAAACTGATGTTCGGCAGGAATTTGTATTGGATCAGGGCGGTGGATACCGGGGATAGATTTAAAAGTATAACTCCTCCGCCAGCCCCTGTTCTTAACGGAATTTATCCAAATACCGCCTGGGTTATCCAAACCGAAACCGGGGCCGGGGAGGCCGCCGGGTTAAGAGGCAATGTCGGCAGAGCAGAGATTAAGGGGTTAAAGACCTCCATTGCCTTTGTGGATAGTGTCTTTAATCCTGAACCCGCTGACGGAGGTTCGGATGCGGAAACCCTGGCAGAGGCCATGGAACGCGGCCCGCAAATGCTGCGGCATCAAAACCGCGCGGTGACCCTGGAGGACTTTGAATGGTTAGCCGGGGAAGCGTCCCGAAATATTGCCAGGGTAAAGTGCCTGCCCAATTTTAATGACCGGGGAGAACAGCAGAGCGGCTGGGTGACCCTGGTAATTATTCCGAAGAGCACAGATGGCAGGCCGAAGCCTTCATTGAGACTCAGACAGATGGTGGAAAGGCGGCTGAGGGAGCATACGGCAAATGTAATTGCCTTTCCGCGGCATCTCCGGGTCATTGGTCCGGATTATCAGGAAATTAGTGTTTCGGCAGCTATTACGGCCAAAACAATAGATATGGTTCCATTGGTCGAGAACCGGGTGTTAAAAGAACTGGATGGCATGCTGCACCCCCTGACAGGGGGCTTGGACGGTCGGGGCTGGGAATTTGGGCGTTTGCCGCGTCTTTCGGATTTCTTTGCCCTGCTTGAGGGAATTGACGGGGTTGACCACGTTGATGTGCTGACAATGGTTAGCAGAAGTGAGTCCGGTCAGGAGATCAGGATAAGCCCCAATAACCAGACAGATCAGGAAATGCCTGAATATGGGCCTAATGCTCTGGTGTACAGCGGAAAGCATGTCGTCAGGGTAAAAGCCAAAGTGGGGGGAATAGGATGACACTGCCTACACCAAATTTGGATGACAGGACTTTTACCCAGCTTTTGGAGAAGGCCAAAGAGCTAATTCCCCGATTTTCGCCTGAGTGGACAGACCACAATACCCATGATCCGGGGATAACATTTCTGGAACTGTTCGCCTGGGTGGCTGAAACGCAGCAGTATTACCTGAATCGGATTAGAGATGAGAATTACCTGAAATTCCTCCAACTGCTGGGCGTCAGGCCAAAACAGGCCTCTCAGGCTGAAGTTGAGGTGTGTTTTTCTGTGGCCGGAACAGTCGGGGAAGGTGTGATTATTCCTAAGGGGACAAGTATTTTGGCAGATGAGGCAGTTTTTGAAACAAAGGAGCCCCTGGTGATGGCTGCCGCGAAGCTGATAAAGGTTATCAGTTCTGCCGGAGGGGGCTGGGTTGACCATACTGAGGCCAACAGCCTGCAAGGGTTGTTCTACTCGGCTTTTGGGGAAGAAGCGGAGCAGGGGAGCGGGTTGTACCTTGGGTTTAGCGGGGATAAGCCGTTTCCGGTTTCCCAGAAGGTCAGCCTGACCTGCAATGTTTTCGAGGATTACCGGGATGCCGGGGGAAATCCGGTGACTGACGGCAGGGCAACCCGGAAAACCGTTCCATCAGGCATAATTGAGTGGGAATACTTTAAGAAAGTCAAAAATAGTGCCGGCGCCTGGGCGCCCCTTCAAATAATTAAAGATGAGACTGGGATGCTTTCCCGGAAAGGACGCCTGTATTTTCTGGCCCCCGGTGATTGGGCGGCTCGTGCTATCCAGCCATTCCCGGAAAAGTGCTCCTGGATCAGGGCGACAGTCCGGGAGGAGGGATTCGAGCTGTCACCCAGGCTGGATAGTGTGGCGCTGAACACGGTTCCCGCTGTGCAGCAGGAGACCTTTAGCGAGGTATTCACATTTTCAGGGACGGGATGCCGGAAATATACGTTTACCGCAACAGGGCTTTCGCTGTATGGCTGTAATTATGTTCAGGTCTGTGATGGCAGTGGTTTCTGGAATGACTGGCCGGACTGTAAAATAGAAAAGAACGTGAATGCCGGCAGAATTACCATACATCTTGATCCTGGGCGTCAAGGGGGGACTATGCCAAAGGGACGTAAAAATTTGCGCCTGGTTTCATACCTGCCTGAGTGGGCGGGCAACGGCCTTATCGGGTCAGGCAGCGGCCTGCCGCACCAGAAGTTCACCCTGGAAAAAATTCCGGTGATACCCCCAAGTCTGGTCCTTCAGGTGGGAGAGCCGGAGCAGCCAGGTGGCCAGGGACCTTTGTTATGGCAGGATTGGTTTGTGGTTGAAGATTTTGATGCTTCCGGTCCCGGGGACAAGCATTTTGTGCTGACTCCGGAGAGTGGTGAAATTGTTTTCGGGGATGGAGTGAATGGCGCTATTCCGCCGGCTTCACCGAATCAGGAGACACTTAATATCCGGCTGATATCTTACCGGGCGGGCGGCGGTAAACAGGGTAACGTATCAGCCGGAACGGTTAACAGAATCCTCCGCCCCGTAAGAGCAGAGGGCCTTGTTAAAGTGGAAAACCGGCAGCCGGCCTCAGGAGGCATATCCCGGGAGCTTCTGGAGGAGACCAAGATGAGGCTTCGCCGGAGCTTGCAGCAGGGGTACCGGGCTGTTACCACTGAGGACTATGAACGCCTGGCTTGTGCCACCCCTGGGATTAGAGTGGCCAGAGCCAAAGCTATTCCCCTTTTTCAGACGGGTCTGGCTAATTATCCCGGAGATTCGGTTCCAGCAGTTGTTACTGTGGTAGTTGTTCCCTTCAGTTATGCTGCGAGACCTATACCCAGCAGGGGATTTATGAAAAATGTGTTTTGTCACTTGAACAAATACAGGTTAATCACAACTGAGCTGGATGTACAACCTCCCGAGTATGTTGTAGTCAGTGTCGGCGCTGCAGTGGTCATCGGCTCGAGGGCCAATCCCGATAACCTGAGATTAAAGGTCAATGAACGGCTGCAGAGCTTTTTACACCCTCTTTCCGGAGGTTCTGACGGAACGGGGTGGTCATTTGGACGCAGTGTTTATAAATCCGAGATATTTGAACTGCTGGAAAAGATTCCGGGAGTTGATTATATCAAAGATGTGGTTCTGCATGCCCAGGGGGCAGGAATCGTACAGGACGCAGAGGGGAATTTTACAATATCTCCTCAGAGTCTGGTATGTTCGGGGGAACATGAGGTTGAAATAATTGCTCCCGGTCAGGTGTCTTGCAGGAAGAGAGGTATATGATGAATAAATCAGAATCGGATGATTATCAGTTTTTGGTACTGCATACGAAATCAGCCTGGCATAAGGGTCTGCCGGTACACATTGATGTCACCGGGGAAGGACTGCAGCTCCAGGAGACCAGGGATTACATAAAGGAAACGGTGATTACAGGGGAGGGCTTTCCTGGTTCCCTGGAGATGCGGGACTTTACTGTCGGACCCTGCTGTCTGGTGTATGTCCTTGACAGCGAGGGTCTGGTGTGGGTTTATGATGTTAAGCAGAAACGGGCTGCAGCCATAGATTGCATCCGGAGCTTGTTTATCAGGCCGGAAGGGATAGCCTGGGCTCCGGGAACGATTTATATTGCGGACAGGCATCAGAAAAAGGTACTTGCCCTGGCTGAGATAAATTGGCAGATCAGGTGGGTGGCCGGACCCGAAGCGCAGAGCGCTGAGGAGAAACTGTGGCGCAATTTTGACCCGATAACGGTACAGGCAGATAAGGATGGCAGCCTCTATATACTCACACCCTACGATGTCCGGCAGAGCGGCAGCGAGAGTTCTGCAGGTGCCCGGTCCGTGCCTGCCGGAGGCCGGGCTGCAGTAGTTAAGTTTGACAAATCTGGCAGGTTTGCGGCGGAATTTGACGTTAAGGTGGAATTGACTGCTGCTATAGAGATAGAACAATTAAATGACGCCGTGAACTTTTATATTGCTTCGGACGGGTCGCTGTTTATCCTGGAAACGGCCGGCAGGAGGGTTATCAAGTTTTTGGCCACAGGCGTCAGGGACTGGGAAAAGAGCCAATGGACCAGGTTCCCTGAACTGCCTTCGGGCATCACTATTGATGGCGGCGGAAATTTATATATAGGTGAAGGCTACAGGCTTTCTAAGGGAATAGAGGAACGAAGCTTCATCCATAAATTTAGTCCAACAGGCGATTTCCTGGACATGGTGCCATTTTTTGAGGGCGCTGTGGAAAAGCTGCAGATAGAAAAAGATGAACGAATCTATATTTACAGTAAGGAAAAACAGGAGTTAACTATATTGAAGCCGGTGCAGACGTATTTCAGGTCTTCGGTGAACCCGCTGCCTTCGGGGACGTATTTCTCCGGCGCCTTTGCCGCCCCTGCTTCTGAAATGCGATGGCATAAGCTGGTTATTGACGCCGAAATTCCGGAAAATACCCAGGTGAAGGTGTCTTACCTGACATCTAATGACAAGGAATTTACTATTAACGGGCAGAGGGTCAATTTGGAAGTCCTCTTGGCCTGCCCAGCCACTTTAGCTGACAATGATCTGGAAGCCAGGGCTGCAATGCTCAACTGTCTCAGTTGGTCTGTTCCCTTAGTCAATGCCAAAGACGCCCTGATACACTGCCAGGCAGGCCGATATCTCTGGCTGAAAATTGAGTTGACCGGCAGTAAGGAAAAGAGTCCGCTTCTGAAAAGCATCCGGGCCTATTTTCCCCGCACATCCTACCTGAGATATTTACCTGCTGTTTACCAGGAGAATGAGCAGAGCAGGGACTTTTTGGAACGGTTTCTCTCATTGTTTGAAACCTTTTTCTCCCAGACGGAGGTCCGCATCGGGCATATTGAGAGATTTTTTGATGCCGATTCTGTCAGTGGTGATTTCCTGCGCTGGCTGGGGACATGGTTAGCGATAGCTGAAGATGAGAACTGGCCGGAAGACAAGCTCCGGCTGCTGATTAAAAAGGCACCCGGTATCTATAAAAAACGCGGAACCCGTGAAGGCATAACAGAGATGATAAATGTTTATACCGGAGATAAACCCTTTATCGTGGAACGGTTTCAGCTAAAATGTTCTCAGGCGGAAGCTGAGTTCGGAGAGCTGTTGGTCAGGTTATTCAGTGATGACCCCTATTCCTTCACTGTGCTGTTAAAACCGTTTCAGGTAAATAAAGACAACGAAATACAGGCTCTTAAAAGGATTATTGATACGGAAAAACCTGCTTATACTAAGGCGGCGGTTGTTGCTCTAAGGCCATGGATTTATCTTGATATGCATACCTATCTTGGAGTAAACACTTACCTGACCAAACCTTCCCTGCGTCTGGATGTTGGCTCAGTGATGCCTCAGGACACTGTGCTGACCGATGGTGATGAAGCAGGACAGATAGGAAGGCGTACCAAGTTGGGTTGCGATACCACCTTGACTTAGGCAGCCAAGGATTGAACACAATGGGATTCTATTTCTGAGAGATTCATTTTAGATTAAGGGAGGTTGTATAATGAAAGACTGCCAGCTGCATCCTTTTGAGCGGAACCGGTACTTTTATGGTAAATTGCTTACGGTCAGGGATTTTGAAATGGAGCAGCGCTATTACATGGAGAAAGGCTGCTTAAGCAACAGACTGATTCATGGCACAGGTATTGCGTGTGGATTGGAAGTGGAACAGCCGCAGCTGGAAAGTGACGGCAGACTGACTGTTGCCCTGACGCCAGGAGCTGCTTTGGACTGCTGCGGTAATGAGATTATAGTTGGCCGGAGCGGCAGGGTAAATACTCACGGCAATTATAAAGAGGGCCTGAACTACATCTATATAAAGTATGCCGAATGTGAAAAAGAACCGGTGCCGTGTCTGACCAATGCTTCATCCTGTGAGGAAAACTGCTGTAACAGCAGGATATTGGAATCCTTCGAGGTGCTGGTTAGTTCCGAGCCTCCTGAAACTGACCCGGAGTCTGAGGGAGAAGAGATTAACTGGAATCCCGGTGATGAACAGGTAAGACCTTACCTGACGGGGCAGGAACATAGAGTGCTGCTTGCTGTGCTGAACATCACCGGGAATGAAGTAACTGTTGAACAGAATAAAACCAGGGAATTCAGGGATATTGTCAAGCATAATCCCCTTTTGCACTACCTGTTCACCTGCCTGAAAAAGAGTTTGGAAGTCCATTTAAATGATACGGACAACCCCCATGGCGCAACTGCAGCCCAGGTTGGCGCCCTTACAAGCGTCGAAGGGGTATCCAACCCCGGAGGTAATGTAGATATCGCAGGCGGTAACAGTATCACTGTCAGTGCTGACAATACTGCAAAAAGAATTACCATTGGGGAAACACATTCCGGGGTGACGGGTAACCCCCATAATACCCGGCACGCCCAGACTGACCCGGCTCCGGTTGACCCGGAATCAGATGATACCGACCGCAGCAAACATGTTTCTGATGCCGACGGGTATAGATGGAACCGCGCCCTAACCGGAATTCAGGTCAATGGGAAGACCATTATCGAAAACCCCGGCGGGGCTGTAAACCTGGTAGCCGGTAAAAATGTGACTCTGACAGTTGATGGAGATAACAATATGGTAACCATCAATGCTTCCGGAGGGTCTGCGGCCCCTGCTGCCAGGACAGGCCGGATTAATGTCGTGACTGATGAAAAGGGTCATGGTGAGCTTACTGTTGATTCCGGATTTGACAGTGACAGCTTTTTTGTATACCTGGGTTTGGAGTATAAAGGGTATACTGAATACGGTCAGGAGCTCCATTTTCGCGGGCAGGTTTTGCACCCCATTGTCAGGATTTACAGTGAAACAATCCTGCCGACTATAAGGCCAACAATAAGACCAACGATAGGGCCAACAATAGGGCCAACGTTAGGGCCAACAATAGGGCCGACTATAAGGCCTACCATAGTGCCAACGCTGGAACCTACCATATCACCGACGATTAGACCAACCATACTACCAACCATACTACCAACCATACTACCAACTATACTACCGACTCTGGATCCCATCAATGAAAGAACAATAGGGCAATTCAGTATTACTATAGATGCCCCGGAACTTGGCGCCGCATCAGTGCCTCTCCGCTGGTTTGCGGTATCTGCCATGGCACATTTAATTCCTACAATAAGGCCAACCATAGAACCGACCATAAGGCCAACCATAGAACCGACAATAAGGCCAACCATCCTGCCAACTGTGGCGCCGCCGATACGTCTTTTGACTGAGGTAACCGGTATTGGTGATACATATGCCGCCCGCCTGAAAGAAAGTGGAATTGCCCATGTGAAGGAACTTGCAGAGGCAGAACCGCAAAAAATATCGGAAATCCTGGGGGTTACCGAAGTTAAGGCCATGAGCTTTATTGATGAAGCCCGGCGGCTGCTGGGGCAATAAGGATACATATGGGATCAGGCATAGTCAGTATTATTATTTCCGCCTGCAATGAGGGCGACAACCTAATTGATACCGTCCGGTGTATCTTAACAAATACGTTACAAAATAAGTTTCAAATAATAGTGGTGGATGACGGTTCTACCGACGGCAGCGGCGACAAAGCCGCCGCCAGTTTTGCCAATGACAGCCGGGTTATAGTTAAAAAGGCTGCTGGTTTGGGTGTTGCCGGGGGACGGAACCTGGGCGCCCAGGCGGCTGAGGGAGAAGTACTGGTATTTCTGGATGGGCATACTTATACTCCGCCTGGCTGGATGGCAGATTTAATCAAGCCCCTGGAGAACCAGCAGACAGGGATGGCCGGCCCTGTTTTTGCCAGTCTCAATGAAACTAAGGGACCCCGGGGGTATGGCGGTACCTGGCGGGGTCTCAGCCTGGAAATGGACTGGCTGCCTTACCGGGGTGCGGAATCCTATGCGGTCCCTGTTCTTCCCGGTGGATGTCAGGCAATTAGAAGAGGGGTTTTTGAAGAAATCGGCGGTTACGACAGTGGGATGACCAAGTGGGGCAGTGAGGACCTGGAGATAAGCCTGCGTACTTGGCTGATGGGGTATGATTGTATACTTCAGCCAAATTCCGTGGTCTATCATCTGTTCCGGAACCGCCACCCATATAATGTGGAGGTTCCGGAAGTGATGTATAACCGCCTGCGCATGGCCTTGCTTCACTTTAGTGATGCCAGGGCAGCCTGTGTCATAGAATATTACAGGGGAATTGCTGAATTTGGACAAATTATGCTAAGGCTGCTGGACAGTGATGTGACCAATGCACGCAGAGAGCTGATGCAGCTGCGCAGGCGGGATGATGACTGGTATTTCCGGCGTTTTGGATTAACGACCATGGGGTGAAGCTATTGGATGGTTACCGGATAACCCATACTAAAACGAACAAAGGTGCGGAGCAGGGACAATCTGTTTCGACCACTGGGAAAGCTCCGGTGAATGCCCCGGCACACCCAATCCTGGGCCTGCAGCAGGTGATCGGGAACCGGGCAGTGGTACGTTTGCTGCAGGCGAAGTCATCGGTCGGCGGTTCCGGGGATGAATATGAGCAGGAAGCCGACAGAGTGGCACAATCGGTTGGAGATTTCAGGTCTGTTGATGTTACCCAGATAAATGATATTGCTCTGGAACAGGAATACATGATGGTGCAGCGGCGTCTGCAGAATCCCTCGGGTTACCTGGGACGCGATGCCGATGAGGCCTATCTGCAAACAATTGAGGCTGAGATTTCCCAGCGAGAATCCCTGAAGGCTAAGCAGAGACAGGCTGCAGCAAAAGTGAGTACCGTTGTGGTAAACTATGACAGCTTTTGCGACTCTTCAGGGAATATGACTGATGACAGGGCGGCTATGCGAATGGTCAGCAGTTGGGAACAGCTGGACAAGGTTTATCAGGATGCTGACAGCGGGAATCCCAGAGCCCAAAAGATTATCGGACAAATTGAAAATGTTTACCGGGCTGCCGGAATTGCAGCGGCGGACAGAACGGCCCAGTTAGGATGTCTTATTCCTGTCTACAGTGATGCAAAAGACATAGTTCCCGGTGAATTATTGGGCGACCGATGTACCCCAAACTGGTCTTCCCTCAATTATTTAAGGGCTGACAAACCGGGAGGCCGCCGTCTTCGCGACACAATCGGCAGGGCCTTTGAGGAGCGGGCGAGAAAGCTTCACGTCTATGATGAACTTATTATAAAATCCCTGAACCTGCTCATGGTGAGTTTTGTTGTCAGGGGGGCTCTAAAACCAAATACACCTGTATCACCAACAGCTGCCGCAGGCGCTGTCGAGGGGGCTGAGGCTGCAGCTGCGGGGGAAGTCAAGGCAGCAGTCACTGGGGAAGTCAAGGCAGCAGTCACTGGGGAAACCAAGGCAGCAGTCACTGGGGAAGCGCAGGCGGCGGCAGAGGCACCTGCCGGATCCCCGTCAAGGGTGTGGGTAGGTGGCGGAAGAAAAGGCGGCAGCTATAAAGAGGTTAAACAGCCCCCGGTGGAAAAAGTCAGTCGGCCCAGGACGCCGGAAGATGAGTCAATTGCGGCAGCCATAGCAGAGCGGGGGAAAATGACGCCGGCACCCAAAGGGAAAACATCCGCCTCGGTTGAGGGCAACTCCACTGAGAGCGGTTGGACTACCGGCCCAAGGGCTGCAGAAAATACAGAAGCTGTAATGGAGCTAAGCAAAAAAATGGGTCATGACCTGCAGCCAAACAAGCTCCTGGACCAGGGAAAACCGGGGCGGTATCATGCGTCCCATGCTGAAAAGCAGGCAGCAGTTGCAGCCCCCAATAAACCGATTGCAGTTTCAGCGCCTATGTGTGACAACTGCAGGAGATTTTTCCGGGCTTTGGCACGCTATACCGGAAAGCCGCAGACTGTTGCCGAACCACGTGCTGTTTGGGTATTCAGACCCGATGGTTCGGTGTTGGTAGTACCGAAATAATAGCAGCGGGAACAAAAAATAAGTGGTACAATTAAACCATCCGCGTGGTAATAACTTGTAAGGAGAGACACATAATGGCATCATTCCCCGAGGAATTAAGTAAGACCCTGAACCTGGCTTATCAAGCTATGACAGCCCATCCTCAACATGATCTCAATTTGGGGTATCGCTGGTTAATATATGAACAGTTAGGCCCGGGTAAGGGTGAATCCCGCCAAACGGGATCAGATGGGTTGAAGAAAAGAGTTAATCTGGCAATTTCTGCCACTGAAAAGGTTTTGCCGCTTTGGGGAAAAGTATATCCCGGCAATAGTCTGCCTGAACGGTGTATTCAGTTAGCAAACCAGGTTTTACTGGGACAGGTTGATGCTAACGAGGCCTGGAAACAGCGGGATTTATTCTGGGACCATTTAGTTGAAATGGGGAATAAAGATCAGGCAAACCAAGTAGTTCATGGAGCAGGCTTTAGTGCGGTACAGGTACTTAATGCTGTGCTCAGGAATGAGCGTTTTGACTCCAGGCAGATTAATCTGAATCTTACAGATGCAGATGTCAATCCTGATGAAATGGATGCCGCTTTTTTTGCTGCCGCTGCCTATGCCAATGGGGCAGTCTGGGATGAGGCTTCAGATTCCCTGAAACGCCGGGAATTTTGGGAATGGTGGCTTAAAGAAGCTGTACCCTTGGCCTGGGAAATGATTTAGCAATATTTGAAGCTTAAAAATTACCAAAACAGCTTGACACTATCTTTAATCGTATGTAATATAGAATTAAGTATTACTAATTGCATACGAATATTCCGGATGAAGGTTGTGGGAGAGTCCTTTTTAGAGGCGCCGAAGGAGTAAGAGGTTAGATGGCTGAACGAACCTCGAAACTCTCAGGCAAAAGTACCGTAACCCGACGGAGCTCTGGAGAGTTTCTAAGTAAAATTAGAACACCAAAGGGGAATGACTTCTTTCAGGAGTAAATCTCTCAGGTCGCAAGGACAGAGAAAACAGCGAAAGTTGTTTGCTCTGTCTTTTTATTTTTCAACACCAGTTGTCTTAAAACAAGGTCGCTTACAAAAATTTAATTAAGGAGGTAAAAAAGTGACAAATATTAAACGTACCCCTCTTTATGAGACGCATGTGAATGCAGGTGCCAAGATTGTAGAGTTCGGTGGATGGGAGATGCCGATACAGTATACCGGCATAATTGAGGAACACAATAAATGTCGTACTGCTGCCGGGATTTTCGATGTTTCCCACATGGGCGAGATTGATGTGCAGGGCCCGGATGCTCTGAAGTTCGTGAATAATTTAGTAACAAATGATGTTGCCAAGATGGCTCTAAAGCAGTGCCTTTACAGCCCAATGTGCTATGAGAATGGCGGAGTGGTGGATGACCTGCTGGTTTACAAAATGGCAGATGATCATTATTACATAGTAGTAAATGCTGCCAATACAGACAAGGATTATGATTGGTTTCTGAAAAACGTCAAAGGTATGAATGTTAAGGTGGAAAACATCTCAAGCCAGGTAGTCCAGATAGCTTTACAGGGACCAAAGGCGGAGAGCATTCTTCAGAAAATCAGTGACTGCGACTTGTCTGGCATTAAATATTACTGGTTTGATTATGGTAAAGTAGATGGGATAGACAGTATAATTTCACGTACCGGATATACTGGGGAAGACGGTTTTGAGATTTATACAAAACCCGAATTTGGACCAAAAATATGGGATAAAATTATGGAAACCGGAAAAGATGCAGGAGTAGCCCCTATTGGACTGGGAGCGCGTGATACCCTGCGTTTAGAGGCCAGATTGCCGCTTTATGGTCATGAAATGTCAGATAGTATTAGTCCTTTAGAAGCTGGGTTGGGGATTTTTGTAAAACTGAATAAGGAAGCTTTTAATGGGAAGGACGCCCTGGCAAAACAAAAAGAGGCAGGCCTGAAAAGGAAGCTGGTAGGTTTTGAGATGGTTGCCAGAGGCATACCCAGAAATGAATATACCGTCAGCAAGGGTGGGCAGGAAATAGGTTGGGTGACCAGTGGCTCATTTGCTCCATCACTCAATAAAAATATTGGTATGGCTTTGGTTAAAGCAGAATATGCAGTTATTGATTCAGAACTTGAAGTGAATATTAGGAATAAGGGTGTCAAGGCAAAAATTGTACCAACACCATTTTACAAAAGAAGATAATTATGTAAAACTCAAAGAATAAAAAGGAGGAATTAGCTGAATGGAAAATCCAAAGGACCTCAAGTATACTAAAGATCATGAGTGGGTACGAGTAGAAGGCAATAAGGCGATAATAGGTGTAACAGATGTCGCCCAAAGTCTTATGGGAGATGTTGTTTTTGTAGAACTGCCGGAAGTGGGGGCAGAGTACTCCACAGGAGAAGCTGCAGCCAATATTGAGTCGGTAAAGGCGGTTTCTGAGGTATTTGCTCCTGTGGGGGGCAAAATAGCTGCTGTCAATGCAGTGCTGGAAGATACCCCGGAGCTTATAAACAAAGAAGCGTTTGGGGAAGGGTGGATTTTTACAATCGAGATGTCGGATGCTGCTGAGTTAGATAACTTACTCAGCGTGGAGGAATATGGTAAACTCTTGGTGGAGGGGGAGTAATATGAACTTTGTACCTCACACGGAAAATGAACGCAAGGAAATGCTGAAGGCAATAGGGTCAGGGTCGATAGAAGACCTGTTTGCAGATATTCCTGAGGCATTACGCCTTCAGCGGGGGTTAGAAATTCCCGGACCGCTGTCAGAAATGGAACTGATACGGCATATGGATGAGTTGGGGAAAAAGAACGGCAGCCTGGATCAGTATGTATCTTTTTTAGGAGCGGGGTCTTATGATCACTATATACCAAGTGTGATTAACCATATGCTTTTAAGGTCGGAGTTTTATACGGCATATACTCCGTATCAGCCTGAAATCAGCCAGGGAACCCTGATGTCAATATTCGAATATCAGACCATGGTATGTGAACTGACGGGTATGGAAGTGGCTAATGCGTCTATGTATGATGGGGCATCAGCAATGGCGGAAGCGGCTTTGATGGCTTGTGAGATTAAACGCTGCAAAAAGATAATTGTTTCCAGTACCGTACATCCTGAGTACCGCGATGTATTGCGGACATATGCAGGACCCCAAAATATAGAAGTAGTAGAAGCGCCCTACAATGATGGTGTTACAGATGCTGCGGCATTATCGGAATTGATGGATGATAAGACTGCGGGTGTGATTATTCAACACCCGAATTTCTTCGGCGGCCTGGAAAAGGTTCAGCAGATTTCAGATATAATACATGAAAAAGGCGGCCTGTATATAGCTGTAGTGGATCCGATATCACTGGCTATTTTGAAGTCCCCGGGGGAATATGGAGCAGATATCGTGGTTGGAGAAGGACAGTCACTGGGTAACCCGGTGAGTTTTGGCGGTCCGCAGCTGGGTTTCTTTGCCTGTACCGGCAAATTCATGAGGAGGATGCCAGGCCGGGTGGTCGGGCAGACCCTGGATAACAGGGGGCAAAGAGCATTTGTCCTGACACTGCAGGCCAGAGAACAGCATATCAGAAGGGAAAAAGCCACCTCCAACATTTGTTCCAACGAAGCCCTTTGTGCGCTGGCGGCTACCATTTACCTGAGTATGCTGGGTAAGAGCGGCCTCGTAGATGTGGCCAAACTGTGCCTGCAAAAAGCTGCTTATTTAAAAGAAGAGCTGCAGAAAATTGGTGTTGGCCCCGCCTTTGGAATATCGACATTTAAGGAATTTACAGTAAAAACGAATCGACCGGTAGAGGAAATCAACCGTGAACTGCTGCAGGAAAAAATAATCGGCGGACTTGATCTGGGCAGATTTTACCCTGAGTTAAAAAATCACATGTTAATTTGTGTGACTGAGAAGCGGACCAAGGAAGAAATGGCCTCTCTTGTAAAAGCCATCGCTGGAATTGAAGGGAGGGCTTCTAATGACTAAACGGCTGATTTTTGAAATGAGCAAACCCGGGCGGCGGGGGGTCAGTCTGCCGGAATCCGATGTACCGGAGCGGGAGCTTTCAGCGTTGATTCCCCAGGAATACCTCAGGGATGAGGCACCGGGATTGCCTGAAGTAAGTGAGATTGATGTGGTCAGGCATTTTACGGAACTGTCGACACTGAATCACGGACTTGACACAGGATTCTATCCCCTGGGTTCCTGTACTATGAAATACAATCCCAAGGTTAATGAGGACATGTCCCGGCTGCCTGCTTTTGCAGCCATACATCCTTACCAGCCTGAGGAAATTGCTCAGGGTGCCCTGGAATTAATGTTCAATACCGAAAAGTACCTGGCGGAAATAGCCGGAATGTCAAAGGTAACCCTGCAGCCGGCGGCAGGAGCTCATGGTGAATATACAGGGATGGCAATTATCAATGCTTACCACCGCAGCCGGGGGGAAAGCAGAACCAAGGTAATTGTGCCTGACTCGGCTCACGGTACCAACCCTGCCACAGCCAATGTATGCGGGTTTAAGACAGTGCAGGTCAAATCAGATGAGCGCGGCGGAGTAGACCTGGAATCACTGCGGGCTGCAATGGATGAGGAAGTTGCGGCATTGATGCTGACAAATCCCAATACTGTGGGGCTGTTTGATGAGAATATTCAGGAGATTGCCCAAATTGTGCATGAAAAAGGCGGGCTGCTATACTATGATGGGGCCAATGCCAATGCCATAATGGGGATAGCACGTCCCGGAGACATGGGCTTTGATGTTATTCACTTTAATCTACATAAGACATTCGCCACCCCGCACGGCGGCGGGGGTCCGGGGTCAGGCCCGGTTGGGGTTAAGGATTTCCTGGAACAGTTTTTACCCAAACCTGTGGTTGCAGAAAAGGAAGGCAGGTTCTATCTTGACTACGACAGGCCGCAGACTATCGGTAAGGTACATGGTTTTTACGGCAACTTCGGAGTTGTAGTTAAAGCCTATGCATACATCAGAGCCCTGGGAGGGGCAGGTCTGAAGAACGTGACTGAGCATGCTGTGCTGAATGCCAACTATCTCATGGCAAAGCTAAAGGACCGTTACTACGTCACTTATGACAGGATCTGCAAACATGAATTTGTGCTGAATACTGCTAATCAGAAGGGGTATGGCATACACACCCTGGACATAGCCAAACGACTCCTTGATTATGGATATCATCCGCCGACAATTTATTTCCCCTTGATTGTGGAAGAGGCGATGATGATAGAACCTACTGAAACAGAGAGTAAAGATACTCTGGATGAGTTTGTTGCGGTAATGTTAAAAATTGCCGATGAAGTAGAAAAAGATGCGGACTTGGTCAAAGAAGCTCCCCACAATACGGTTGTCGGTCGTCTGGATGAAACCCTGGCGGCGCGTCAGCCTGTGCTGAAATATAAACCGGAATAGTATTGGGCTTACCCGGAACACTTTTTAATGGAAGGGATTACTTATGGAACAGATGCTTAATGAAGCCTGGCAGGTAAGACAAGAAAATTTTCCAAATATAATACAACTTGATTTCCCGGCAAAAACCAGGTCCATAAGTGTTACCGGCAGCGAGTGTATGCTGAAATGTGCCCACTGCAACGGACATTTTCTGCAGGCAATGGATCCAATCAGCACCTGGCAGGAGAGCTTGGGCAAAGAGATTAAAAGCTGTTTAATTTCCGGTGGTTGTGACAAGGAAGGAAGGGTTCCGATATCACATTATCTCCCGTACATTAAAGGGATCAAAGACAGCCGCCGCCAGATAAACCTTCATGTCGGACTTCAGGATGAACAGGAGATTGAGCAGTTCAGTCAGTTAGCCGATGTTGTTTCTTTTGATTTCGTCGGAGACAATGAAACAATCAGGGAAGTTTACGGCCTGAACAAGAGAGTAGAGGATTATATCCTGACTTATCTTCGCCTGCAGCGTAGGGTTACCGTAATTCCACATATCTGTATTGGGCTCCGTGGCGGCCAAATCAGCGGAGAATACAAGGCTTTGGAAATTCTAAAAGAAGTGGGAGTAAAGGGTTTGGTCTTTATCGTGTTTTCCCCGACAGACGGCACTCTTTATGCCGAGAGGAAACCGGCCCCATTACAGGAGGTCATCCAAATCCTTTGCAAAGCCCGCATAGACTTTCCCGACATACCGATAAACCTCGGCTGTATGAGACCTAAAGGCAGGTACAGGTTTGAATTGGACCAACTGGCAGTGCGCAGCGGAGTTAATAAGATAGTCCAGCCAACTCCGGGAGTCATGGCTATGGCGGAGGAAATGGGGCTTGAGGTTATCAGGGGAGAGGAGTGCTGTGTATTATGATTAAGCTTTCTGCGGGTACGGCACATGTCCTGGGAATCAGGAAACTGGCTATTGATATTCTCCCTACTACTGCCTATATGATGTGTGGAGAAAGGTGTATCCATGACTGCGGTTTTTGTCCACAGGCAAGAAATGCTTCTTCCCGTACCGATTTGTTATCAAGAGTTACCTGGTCACAGTGCCGGATTGAGGACACGGTCCACCAGATTAAAGCAGCCCATGAAGAAGGAAAGCTGCAGCGGGCCTGCCTGCAAGTTGTAGATGGCAGCAAAGCGATTGAACAGGTAAAGGAAATGGTAAATCACATCAAAAAGTATTCCGATATCCCAATCTGTGTCTCCACCAAGGTTAATCACAGGGAAGAAATCCTGGCTCTTGCTGAAGCCGGTGTGGACCGCATCGGACTGGCGCTTGACGCTGCCTGTGAACGGGTGTACAACCTGACAAAATCAGGAAGCTGGCAGGATACCCTGAATTTTATCAGTGACGCAGCCGGACTCCTGCCGGGACGGATATCCACACACCTGATTGTTGGCCTTGGGGAAACAGAACAAGAGATGGTCAATATAATCCGCTACATGAGGGAACTGGGGGTTACAGTGGGGCTCTTTGCTTTTACTCCGGTCCCCGGGACCAGGATGGCGGGCATGAAGCCGCCTGAGCTTGATTGTTACCGGAGAATGCAGGCTGCCAACTACCTGATGGATATAATACCGGCGGGTGATTGCAGGTTTTATTCCGGACGTCTGATTGACTATGGCTTGACCGCCGAAATGCTGACAGAGTATTTAAAAGACGGAAAAGCCTTTGAAACTTCCGGATGCTCCGGTTGTAACCGCCCATATTATAATGAAAAACCTGGAGGGGTCATCTACAATTATCCGCGTCCTCTGACCAAACCGGAAATAGATGAAGCCATCGACATGGTAATCAAATCACTGGATGGCAGGTTATAATTATGGAGAAGTGGCGCCTGATTGTTGATAAACCTTTACCTGCAGCTATGAACATGGCCTTTGACGAAGCTGTCATGAATTCTGTTATGCAGGGGTTAGCGCCGCCGACTATCCGGTTTTACCGCTGGACGCCGCCGGCAGTCAGCCTGGGATATTTTCAAAAACTGGAGCAAGAGATAGATGTGGAGGCATGCAAGAGAGAAGGTGTGGATGTAGTTAGAAGGCTCACCGGTGGCCGGGCGGTACTGCATCAGGACGAGTTTACCTATAGCGTGATAGCTCCGGAAGACAATCAAAAGATAGCGGGCTCGATACTGCAATCTTATCTGGCTGTGAGCAGAGGTCTGGTTAAAGGACTGGCGGAATTAGGGGTTCAGGCGGAACTTTCTGAAGGTAAAAAGCACACTGAATTTAATTCAGCCGCCTGCTTTGATGCTCCTTCATGGTATGAGATGGTTGTGGGAGGCCGGAAATTGGTGGGCAGCGCCCAGACCAGACGCGGGGGTTGTCTCCTTCAGCATGGCTCCATTCCGGTAAAGATGGATACAGACCTGCTCTTTTCGGTTTTAAACTTCAGCAGCGAAAAGCTCCGAGAAAGGGCCAAATCTTATTTCCTGGCGAAAGCTACATGTCTTAGTGAAATTTTAGATTATAGCCCTGAGTACGATAAAATGTGCGAATGCTTTAAATATGGTTTTGAGACAGTGTTGGGAATCAGCCTTCGGGAGGCAGCGCCGCTAGCTGAAGAAGAAGACATGGCAGCAGAGTTAAGCGCCGGCAGATATGCAGCCGATGATTGGAATAGGCGCAGATAAGTGATTTAGATGGGCGCAGATAAGGCAGAAAGGAGATGATGCAATGGCTTATAATATTGCAATTATCGGCGGAGGACCGGGAGGATATGTTGCCGCCATCCGGGCTGCTCAGCTGGGAGCAAAGGTTGCAGTGGTTGAAAAGGCAGATTTGGGAGGAACATGTCTTAATTGGGGATGTATACCTACCAAGGCTCTGGTTGCCGGGACTGAGACACTGCATATGGTTAAAAAAAGTGAAGAATTTGGCATTTCTGCAGATAACCCAACAGTAAATTTTGCAGCTATGATGGAGCGTAAAAACCAGGTAGTGCAGAGGCTCGTTAAAGGAATAAATTATCTGTTTAAGAAAAACAAAATTGTTTTGTATGAGGGCATAGGAATGCTTGCTTCCGTTAACCGGATTGAGGTAATGAAAAACGATGGTACTGCCGAAAAAATTGAGGCGGAGAACATTATTATTGCCACGGGATCAGAACCGGCTCTGATAACAAGTTTGGGCTATGATGGGGACCGGGTGATAACCAGCAATGAAGCACTTTCTCTGACCGAGATACCCAGGAGCTTGCTGATTATCGGCGGTGGTGTTATTGGCTGTGAGTTTGCCTGCATATTTGCCGAACTGGGCTGTGATATTACTATTGTTGATGTGATGCCTGCCATTTTGCCGGGAATTGAGGAAGAGGCATCAAAATTGATGCAGAGCCTGTTTAAACGGCGTAAAATTAAAGTTATTACAAGCGCTAAAATCGCCGAAGTACGTAAAGACAGCGGCAGTGTAACCGCAGTTTTGGACAGCGGTGAAGAATTGGCAGCAGAGAAAGTTCTTATTTCTATCGGCCGCACCTTCAATACTGAGGGGCTTGGATTGCGGGAACTCGGGATTGAACAGGGGCCTAAGAATGAAATAACAGTTAATTCCAGGATGCAGACCAATATTCCCAACATTTATGCCATCGGAGATATAACCAATAAGATTCAGCTGGCA
This sequence comes from Phosphitispora fastidiosa, assembly GCF_019008365.1. Lineage (NCBI taxonomy): Bacteria > Bacillati > Bacillota > Clostridia > Eubacteriales > Peptococcaceae > Phosphitispora > Phosphitispora fastidiosa. The sequence goes on along the minus strand of NZ_JAHHUL010000002.1, from coordinate 172,867 downwards.
CATGTTGCTTCTGCACAGGGGATTACGGCTGTGGAAAACATTATGGGCAGGCAGAAAGAAATGAACTACGATGTCGTGCCCAACTGTATATTTACGGCTCCGGAGATTGCAGGTGTTGGAATTACCAGCCGGCAGGCCCGGGAACAGGGCATAAATATCAGTTCCGGGAAATTTCCCTTTATGGCCCTGGGTAAAGCTCAGGCCTCCGGTAAGACCGATGGTTTTGTAAAAATTCTGGCTGATGTGAAGACAGACCGGATTCTGGGGGTACATATTGTCGGGCCTCATGCCACAGATTTAATTGCTGAGGCAGCCCTCGCCGTTAGACTGGGAGCAACCTCAGAGCAGCTTGCTGAAACTATTCATGCCCATCCTACCTTAGCTGAGGCCATGATGGAAGCGGCTGAGGCTGTTCATGGCAAGAGTATTCATACTTAAGCTTGGGGGTTAATAAAGCATAAAAACAGCTGTGAATCTTTGAAATCAAAGGGTTCACGGCTGTTGCATTTTTATGTGCTGAAAAGCAACTGCAAAAGTACGGTTAAAGGCGCAAACGCGACCGTTCAACTGCAAAAAACGACCGTTCAACTGCAAAAAACGACCGTTCGCTGGAAATGGTTGACTAAAACTACTTACTGGGGTAGTATGTGTTTATCTATACTATAACAACCTAATAAAGTCGGATGAAGGTTGCGGGAGAGACCTTATTTAAAGGCGCCGAAGGAGCAAGAGGGGGTACAGCTGAACCAGCCTCGAAACTCTCAGGCAAAAGTACTGTAACCGGACGTAGCTCTGGAGAGTTTCTAAGTTGACAAGCTTAGGACACCAAAGGGGATATCTTCTAAAACGAAGTGAATCTCTCAGGTCATAGGGACAGAGTAAACAGCCATTAGCGGTTGTTTACCCTGTTCTTTTTTGTTTTGTCATGGGAAACATTCTTATGCAGGGAGTTAACAGGACGTAACCAAAGAAAAAATAATAAGGACGGATGAAGGCTGCGGGAGAGACCTTATTTTGAAGGCGCCGAAGGAGCAAGAGGTGGTATGGCTGTACCGGCCTTGAAACTCTCAGGTAAAAGTACTGCAGCCGGACGAGACTCTGGAGAGTTTCTAAGTTGAAGAACTTAGGACACCAAAGGTGATAACTTCAATGAAGAAGTGAATCTCTCAGGTTAAAGGACAGAGCAAACAGCAAAGTGCTGTTTGCTCTGTCCTTTTTATTTTTGCCCGCCGTTTAACGATACTTTGCATAAATCGACCGGAATAACAAAAATTGTCTCATATTTCATTTGATAATACGATGAATAGTGTTGTAAAATAAGAATACTAACTGTACAAATTATCATAAAATTATTTAAACACAGATACTGAAATCACTTCAACATTCTTCAATAATTATATGAGGAGGTGAGCCCTGCATATTTGGCTACACGAATTTTTCTGTATAAGCAGTAAATTCAGCAAAAGGTATTCCGACATCTGGGGGATTGCTACCAAGTGATGGGGGGTGGGAGTAAAAACATCTGACTAAAAGGTAACATTCCTAATATGATGACTATCAAACAGTAATAATTAATAAAAGGAGGAACGATACATGAGCAAACCGGTCTATCCTTACATACCGAACTCGGTACCGGAAGAGAAAACAAAACTGCTGAAAGAAATAGGTATTGACAGTGTTGAAGAAATTTTTAAGGAGATTCCCGATCATCTGAGATTTAAAGGGAAAATGAATATTCCCGAGCCCTTTCTTTCCGAATATGAATTGAGGAGACACGTTGAAGGGTTACTCGCAAAAAACAAGTCCTGCAAGGAATATACCAACTTCCTTGGTGCAGGTACATGGCAGCATTATGTTCCGTCTGTGGTTGATGAAATCATAACCCGTGATGAGTTTCTTACTGCTTATGTAGTAGGAGATGCTCAGGGGGACCACGGAAAGTGGCAGGCGCTTTTTGAAAGTGCCAGTATGATAGGTGAAATGACTGGTTTTGAGGCAGTCAATAAGCCTACTTATGATTGGGCAAATGCTATTGCCATTGCCTGCCGTATGGCTGCGAGGATGACAGGACGCAGGGAAATCCTCGTTGCCGGAAACATGAGTCCTGGCAGACTGTCGGTAGTCAAAAACTACTGCAAACCTGAAATTAAAGTTGAGAAAATAAAGTATGACAAAGATACAGGTCTTTTGGATCTTACTGATTTAAAAGCAAAGATATCTTCCAATACTGCAGCTGTTTATTTCGAAAACCCGTCTTACCTGGGCTTCATTGAAACTCAGGGTGAAGAAATAGCCAAAATTGCCCATGATAACGATGCCGAAGTAATCGCGGGGGTTGACCCCAGTTCCCTTGGTGTCCTGGCAGCTCCTGCTGATTATGGCGCTGACTTTGCTGTTGGTGATTATCAGCCGCTAGGTCTTCATATGCAGTGGGGCGGCGGCCTGGCCGGCTTTATCTGCACCCGGGATGACAAGAGGTATGTGGCCGAATATCCGGGTCTGCTTTATGGGATAACAACTTCGGTGCAAGAAGGGGAATACAGTTTCGGTGAAGTGTTCTATGAAAGAACTTCTTATGCATCAAGGGAAAAAGGCAAGGACTTTATCGGGACAACTACCGCACTATGGGGTATTGCCGCAGGTGTCTACATGGCTCTGATGGGACCACAGGGTTTCAGGGACCTCGGTGAGGGAATCATGCAGCGGGTTAAGTATGCTCAAGGCCTGCTTTCAAATATCAAAGGTATCAAGGTTCCTGTTCTTAAGTCACCCAGCTTCAAGGAGTTTGTGGTTAACTTTGATGGCATCGGCAAGACTGTTGCCGAGATCAATAAAGCCTTACTGGAGCATAAAATATTCGGCGGCAAGGACCTCAGCCAGGAGTTCCCTGAGTATGGGCAGAGTGCATTGTACTGCATAACTGAAATCCATACCAAGGAAGATATTAAGAAACTGGCTCTGGCCTTGGAGCAAGTTATCCAGGGACTATAATTACACAGAAAGGGTGAAAAATATGGGTGTTGTTAGATTAAAGAAAGACTATCATGAAGCCCGCTGGTGCGAGCCTATCATATATGAACTATCCACTCCCGGACAGAGAGGGATACTGGTTCCTATGCCCGATGATGAAATTAAAGAGTCTGCCGGTGATGTCCTGTCCGACATTCCTGCCGGCATGCGCAGGAAGGAACTTAATCTTCCTGAAATGGATCAGAAACATGTGTTACAGCATTATGTACGTCTGACCCAGGAAACCCTGGGGGCAAACTTCACTAATGATATCAGTGAAGGTACCTGTACCATGAAATATAACCCGCGTGTTAACGAAGATCTGGCAGCACATCCGAACTTTGCGGAACTTCATCCCTGCCAGGACGAGGATACTGTTCAGGGTATTATGGAAATTTATTATAAGTTTGAGCAGATAATCAAAGAAATATCAGGTATGGACCGGGTTACCTTCCAACCCGGAGGAGGTAACCACGCTGTATATACCGCAGCCAGTATTGTCAGGGCTTATTGGGAGTCCAAGGGCGAACTGGACAAGCGGGATGAGATTATAACCACTATTTACTCACATCCCTGTGATGCTGCTACTCCTGCCACTGCCGGCTTTAAAGTTATCACACTCTACCCTGACAAAGACGGCTTTCCAGATATTGAAGCATTAAAAGCCGCTGTTTCGGAAAGGACAGCTGCCATATTTATGACCAACCCCGAGGACATCGGTCTTTATAACCCCAGGGTTGATGAATTTGTTAAGATTGTCCACGCGGCAGGCGGAATATGCTTCTATGACCAGGCTAATGCCAACGCCTTCCTGGGTGTTGCCAGAGCCAGAGAAGCCGGGTTTGACATGTGTCACTTTAATGTACACAAAACCTTCGGTACACCGCACGGTTCCAGTGGACCGGCTAATGGTGCGCTCTGCTGTAAGGAGGAATTTGCCAAGTTTATGCCTGTACCTACAGTAGGATTTGATGGCAAGAAATATTTCCTGGATTATGATCATCCGGAGAGCTTCGGCAAGGTCAGAGATTTTTGGGGTACTGCAGGGGTTATTTTAAAGGCTTATGCCTGGACTATGAACCTGGGTGCAGATGGCTTGAGAGAGTGTGCTGACATATCTGTGCTTAACAACAACTATTTAGAGAAAAAACTGCTCACAATACCCGGATTGTCTGAATGCTACCAAGGCAACGGATACCGCAGGCAGGAACAGGTGCGCTACTCTTGGGAAAAACTCAAGGAAGATACCGGTGTGGGCACAACTGAAGTTAACTACCGTGCAGTTGATTATGGTATCCCACATTATTGGTTCAGCCACCATCCATGGGAGATTCCCGAACCGATGACTCTTGAGCCATGTGAGTCATACTCTGTGGATGACCTTGATGAGTACTATGAAGTTCTCAAACAAATTAGCAAGGAGGCTTATGAAACTCCTGAGCTTGTGATAAACGCACCTCATAAGGCTTCCGGTCATAAGAGAAATGATGAAGCAGCTTTAGATGATCCTGAAAAATGGGCGACAACATGGAAGGCTTACCTTAGAAAGCACAGGAAGTAAAGGAAGGTCATTATTGTGTTCCGCATTCATCCGGAATGCGGAACACATAAAACCTTTGGACTTCTATTGAAGCAAATATGTTTACTGCTAGGTGGTGTGATAGAATTTGAAAAAAAAGCTGGGGTTAATAGTTAACCCGGTAGCCGGTGTGGGAGGAAGAGTCGGACTCAAAGGCAGTGACGGTGAAGAAATATTAAAAAAAGCTTTGGAACTGGGGGCTACCCCAGAATCACCCAGACGGGCGATGGATGCTCTGGAACGACTTGCAGTAATAAAAGATGAAATTGATATAATTACCTACCCTCACGAAATGGGTGAGCAGGAAGCCAGAGATTGCGGCTTTGAACCTGAAGTACTCGGTTCAATTCAGCCAGGGAAAACCGGTGCCAAAGATACTATAGATGCCGCCAAAACTTTAGCGGCAATGAACGCCGATCTGATTTTGTTTGCGGGAGGTGATGGAACAGCCAGAAATATTTATGATGCCATAGGTAATACCAACGTACCGGTAATTGGTATTCCTGCCGGGGTCAAGATTCATTCAGCCGTATATGCAACTAATTCGAGAAATGCCGGTGAAGTAGCTCTAATGTATCTGCAGGGTAAAATTAAAAAAGTTCATGATGCAGAAGTAATGGATATTGATGAAGCTGCGTTCAGAGAAGGAAGAGTTACCGCAAAACTATACGGCTATCTTAAAGTGCCTCATGAAGCCAAACTGGTTCAGGGGTTGAAATCCGGAAGAACTGAAGGAGAAGCAACAGCTCTAAATTATATTGCAGATGATGTTATAGAGAACATGGCAGAAGATATTGTATATGTTATTGGTCCGGGAACCACAACCAGGGCGGTAATGCAAAAGCTGGGATTACAAAATACTTTATTGGGTGTAGATGTGATCATGAACAAAAAAGTATTGGCCAATGATGTAACAGAATCACGGCTGTTAGAATTAACCAAAGGTAAAAGAACCAAGATTGTAGTTACCATAATAGGCGGCCAGGGCTATATCTTCGGTAGAGGCAACCAACAAATCAGCCCAAGAGTGCTGAAAGAAGTGGGTAAAGACAACATTATCGTGATAGCCCCACAAAGCAAACTTACAGCATTAGGCGGTAATCCTTTGTTGATTGATACCGGAAACTATGAGGTTAACAACATGTTGAGTGGTTACTACAAGGTAGTAATCGGTTTAGAAAGAACAATGATGCGAAAGGCAGAATAAAAGGAGGTTAATCTATGTCAGTTGGAACACAACAGAAGATTAGCGCTGAACAGGAATTAGAAAAGTTTGGATATCATCAGGAACTAAAAAGGTCTCTTTCTTTCTGGGAATTAACGGCATTTGGTATTAACTATATGATTCCTATTGCACCTGCTATCATTTTCGGTTACTTGGTTCAGATTTCCGGAGGAACAGTTTCCCTACCATACATGTTAGCCGGTATTGCTATGATTTTCACGGCTATGAGCTATTCAGTTATGGTTAAAAACTATCCTCTGGCCGGTTCGATTTACAATTATGTATCCCGTGGCTGGAATCCACATATTGGATTCCTGTCTGGATGGGTGCTTATTTTAGATTACATACTTATTCCGACAGTTACATCGATGAGCGCTTCTCTCTATATTATGCAGTTTTTCCCTCAAGTCCCTTATGCAGTATGGTTGTTGGTTTTTGCTGTCAGTATGGGTCTTCTGAACCTCTTTGGTGTTGAACTGATGGCTAAACTGGGTCTGTGGATGGTTGCTATCGGTGAATTTGTAGTCTTCACCGGATTCGCAGTCTGGGGTTATGCCATAGCAGTAAATGGAGTTGGTACCGGAACTCTGTTCAGTTCCATACCGTTCCAGTTCACCAGTGTAAGCGCATTGGCAACGGCCACATCGGTAGCAGTATTGAGCTACCTTGGATTTGACGCCATTACCACACTGGCAGAAGAAACTAACAATCCCAAGAAAGATGTTCCCAAAGCTATCTATGCATCTGTTATTATTGGGATGTTTACTATGTTTGTGACAGGTTACCTTGGCATGCTGGTTATTCCCAACTGGCAGGAATTTATTAGTCAGCCGGGCTGGGCTGATACCGCCCTGTTCCACGTTGCTGAATTGACCGGCGGTCGTTGGTTCACAATTTTCTATACTGCCGGATTCGTACTTGCCATGGGTGTATTTAACGTCGTTGCCACTGCAGCCGGTGCGCGCCTGCTCTATGGTATGGGACGTGATAATATGCTGCCCAAGAGCATCTTTGCAAAAATTAACAAAAAGTATCAGACCCCTCATTATAATATCATCATTATTGTTATCCTCGAATATGCTCTCGGTATTTTCTTAACCGTTGATAAAATTACAAACCTTATCAATTACGGCGCTCTCGGAGGGTTTGCCGCTCTTAACATTGGAGTTATCTGGCTCTATTATGTTAAGAAGAAAGGTAATTCTCCCGAGAAACTGGGCGAAACTCCTAACTGGTCACCTGAAGGCGGTTATCACATCAGGTATTTCCTGGCGCCTTTGCTTGGTTTCCTGATTGTCGCCTGGGTCTTCAGCAGCATGGATCGTACCGCCCTGCTGGTTGGTACAGTATGGCTGGTAATTGGTATAGTCTATGAGTTTATCAAGACAAAAGGCTGGAAGGAACTGCCGCCGCAATTGGAACTCTAATATTCGCCGGGTATAAGATGTTACCCACTAATGAATTTAGGTAAGATTCAGGCTATAGCCCCCCTAGCCTATTGTTTCAGGGGCGTGGGGGGCTATTTTCCTAAAATAAGGCAGCCATATATAGCCACCACAATTACTTTTACTCTGACAGTCCCAGTATATATGGCATTAAATCATTCCTGGGGACTGACGCTCTCGACAAGCGGTGTTTATGTAGCAGCAATAGCAGTGGCTTGGAGCATATGGGGCAGAGGGCTGCGGACCGAAAATCGGAGCGATGGAAATGGGCACAGTGAAAAAAACCTTATTAAGGGTGTCTTGAAAAACAGGGAAGTAATCCTGCTCAGTATAGCTGAAGCAGGCGATATGTGGAGCTTTCAGTTTCTCACCTCATATTTACCCACATATTACATTACGGAGGCTGGTTTATCTATCAAGTCTGCATCGAACATAACCGCAGTGTTTCCCATTGCCGGTATTATTGCCGGTCTGCTCTGCGGGTTTTGGATGAGTAAGACAGGGCGGCGCAAGCCATTTACCTGGCCATTACACCTGGTAACTTTTACCGGAACTCTGTTGGCTATTAACGGTACAGGCTTTATCAGACTGCTTGGTTTACATGGTACAATTTTCTTATTTTCTTTTTCATCAATAATAGCTGCTGTATGCACATTTTTAATGAAAGAGACCGGACCTCTCGCGAAAAATAAATCTGTAACTATATAGGAGGTCTATATTGTGACTGAATTATCATTAGAGCTCAATGAAATTACCAAACGAGTAAAATCAGCATTAGAGGAACTCCTGGATGTGGCTGCATTAAAGCCGGGGAATATTGTGGTTATTGGGTGCAGCACCAGTGAGGTTGGAGGACATCAAATAGGGTCAAATTCCAGTATGGATATTGCAGAAGCCTTATTGGAGGGGATTCTGCCAGTTGTCAGGAAACATGATCTTTATCTGGCTGTTCAGGGGTGTGAGCACATTAACAGGGCAATAATAGTTGAAGAAGAGTGTGCTGAAAAATATGGTTTTGAGATTGTCAATGTGGTGCCACATCGCAAAGCCGGTGGTTCGTTTTCCACAACTTATTATGCAAATTGCAGAAAACCGGCAGCTATAGAGACAATTCAAGCTCATGCCGGATTGGATATAGGTGATACCTTTATAGGCATGCATCTCAAGAGAGTTGCTGTCCCTGTGAGGTTGAGCATCAAGGAAATTGGGAAAGCGCATGTGACCGCTGCCCGTGTCAGGCCAAAATTAATTGGCGGAGAAAGGGCAAAATATAAGTAGGTAGATTTTGAGGGGGATTAATAATGACGGATAAAGGCACCTGGACATTAAAAAAAGGTTTGGCAGAAATGCTTAAAGGTGGAGCAATAATGGATGTTACTACTCCTGATCAGGCAAAAATTGCAGAAGAGGCTGGAGCATGTGCAGTCATGGCATTAGAAAGAGTACCTGCTGATATCCGTGCTGCCGGCGGAGTTGCCAGGATGGCTGACCCAACGATAGTTACCAAAATAGTTGATGCCGTTTCCATACCTGTTATGGCTAAGGCAAGAATAGGACATTTTGTAGAAGCGCAAATCCTGGAAAGCCTTGGAGCAGATTATATTGATGAAAGTGAAGTACTGACTCCTGCAGATGAACAATTTCATATTAACAAGCACCATTTTAAGGTTCCATTTGTCTGTGGGGCCCGGAATTTGGGTGAGGCTCTTAGGCGTATCGGCGAGGGAGCCGCAATGATAAGAACCAAAGGGGAGCCGGGAACAGGCAATGTTGTTGAAGCAGTCCGTCATATGAGAATGGTCATGTCTGAAATCAGGCTCCTGCAAAATTTGCCTGATGAAGAATTGATGACTTTTGCCAAAAGTACCGGCGCTCCTTATGACATGGTAGTCATGGTGAAAAAACTCGGCAGACTGCCGGTAGTAAATTTCGCTGCCGGAGGGATTGCTACACCTGCAGATGCGGCATTAATGATGCAGTTGGGATGTGACGGGATTTTTGTGGGTTCAGGCATATTTAAGTCTAAGGAGCCGGAAGTCAGGGCAAAAGCGATTGTTGCCGCAACCACTCATTATAATGACAGCGAACTGTTGGCCAAAGTATCCAAGGGGTTGGGAGAAGCAATGCCAGGCATTGATATATCCCAGATACCGGATACGGAAAGGATGCAAGAGCGTGGTTGGTAATTATTTTCCGTCCCTAAAAATAAAAGGGGGAATGACTTTTGGCTTTTAGACGTAAAGCGGTTTTACTGGTTTCCCTTGCCTTATTAATTAATTTTATATTTTTTCTTTTTTCAATATGGCCCTATAAAGGATTAGAGAAGCTGGACCCTATTCAGAAACCGGGTGATCCGGAAGTATCGATTGAACACCAGATAAACCAGGAAATATATAAAACTAATTTAACAACTTATATATCGCTTAATGTTGCTTCACTGGTGTTGGGTATGTCCGCATCTGTGTTATTAAAAAGGAAAAGCGCCTGATAGAAACTCTGGCGGCCGGAAAGGGGAATAGTATATGGAAAATCCGCAGGATTTGAAGTACACCAAAGATCATGAATGGATAAGGGTAGAAGGAACAAGGGCAATAATAGGTGTCACTGATGTTGCTCAGAGCCTTATGGGAGATGTGGTTTTTGTAGAGTTACCCGAAATTGGGGCAGAGTATGCCCCGGGAGAAGCTGCCGCCAATATAGAATCAGTAAAGGCAGTTTCAGAAGTTTTTGCCCCTGTCGGCGGCAAAGTGCTGGAAGTGAACACGGTCCTTGAAGACACACCGGAACTAATTAACAAAGATGCCTTTGGTGAAGCTTGGATTATGGTGCTGGAGATTTCCGATACCGGTGAGCTGGATAACTTACTCAGTGCCGAAGAGTATGGGAAACTTTTGGTTGAAGGGGAGTAAAAACTGAGATAAACACATAAAAACTGAGATAAACATTGTCTGAACTTCAATTGTATAGTAAAATGATTGCATAGTTACTATTAAAAAGTTGATATCTTAAAAGTGATGAAGGGGACAGTAAACAAATAGGTTCTAACAGAGAGCCGGTGTTTGGTGTGAACCGGTAGAACCTGTTGTTGATCCACTCTGGAACAGTAAGCGATTAAAAAGCATTACCGGTTAATACCCGTTAGCGTATTTAAAGAGGGCTGGAATATGAATTATTTCAGTCAAACAGGGTGGTACCGCGGGGAACAAGACTCTCGTCTCTGGAAAAGTAATTTTTCAGTTACGGGAGTTTTTTAATTTATTCCATAGTAATGAGCTTTACCGCCGGGGCTGCGAAATGCCTGTAAATATTCAGGAGATTTAAGCCTAAATTAAGGAGGAGATTTAAATGAAGGTATTGGTATTGGACAATGTTTCTGAAAAGGCGGTCAGGATTCTGTCTGAAGGTGGGATTGAAGCGGTAGTTAACAATAACAAACTAAGCGAAGATGATCTGTGTGGGATTATTAGTGAATATGCCGGTGTAATTGTCAGGAGCGCCACTAAAATAACGGCTCCGGTTATAGCGGCAGCCAAGAGCCTCAAGATAATCGGCCGGGCCGGAGTGGGTGTGGACAATATTGACATTCCTGCGGCAACCAATGCAGGTGTGATTGTTGTTAACGCCCCTGATGGCAACACCATCGCCGCCACCGAGCAGACTATGGCACTGATGCTGGGTTTAGCCCGCAACCTGCCACAGGCACACAAAGACCTTAAAGAAGGTAAATGGATGCGCAAGGAATACCTTGGCGTGGAGCTGAGAAACAAGGTCCTGGGTATTGTAGGTTTGGGAAGAATCGGGACAGCAGTTGCCAAAAGGGCCCAGGCATTTGAGATGAAAACTATCGGTTATGATCCCATGGTGTCCCCGGAGGCAGCAGCGGCTAATGGAATTGTATTTCAGACACTGGAGGAAGTCATTAAAGAGGCGGACTTCCTGACTCTCCATATTCCCAAGACAAAGGAATCCTTTAACCTGATAAACCGGGAAAGCCTGGCTATGATGAAGGATGGTGCCAGAATAATAAACGTAGCCCGTGGAGGGATTGTGAATGAAACAGATCTTTATGGGGCCTTAAAGGGGGGCAAACTGGGCGGAGCAGCGCTGGACGTATTTGCTGTCGAGCCTACCACTGACAGTCCGCTTTTTGAATTGAACAATGTTATTATAGCGCCGCATCTGGGTGCATCCACCAGAGAGGCTCAGGTTAATGTTGCTCTAGATGTGGCTGAGGAGTTTGTAAATGTACTGGTGAAAGGTGAAATGGCTGCCAATGCTGTTAATGTGGCGCCAATCAAACCAGATATCCTTGCTGCTGTCAAGCCATATCTGGCTCTTGCGGAGAAATTGGGCAAAATGCAGGCACAACTGGTTGAGGGGAGTGTTAAAAATATCAGGATTACATATACCGGTGAATTGGTCCAGGTTGATGTATCCCCGTTGACGGTATCATTCCTTAAAGGGTTTCTTGAGTCCATGGCTGAGGAATCAGGGTCGGTCAACTTTGTAAATGCACCCATTTTGGCAAAAGAGAGAGGAATTACGGTAGAAGAGATTAAGACAGTTGGAACCGGTGATTATACAGCATTGATTTCTGCCAGTACGGAATCGGCAGAAGTCATGGAAATTGCGGGAACCCTGTTCGGAAAGGATGACCCGAGAATCGTCATGGTTGACGGTTTTAGGGTTGATGTGGTGCCGTTTGGTAATATCCTGGTGGTTCCCCACCAGGACCGGCCGAAAGTTGCCGGCCCTGTTGCCAGTATAGTCGGAGAACATGACCTGAATATTGCGGGTATGCAGGTTGGCCGCAAAAGTGTGGGAGGGAAAGCCATTATTATGTTGGCGATAGATACGGCAGCTTCTGATGAAGTGCTGGCCGAGATTATGAGGGTGGATGGTGTGCTGGACGTTAAGATGGTGACCCTTTAAGTTAAAGGCTGAAACTTGGAGCAGTGAATGTCAATGTGATATTCACTGCTTTTTTTGCGCTAATTGAGGAATTGGTTCAAAATACAAGAAAATAACTAAAAATATATTGACAAATAAATATGTTATAACATATAATAATAACAAAGAAATAAACGATATATAAATGGAGGGGTTAGCATGCAAAACAAATTTGAAAACCACCAGATGAAAGTCGAAGATGAGCAACGGGGGTTCAGAATCCACAGGACGGTTTATCTGTGTGTAATCAGTCTGTTGGCATTCATAAACTTGGCTTTTGTTCCCGGATTTATCTGGTTCGTCTTTCCCCTGATAGGTTGGGGGATCGGTATCATGATACATTATATGAATATCAGAAACCTTTCTAAAGAGGCAGGTCATAACTGATATTGCAATTAATTGCAACTGATATTAAAGGGGTGGTCCAGTGAAAATCGTTTTACGAAAAAAAGACAGTGTTACCAGTATTGTATTGTTCCTTTTCAACATTTACGGCGAATATACCGGGCAGTACTCAATAGGGCTGAACAAATTAATCAGGTTTATGCAGCAATTTGAAAAAAACGAGACATCTACCCGGATGGGTTTGTCTCGCATGGTCAAAGCGGGAGTATTGGCCAATCAGCGGAGTGAAAACGAGGTTTATTATCAACTGACTGACTACGGCCTCGAAAACATCAGGATATGGAATGATGGAATTGGCAGGTTTTTTGCACGCTTCAATAAAAGACATAATCCATGGGAGCCCAAATGGTATTTAGCTGTTCTGATGAATTTCCATAAATCAGACAAGGAAAATCAATTGATTGTTGATGAATTAATGGAGCTTGGCCTCCGCGAGATGGAGAAGAATGTTTGGCTCTGCCCTTACCGGGTATCAGGGCAGATGGCTGATTTGTCAGTAAAAAATCAATTTGAGTACATAGAATTGTGGGGAGGAAATATATTTTACAATTTTACGGCTGACCAACTTCTAAAGGACATTTTTGAAATCGAGCCGGTAAGGAAAAGCTACCTGAAGCTTTTAGACCTGATCGAAGAAATTAAAAATGAGTCTGCCGGTTTAAAAGACAATGACGGGCATCATCTCCCGTTGTTGTTTAAACTGGGATGGAACTTTTACGATACCGCTGTTTCTGACCCTGTTGTGCCGGAGGAATTAATTCCGGATTGGGAAGGTGACAGGGTGGTCAAGGAGTTTACTGAGTTGAGAAGGCACCTTTTCGATAGGGTAACAGGATATTTTGAAAAAAATATTTAAAAAAATGTTTTGGGGGAGAGGAGTTTTTAGTGTGATGAAGATAATTGCTTACGTCATTTTGGGGGTATTGGTTTTGGGTTTATTGGGTTTTACTGTTTCTGTGCGGAGTTTCTCGAAGAACAAAGAAATCGCGGAGGCCTCCTGGAATGAATATAGACCGGAAAAAATAGCAAATCTCGGCACTGTAAAAGAACTTAAAATAATGCCTTTGATTGACTACTATACGAGTAATGATACTCTGAGCGGAGAACCGGGTGTTTCTTACCTGGTCAGCGCCGGTGACAAAAAGATTATGTTTGATGTGGGGTTTAACATGGAGAATGAACACCCGTCACCACTGTTAAGAAATATGAATCAACTTGGAGTAGATATCAAAGAGATTGACACTATTGTTATATCTCATAATCATGTTGACCATACAGGAGGTATTCAGGCAAAGAAACAAGACACCTTTTTACTGTCCGGGGAAGAAATCGATTTAAGTCATGTGAAGGCTCTTGTGCCTGAAAAAATGGTTCATTCCACGGCAGAAGTGGAAGTAACCCCAAAGCCGAAGAAAATAGCGGATGGAATTGCCACCATTGGAACGATTGACAGGGCGATCTGGGGGATGGGACTTACCTCAGAACAGGCGCTGGTCGTAAATGTAGAAGGGAAAGGACTGGTATTAGTTGTGGGGTGTGGTCACCAAAAAGCAGCCAGGATTCTTGAAAGGACCAGAGAATTGTTTGATGTGCCAATCTACGGAGTAATCGGAGGACTGCATTACCCTGTTGAAGAATCAAGGATGAAGTTTAATATGCAGAAAATCATAGGGACCGGTAAGCTGCCATGGCAGAAAATCGAACAGCAGGAAGTCCTTGAAGCCGCTGCCGAATTAGATAAAACCAATCTAAGTATGATAGGTATTTCTGCACATGACAGTTGTGACTGGACACTGGATAAGTTCAGGGAATTGTTCCGGGAACGGTATGTGGATATTATGGTGGGCAAAGAGATTAGTGTTGCCAGATAATTCTTATCAATGACAAAGTCAGCGGCAGAAAACTCGTATTTTCATTAACCGGTCATGATGGCATTGATTTGATTTCTCAGGACACCCATGAGAGGTATATTATAGATGCGGCCAGATTCAATGAGAGGGCGAAGGCGAAAGCCCAAATGAAGTGATAACTGCTTCAAAAAAGGATTGCAGTGCATAAAAAAGAGAGCCGCTAAGCTCCCCGTAATTCATTATATCTTTTTAAGCCCTTGTCGGTTAAGCTGCAACTGCACCCCTTCCGATTTAAATATTCGAGTTTAACTAAATTATCGATTGACATCCCAAAACCGAGCTGCCCATTACAAGGTTTTTCCCTGACATAAACGTCTTTATAGCTGATCCATACCTGCAATTTGACTGAGGTATTCACCGCCTTTGTTGCATCCGCTTCAGCCGTTGCTTTAATGGATGCACTGGCTAGTGACTTAAAAACGTCCATGTCCCAATTATTTGTAAATTCGTTATTGTACAAAATGACATCCCCTTCCTTATACTAGTTAATTCAACTAAAAAAAGTTATCTCCTGCTTTTTGAGACAACGGTCCAAGTGGTCGTTATTTGGCATCAGCTTATTAATTATTTCACATTGCAGGTTTTTTAAATTTACAAAAGAAATATAGAGGAAAAGATTACCGAAGGGGGTTCAGTGAAATTGGGATATGAAACCATAAAGCTGGATAACAGGGAAGGAACGGCAATCTTAACCTTAAATCGCCCGGATAAACTGAATTCAGTAAATATGACCATGAGGGCGGAAATCATTAAGGCACTTGGAGAACTTGAGACAGACGACAATGTCAGAGTAGTTGTTGTTACCGGTGAAGGGCGTGCCTTTTGTGCCGGGGCTGATGTGAACGAATTTGCCGAAGGGGCAAAAAATCCGCAGCTGCAGGACAACATCAATTGCAAGCTGCTGGAGATGGCCAGGGTATTTTACGAATTTGAGAAACCGGTTATTGGAGCAATCAATGGGGCAGCTGCAGGAGACGGAGCCCAGTGGGCTTTGGCCTTTGATTTAAATGTAGCTTCTGAGAAGGCCAAATTCGCCTGGCCGGCCACTTACCTGGGTATTCTCTGACCGTACGGGATTATCCGGCTTCCGGCGGAAGTCGGGCGTTTCAGGGCTAAAGAAGTCCTGATGACCAGGAAGTTTGTAAGCGCCGCAGAGGCTGTCCAGTGGGGATTTGTGACCCAGGTTGTGCCACCGGAAAAACTGATGGAAGCGACACTGGAACTGGCTGATGAGATAAAGCAGATGCCGCCCCTGGCTATTAAGGCAGTGAAGAAAGCCGTCAACAGGGGGATGGAGGGTTATGATTTTGCCAAATCTGTGCTCGTGAGCCTGCAGAATACAGAGGATGCCATCGAGGGGACAACGGCTTTTCTGGAAAAGAGGAAACCGGTATTTAAAGGCAGGTAAGGTAGATAAAGTGTTTAAACAGAGTTATTTCCGGCTATCATAGGAATGTTAACTATTATTATAAAACCGGGGTGTTAGCAATGAATGAAGCAGCCAGAAAACTGATGCCGGTCCCCGATGTTAGCAGCTGTTGAGGGCCGGGAAATGGTGCTGGTCAGCATCAAAGGGAGCCCGATGGGGTGAATACCGAGAACTGTCAGGTCTGTGGCAGTGAGTTGGATTATTTTGAAAAAGGCAGATACTGTACCTGTCTTCGTTGTGGCACTATCGATTTTACCAATATTAGCTGCCCTGACGGTCATTATATATGTGATGCCTGCCACGGTAAAGAGGTTTACAGAACTATCAGGGACTATGTGGTGAATACGGACTCAGCCAATCCTTTTGAGACATCAGAGACACTCATGGGATATTCTGATGAAGTACCCATGCTGGGGTGTGAAAATGCCTGGATTGCTGCCGGGGCTTTAATGTCTGCAATCAAAAATGAAGGTACGGTAAATGTCGCAGATGACCAGATAGATGAGGTGTTGGTCCGTACCAGAAAGCAGGCAGTAGGCGGATACTGCGGCCTGACAGGTGTTTGTGGGATTGCCCCGGCAGTTGGAGCCTGTTTCAGCGTCATTCTGGGAGCTGCTTGTCCCAAAGACAGGGAGACGGCTGTCACCATGAAGGTTGTCGGCAGGATAGTGAATGCAATTGCCGGTCAAACCGGCCCCTGCTGCTGTAAGAACTTTGTCAGGACATCACTGTTTGAGGCAGTTGGGTTGGCAAAACAATACTTGGATGTAAACCTGCCGCTTCCGGATGATGCAATTATATGCAGCCACGTTGCCAGACACCCCCATGGGTGCAGGCTGGAAAAATGTAATTATTATAAAGACCATAATTGTAAAACCTGAAGTTAATACTTAAGCCTGTTTAGGTTAAACAGGACACGAAAAATATTAAACAATCGATACCGGGGAATTCCCGGTATTGTCTTTTTCCCGGAATTGTTTTTTTTGGCATCGTCTCTCTCCAAAATCTTCCATCGAAACATCTGGAAGGAATCTGCTCGAATTGGTTGAAGTATTTCATAGGCCAATATCACAGGTCAATATTATTGCTATCAGTAAAAGGAAAAATTTTTCACTATATGACAGGAGGCAGGCCAATGGAGGAGACGACCACAGATAAATCCCGCTCAACTAAGTTCCTTGCTTTATATAACAAGCTGGATAGTTTCATGAAAGAGAGGCTGGGCCGGGATGACGGATTCAGCCACACCAGAATGATTAATGAGATGGCCAGAAAGGACATCCTGTTCCGGAGGCATGAGAGTGAACTGAAATCCCTGGCAAGGTTAAGGAATGCCATTGTTCATAACAGGTATCCTGATCAAGCCGACCCTATAGCTGAGCCTCATGAATTTGTTGTTGGCATGTATGAACAAATTATTGATGAGTGCTTTAATCCTCCCAAAGCCCTATCTATAGCTATAAAGAGGAAAGATATTTACACAACTACCCTAAATGCCAATGCAATTATGTTAATGAGAACAATGAACAGTAACAGGTATACCCATGTTCCGGTGCTGGAAAATGATAAAATGATTGGGGTGTTCAGTGAAAACACGGTATTTTCATATATAGCCGAGAACAGAATATTTATTGAACATCACGCCATAATAAAGGATTTTATAGATTACATTCCAATGGAGAAGCATAAAGGGGAACACTTTATATTTATTGACAGGGACACCCTGGTAGGTGATGTGGAGGAAATGTTTCGCTGTGAACTGGAGGGCCACCGGCGCCTGGCAGTGGTGTATATCACGGAAAACGGCAGGCAGGAAGAGGAACTTCTGGGCATGATAACCCCATGGGATATTGCCGGAATCTAAATAAATGTATAGGGAAAACTGGAAGGAGTGTTTTGTATGCTGGAATTGCTAATGAAGAGAAGGAGCATTCGGAAATTTAAGCCCGATATTGTTGAACAGGAGAAAATTGATGAGCTGGTACGGGCAGCGCTTTTGGCACCCTCGTCCAGACGAACTAACCCCTGGGAGTTTATTGTGGTTGCAGACAAGGAAATTCTCCTGAAACTGTCCGCCGCCAAGGAACACGGTTCCAGCTTTTTAAACGGGGCTCCACTGGCGATAGTTGTAATCGCAGATGACACCAAAAGTGATGTCTGGGTAGAGGATACTTCGATTGCAGCTATTATGATCCAGTTGGCAGCCGAAAATATGGGGTTGGGGTCCTGCTGGATTCAAATCAGGAAAAGAAAGCATGATGCGAACCGGACATCAGAGCAGTATGTCAGGGAACTGCTGGACATACCCGAGAATTATAAAGTTGCCTCTGTAATAGCTGTTGGATACCCGGATGAAAAGCGGGAACCGCATACGGAAGCCGAATTAATGTTAGACAAAGTCTTTGTTAACAAGTACGGCCAAAGATAAAAACCGCCCACCCCGGTGGGGGGATAGAGGTGTGCTCGAAGACAATTGAAGGGCAGGTCCGCGGGATAGCCAAAATGGTCGAAGAAGACCGGTACTGTGTAGACCTGCTTGCGGGGGGAGATATGATATGATTGCCAGATTTGGCGAAACCATATGGGTATTTATCCTGGCTATGATTATCACTATGCCGGCAATCATTCCCCTAATCAAGAAGAAATACAGCTGATGAAGGCGGAGCCCTGGAGAAACCATGGAAGACATCGAAATGACGTTTAGTCTTGCCAAGATCCTGGACCTGGATGCTGCAGTTGGAGTATCTATAACCCGCTGCCGGGTTCTGAATTCTCAGACTGGCATCAGAAGGACGGTTCCCGGGCGGAATACAGCGAAGATGTCCACTTCACCAGGGTGTCGGTAAGTTTTTGTGAGGTGCCTGTACAGGAATTAAGTGACAAGTATGAGAAAATCAACGAATATTTCGCAGGTTAAGTCCTTTCTTTCCAGTCTTAACATATTGGAAACGATACAAAATCTGTGTTATAATATACTACGTAAAGTAGTAATAGAATGCAAAACTACATGCTTGTAATGGGACAGTACGGTATTCTAAAGAATGGAGTGATGGTTTTGTATCCGATTTTATTTCATATAGGAAGTATAGAGGTGCGTGCCTGGGGAGTGATGGTTTCCCTCGGAATAATCCTGGGAACATTTATAGCGTTCAGATTGGCCCGTAGAGAGGGTCAAGATGGCAATCTGGTATTTGATTATGTGCTATATGCTGTTATCTCAGGCTTCCTGGGCGCCAGGATATGGGAAGTTATATTCTCCTGGGAAAACTTTGCCGGAGCGCCCCTGGAGGCCTTGAAGTTCTGGAGCGGCGGTCTGTCAATACAAGGCGCTGTTGCCGGTGGACTACTGTTTACACTATGGTTTATCAGGAGAAATAACCTTAACTTTTGGCATTTTGCAGATATCCTGGCTCCAGGGTTGATAGCAGGACAGGCAATTGGCAGAATCGGGTGTTTTTTAAACGGTGATGCTTACGGCATCCCGGCACAGTCGGGGTGGGGTGTGGCATACCGCCCGGGCACTCCCGCATACAGCGCTTACGGTGGTGCTCCACTGGTGCCGGCAGAACTGCTGGAGGGTGCGGGGGATCTGGCAATTATGGCGCTGCTGCTGTTGTTATTTAGCCGTAGACCCTTTAACGGTTTTATCGCCCTGATGTACTTTGTGCTTTACTCAGCTCTCAGGTTCACCCTGGAATTCTGGAGGGGTGACAGCCTGTTGATGACTGAAGGGCTCAAGGCCGCCCAGGTATCAAGTATTGTAATTGCTCTTGCTGCAATTGGTGTGATTATATTCAAAATGAGGCGAAGAGCGTAACCCGGGGAATGGGTATTACTCAGAAAAATTGCTGATTTGTTGAAGTTAATATTGATTTCTGGGGTGCAAGGCTGTATAATAGTGATACTACAAATAGCAGTAGGAGAATGCCAGGCAAAACAGATAGGAGGAGGAGGAGACTATGCCAGAAATTAATGGTATTAATCTTGAGGTTGGCCAGAAAATTATTGAAACTGTCAGGGATAATCCCGAATTTGGCAAAACCATGTGGCGGGCTAGGACAGTTTGGAAGGGTGGTACCAAGTCGGAATCGGAAATTCGCGGTTTCAAGGTACTGATTGACGAACCCATTGACCTTGGGGGCACCGATGAGGCGCCTAATCCTGTGGAAATGATCCTGTCTGCCCTGGGAAGCTGCCTGGTGGTTGGTTATTCGTTGAATGCAGCTATGATGGGGATAGAACTGCAAAAGATTGAAGTTGAACTTGAAGGTGACATCGACCTGCCGGGATTTTTCGGGCTGCCGTCAGATGTACTTCCCGGATATACCAGCGTGAGAGCAAAGGTATTTCTGAAGAGTTCAGTTGGCCTGGACAAACTTGAGGAACTTCATCAAAGGGTTACAGCCACATCCCCTGTAGGACTGACTCTCAGTAAGAGCGTTAACCTTGACGTAGAACTTGTTAAACGGAGAACAGCTTAATATTTAGCTTCCCCTGCATGTCTGCGTTTCATATGTAAAAGCCGGTACGGTTATCGGGCTTATTGCCTGGTAACCGTACCGGATTTTTTTCTATATAGCATAAGCAGGGCTGCTGCCCCCATAACCGCCCATATTATATAAAGTAATTTTGACCGGACAGTGATAAGAATGTGAAGAAGGTGTGAAACCTTACTACGATGCATAGTAAATATTAAAAGAACATTGTCAAGAAAGCTTTTGTTTGTAATTTTAATGAATTATCTTCTATAATCCGGGGAAATAATAATTTTGCATAACCTATAATTTTCACTTTGGTTGAAGGAGGTGAAAAATTTGCCTGATATCAAGTGCTCAGTTACCGAGTGTGAGTATAACAGCAATATCAAGTGTGGTGCTCCGATGATCCAGGTGGACCACAACAAGGTTCCCCAGTCAAACAATTCAGATGAAACCAAGTGTGATACCTTCAGGACCAAAGGCTAACCAGAAAACCTCCCATTTTAAAACTGGGAGGTTTTCACTTATGTTCTTATCGGGTTTTCAATTGGATTTCTCCTCACTAGATGACGGTCAGTGTGCTGGATGACATTCTCATCTCGCAGGTAAATTCAAAGGTGCCTGCCTTATCAGGAACAAAAGTAAAGGAATCCTGCCCCACATCCAAAGCCTTGTTAATGTCAAAGTCAGGTATCATAAGTCCGCTGACACAGCCGGCATCTGCTGAGGAATTTGTTCTCACCTCTACCGGAATACCCTTTTTCATGGTGATATTATTCGGGCTGTAGCTGCTCGTAGTCAGGTCCAGAGAGACAATCTGGGGCCGCCGCGCTGTTCTGCAAGAGGAGCGGGCTCCGGTGGGGCAGAGCCAACCACTGCAGAAGCAATCCAGACCGCCAGGACAGACAGTGTTATACCTCCATTTTTCTAGTGATATGTGTATGTGAAGCCCTACTATGCCGCACAATAAAGGTAGACAAACTAAATGCGATGCAGTATAGTAGTTGTAAACAAAGTTCTACTACGAAGTATAGTAGCAGATGGCAAAAAAAACTGAGCCTGTAATGAGGGTTAAGATTAGGGGGTGGTACGCTTATTACGCTGTCTTTCACGTGAAATCTGCTATTTGCTAATGTTGCAAGCTAAATAAAACAAGCCCTGAAATAAGGGCTCTGTATAAAAAAACGGGGGGTTAAAAAATGGGTAAGATTCATGAAAGCATCACCGAACTGGTTGGGAGCACACCATTGGTGAGGCTGCAAAAACTGAATGACACCGGGGCCGATATTCTGGTTAAGCTGGAATCCTTCAATCCGGGTGGAAGTGTCAAGGATCGTATCAGTCTTAATATGGTCGTCCAGGCGGAACGGGAAGGCAGAATTGGCAGTAATACCGTAATTATCGAACCAACCAGCGGGAACACCGGAATTGGGCTGGCAATCATTGCTGCTGCCAGAGGGTACAAACTGATATTGACCATGCCGGATACCATGAGTGTGGAAAGAAGGAGCCTGCTCAAGGCATATGGCGCAGAGCTTGTGTTAACTCCGGGGGCGGAGGGTATGAAGGGTGCCGTCAGCAAAGCCCTCGAATTATCAGGAGAATACCCGGATTCCTTTGTGCCACAGCAATTTGAGAACCCGGCCAATCCTGAAATCCACAGCAGTACAACTGCCAGGGAAATCTGGGAAGACACTGATGGAAATATTGATATACTTGTCGCTGGGGTTGGTACAGGGGGGACAGTTACCGGAGTTGGTCAAAAACTTAAGGAACTGAATCCCGAGGTACAGATAATTGCAGTTGAACCTGCAAATTCTCCCGTGCTGTCCGGCGGCGCTCCAGGACCCCATAAAATTCAGGGTATCGGGGCCGGTTTTGTGCCAGGAGTGTTAAACAGGGAGGTTATTGATGAAATCATCACTGTTACAGATGACGATGCCATGGATTTAGCCAGAAAAGCAGCCTCCGGCGAAGGAATGCTGGTGGGGATATCAAGCGGTGCGGCCCTTTACGCTGGGCTTAAAGTTGGCAGTCGCCCGGAAAACAAGGGTAAAAGAGTCGTCATAGTTTTTCCCGATACCGGCGAACGATACCTTTCCACAGCGCTGTTTGCAAACGTTTAACCTTATAAAAATGACTGTTTTTGGTTGACAAAATCTACTACGCATGATAGTATGTATAAAAATATAATAATAGAAATCTTATCAAGAGCGGCGGAGGGACAGGCCCAATGATGCCCGGCAACAGCCGAATCCCTGGGAGGGATTTTTGGAAATGTGCCAATTCCTGCAGGAGTTTTCTGAAAGATAAGAGAGGATTATGGGATTGTCCCAAAGGCTGCCTCCTCTCTGCCTTGGGACGGTCCCAATTTTATTTAAAAAACGGCCTGAGGGAATTTAACATTGATGATGGAGTCAAACTAGTACAGTATACGGAAAAGAACGGAGGCAATGTAAATGGTGGGTAAAGATTCGAAAAATGATGCTGCAGACGTTACCTGCCTCATTGGGAACACCCCGCTCTACAGGTTTAGAAAAACTATTCCTGATGGAGCGGCTGCGGTCATGGCCAAAATGGAAATGTATAACCCCGGCGGCAGTATCAAGGACCGGATAGCCCTGCAAATGGTAGAAGAGGCAGAAAAGAATGGCAGCATCAGATCAGGCAGTGTTATCGTTGAGGCCACCAGTGGCAACACGGGCATTGGTCTGGCTATTGTAGCCGCATCCAGGGGCTACCGGTTGATCCTGGTGATGCCGGAATCGATTGGCAAGGAATACAGGACCGTACTCCGCATGTATGGGGCAGAGGTAGTTGCCACACCGGAAGATGAAGGGATGACGGGCGCTGTAAATAAGGCTGAGGAAATTCTCAGCCAAAATCCTCACTACTACATGCCGAGACAGTTTCAGAACCCTTCCAATCCTGAGGTCCATCGGAGGACAACCGGCAGGGAAATCCTCAGTCAGATGGAGGGAAAAATAGATGCCTTTGTTGCTGGAATCGGGACCGGAGGAACCATCACCGGGGTTGGGGAAGTCCTTAAACAGGAGATACCCGGTGTCCGGGTGATCGGTGTTGAACCTGCCGAGTGTGCGGTCCTTTCCGGAGGCAAACCCGGCAGCCACAGGATACATGGGATTGGCGCCGGATTTGTCCCGGAAACGCTGAATCTTGCTGTTTTAGATGAAGTTATTACGGTGACCGAATATGATGCTGTGATGACTTCTATGGCCCTTGCCAGGGCAGAAGGAGTCTTGGCAGGTTACTCTTCAGGAGCCGCTGTTTATGCCGCTGCCCGGGTGGCCAGGGAACTCGGACCGGGCAAACGGGTTGTTACGATTTTGCCTGATTCAGGAGAAAAATACCTTAGTATGGCCCCTTATTTTCGCTTTGACTTGGCTAAAAACGGCATGAATTAATTAGGAGGAATGTTGATGTGAAAGCAAATGAAAAACTTAAACCGGAAACCCTGGCGCTTCATGGAGGGCAGCGGCCTGACCCCGCTACGGGCTCCAGGGCGGTTCCCATTTACCAAACAAGTTCTTATGTTTTTGAAGATACTGCTCATGCAGCGCGGCTTTTCGACCTTGAAGAACCGGGTAATATCTATACAAGGATGATGAATCCCACCACAGATGTGTTGGAGCAGAGGGTCGCCGCTCTTGAAGGAGGGGTTGGGGGTCTGGCCACAGCGTCGGGACAGGCAGCTATAACGCTGGCGCTGCTTGCCCTGGCCCATGCAGGAGATGAAATCGTTTCATCTGCCAGCCTTTATGGAGGGACATACAACCTGTTCTGCCATACTTTCAAAACGATGGGGATAAAGGTTGTTTTTGTGGACCCGGCTGATCCGGAAAATTTCCGTAAAGCCATTACCTCCAGGACAAAGGCTGTATATGCTGAAACAATTGGAAATCCCAAACTGGATACCCTTGATATTGAAAATGTAGCTGCCATTGCCCATGAACGTGGGGTGCCGCTGGTTATTGACAATACATTGCCATCACCTTATCTGGTGAATCCTGCCGCCCATGGGGCAGACATTATTATTCACTCTGCTACCAAGTTTATCGGCGGACATGGCACATCTTTAGGGGGCATCATCGTGGATTCGGGAAACTTCAACTGGGAGGGCGGGAAATACCCCCAGTTCACCACGCCTGACCCCACATATCACGGAATTAATTTTGTGGCAGCTGTAGGAAAAGCCGCATATATTACCAAGGTTCGGGTCCAGCTTTTAAGGGATATAGGGCCTGCCCTGAGTCCGTTTAATGCGTTTCTGTTGCTCCAGGGACTGGAGACGCTTCATCTGAGGATGGAGCGCCACAGTCAAAATGCTATTGAGGTGGCCAGGTATCTTTCCCGGCATCCTAAGGTTGGCTGGGTAAAATATCCCGGACTGGAAGAAGACCCTGCTCATGACCTGGCCAGGAAATACCACAGAAAAGAGCTATATGGGGCAATTGTAGGTTTTGGCGTTAAGGGCGGTCTGGAAGAGGGCAGAAAGTTCATCGAAAACCTGGAACTGCTTTCACATCTGGCCAATGTCGGGGATGCCAAATCTCTTGTCATCCACCCGGCATCAACCACCCATCGTCAGCTTAGTCCTGAGGAACAGCAGGCGTCTGGGGTGACCCCTGACTTTATCCGGCTTTCGGTGGGGCTGGAGAATATCGGGGACATTATTGCAGATATTGACAAGGCCCTGGAGGTGGTCTGAAATGCCGATAAAAATCCCGGATAACCTTCCGGCGGCCAAAATACTGGCCGGGGAAAATATTTTTGTCATGGATGAGACCAGGGCTTTTCATCAGGACATCCGGCCTTTAAGAATCCTGCTCCTGAACCTGATGCCTGCCAAGATTGTCACAGAAACACAAATCCTTAGGCTGCTGGGGAATACCCCGCTGCAGCTGGAGGTGGTATTCCTGCACCCCGGCACCTATATGTCCCGAAACACCCCGAGAGACCACCTGGTTGCATTTTATAAGACGTTTGATGAAATAAGGTATGCCAAATTTGACGGGATGATTATTACCGGGGCTCCTGTTGAGCAGCTCGAATTCTCTGAGGTAGCCTATTGGGAGGAACTGAAGAAAATCATGGATTGGTCACTCAGGAATGTTTACGCGGTGCTTTACCTGTGCTGGGGCGCTCAGGCCGGACTTTATCACCATTTCAGGGTATCCAAGCACAGACTGCAGGAAAAGATTTTTGGCGTTTTCCCCCATACGGTGAACCAGAAAAATCATAAGCTTCTGAAGGGCTTTGATGATATCTTTTATGCTCCTCATTCAAGGCATACGGAAAATCGCCGTGAAGACATTGCAAAAGTTTCCGGCCTGGAAATCCTTGCCGAGTCTGACGAGGCGGGGGTCTACCTGGCAGCCTCAGAGGACGGCAGGCACGTATTTGTTACCGGACACTCTGAGTATGAACCACTGACCCTTAAGGCAGAGTATGAACGGGATATCGGTAAGGGACTGGAGATTGGCCTGCCGAACAATTATTTTCCCGGGAATGATCCGGCAAAAGCGCCCGTGGTAAACTGGAGGGGGCATGCCAATCTTTTGTTTGCCAACTGGATAAATTATTTCGTCTATCAGGAAACTCCCTTTAATCTTAATGAAATCGTCTGAAAAGGCCATATACCGACTTAGAAACCAGAATAATACTATTGACCATAGTAGCGGGAGATAGTAGAATTAATTAAGTACTAATAGTAGTAGTAGTAGTAATTCCCAGCAATAATTATATTGTTCATAGAAGGATAAAACACGCGTATAACGTGTTTTGCGAAGGGAGCGAGTGCAGGATGTTTCTGTCAAAGTTTATTTCTGACTTCAAGCCGCATAAGCTGGGGCTGAAAAAGGTGCTTGGCGACCTGGAGGCTGAAGTTATGAAGATTATGTGGCAAAAGGAAAAGGCTACGGTCAGGGAGGTTCATGAACATTTGTTTTTAACCAGGGAACTTGCTTATACTACGGTAATGACCATTATGAGCCGCCTTGCCGACAAGAAGCTCTTGAACAAAGAACCAAAAGGCAATGCCTTTGTTTACAGCCCTGCTGTGTCAGAGGCGCAGTTTGCCAGCATGGTTGCCGGTGAAGTCCTTGACGGGCTGATGGAGGATTTTGCTGAGCCGGCTCTTTCCCACATGGTAGACAGGTTGACTGAAGGGAACCCTGGCAGATTAGACGAATTAGAGAAACGTATAAAGGAGCTTAGGACAAAGGGGGATGGTTAGTATGTTTTACACTATGCTGGTTAAGAGCTATGTACACCCCTTTATCCTTTATGTATTGTTTGGGACCCTGGCAGGTTATTTGGCAGTACTGCTTTTGCTGCGGCTGCCGCTGTTTAAGGACACCCGGTCGAGGGCGGTACTCTTCGGTATCCCCCTGGTTGTTCCGGTTGCTGCCTATGTATTCAGGGGACCGCTCCGGCTTGACAGGTGTGCCGTATACGGCCACAGCATCGGGCAGATCGATAGCTGGCTCTGTTTTGCAGGGAATATCCTGGCTGTTATCCTAACCCCGTTATTTTTCGCGTCGGTGATTTTTGCTGCTGCCAGAATTATTCTCAGTATTTATGCGTCACGCAGTTATGTAAAGAAATATGGGTATGCATCAGATGCAGACCGGCCCCAACTGTTTGCGGCACTGAAAATACTCTGTCTTAAAGCAGAAATGAAAGTTCCCAGGGTCATTGTTACCCGGGACATTTTTGCCAGGGCGTTTACCATGGGATTTCGTTCCCCGGTTCTCGTTCTTTCTGAAGGACTGCTTAGCGGTCTGGATGAAGACGAGTTAGAGACTGTCATGGCACACGAATTGGGGCACATAGTGAGGGGTGATTCCCTCTTAAACAGGATACTCCTTTTCCTGAAAGATATCATGTTTTTCGTGCCCCTGGCAAACATGGTTTTCCGCAATTATTCGGCAGAAAAGGAAAAGGCTTCTGATGATTTTGCCGTAAGGCTGACAGGAAAACCAATGGCATTTGCCCAAGCTCTGATAAAGGTATGGAAAATGTCAAGACACAGTATTGTTGACGAACTCCTGCCATATCCCAGTCTGGCCGGAAACGGCGGGGTCCTGGAAAAACGGGTGGAAAGGCTCCTTGAAGGAGAACACAAAATTATTGGCAGCATTTGGTTTACAGCTGCAGCAGCTATGGTTATAACAGGTTTATCAGTATTTGTCCTTCAGTGGGTTTGCTGATACATTCCGGTCTCCTGTGTGTTATGAATTGCAGGAGACCGTTTAATCTGGAATAAAGTACTATTATATGTAGTAGAAATATTTTCTTCGCGAAGCCTATTGACCAAACACAGCGGAGAAGGTATTATAATAGAGACTACTACAAGGCATAGTAGAATAATGTCAAGGGATCGTTGCCGAGAATAATATTATTTTTGGAGGGGATGTAAATGTCAAGAGAATCCAAGAAAAAAAAATTTGCAGATCAAAAGAAGCCGCGCAGAGGGACATATTTTTTGATAGGATTAGCGGCGGCAGCAGTTATTGCAGGTGGAGCCCTGATGCTTTTTGGGAAATCAGGAAGTGAAGGTCTTACTAATGTGGGCGCCGTAAACTATGGCAGCGCTGCCGTTGATTTCAGCGCCGTTGAGGCTGAGGACTCGGGTAATAAGATTGTGTTGAACTTAGATGAAATTAAGAATAAGAAGAGCCTGACATTTGATGTCCAGGGAGTCGATTTCACCCTGAATAACGGCACCGCCTTTGACTATCTGCCTCTGCTGGCATATGTTTCCGATAAGGGAAATATCGTTGTGGCTGCCAGTCTTTGTGAACCCTGCAGTGGTGTCGCCTTCCACATTGAGGGTGACCAACTGGTCTGCAATGCCTGTGGGACACGCTGGTCCCTGGATGGTTTAAAGGGTATTTCCGGCGGCTGTACCACTTATCCCCCGGAGATGATTGATTACAACATTGAAGGGGATAAGCTGATTATTGACAGGGCGGCACTGGAAAATTGGCAGCCAAGGGCTGTGTAACTCGATGGCTCATTGGGATATTCCGCGGTCATTTCCGGAGCCAACCAACTTCGAAAAACAAAAAAGAAAAAAGGAAAAGTCAATGGCGCAAAAATCTGAACATACAGGCTCTACTCTAGGAGCTATAAAGGAGTTCGTGAGGAGGTTATAAGGATGGAAAAAATGGACGGCACGGAAAACCTGACAACTGTGGACAGCACAAAAAATGAAACTGCTGTAAATGATACTGTACTCCGGCTTCAGCAGGAGACGGAAAAAGTCCGCCGGCGGGACTGGTTGATTAAGGCCCTTGGCGGAGTATTTGTGGCCCTGATGCTGGGACTTGGAATTGTGACTTATGTGTATGGTGAACCTGGTCCGGAAACAGCGTTTTTGGGCGGTGGAGATGGTTCCAACAGCAGTAGTTATTCCGGTGTATCCCTGGCAGCCGCTGCAGGTTCCGGAGGCAGCTGCTGTGTGACCCCGGGCAGTGGCGGGGGTGGCTGCGGGATGGCCGGCGGCGCTGTTGGGGATGCCTCAGCCAGCGGAAGCGGGGAAGCCCTTAATGATGAACTGAAGGGACTTGCTATGGATAAATATAAAGAAGAAACCGGTAAAGACGGCGCTGAGGCAAAAGTGACCAACTTCGGCTGCCATCTTCAGGTGGACATTCTTGACGAAAGCGGGGCCACGGTACGCAGTTACGGTTATCAGGGCGGCCCTTTATACGTAATCAGTTAAAGGCGGTGCACAAGTAGTGAAGCTGCATAATATCGCATTAAACAATATCAGGCGCAGGAAGGCCAAGCTGGCCTTCCTGGTAGCCGGTATGGTGATTGGTATTGCCACAATCGTGGTCCTGTTTACCGTGACCGGGGCTATGGAAAAGGAAATATCGGATAAGTTTGACCAAATTGGGTCAAATATGACAATTGTGCCCCGGACAGAGGCTCTGAGTACTTCATATGAAGGAATCAGCGCCTCCGATATTGCCGGCGGGGTCAGGCAGATGACCATGGAAGATGTGGCCAGGATAGGCACTATCAAGAATAAGGAGAATATCGCAGTTGTATCTCCTAAGCTCCTGGAAACACTGCAGGTTGATGATAAGAACATGACGGTAATGGGTGTGCGGTTTGCGGAGGAACTGAAGATGAAGCGCTGGTGGGAGTTGGACGGCAGAGCGCCGGGTACTCCTGACGAGGTCCTGCTGGGTTTCCGGGCAGCAGAACGGTTGGGTAAGAGGCCCGGGGAGACGGTTGTTATAAACGGGGCTGACTACAAGGTCAGCGGGATAATCAGGGAAACAGGCAGTCAGGAGGATTCAATTGTCCTGGCGGACCTGCGCAGCCTGCAGCAGCTTTCCGGCAAGACGGGGGCGGTCAGTTTCATTGAGGTTGCGGCGCTGTGCTATACCTGTCCAATTGAGGAAATAACCGCACAGATTTCGGAAAAACTGCCCGGGACTAAAGTCAGCGCTATCAGGGAAGTCGTCCAGGCGCGCCAGGACTTTGTGGACCGTTTCTCTCAGCTTGGCATATCAGTATCTGTAATTGTCCTGGTAATAGGTTCACTTGTAGTACTGACTACCATGATGTCGGCGGTTAACGAACGCACCAGGGAGATTGGTATTTTTCGGGCCATAGGCTTCAGAAAGAGCCATGTCATTGGGATTATCCTTATGGAAGCAGGTTTTATCAGCATTATTGGCGGTTTGCTGGGATACCTGGCCGGAATGGCAGGGGCAAGAGTGGCGGCGCCGCTAATCGCCAAAATGGAGGTTGCGGTTCCATGGGATCTCCAGATCGGGCTTATGGCTATGGGGGTAGCTGTCATTATGGGCCTGGCCGCAGGTCTGCTTCCTGCCTTCAGGGCAGCACGACAGGACCCTGTTGAGGCCCTGCGTTTTATTTAGGTAAGGGGGAGTTTGGGATGGACTTGATTAAAGTGGACAATGTAACAAAGGTTTTCAAAGGCGGGGAAGGTAACGTGACTGCACTCGGAGGAGTGAGTTTTATAGTCCCCGAAGGGGATTTTGTTGCCCTGATGGGTCCTTCGGGTTCCGGCAAGAGTACTCTCCTGACCATGCTTGGGGCGATGAACCCTCCAACCTCGGGCATTGTTGATATAGACGGAATCGATATCTACAGCCTGACAGCTGAGAAACGGGCTGATTTCCGGAGTGAGTACCTGGGGTTTGTGTTTCAGCAGTTTCAGCTGATCCCATACCTTACAGCATTGGAAAATGTAATGCTGCCACTGGCGATAACCGGAAAATCCAACCGGGAACAGGTCAGGATGGCTAAAGAAGTCCTGGAGAAGGTGGGGCTTGAGGGCAAGGAAAACAGGCTGCCCAATCAGATGTCCGGTGGTGAACAGGAGAGAGTGGCCATCGCCAGGGCCATTGTCAATGAACCTCCCATCCTGTTTGCCGATGAGCCGACAGGCGCTCTTGATTCCAAGAACAGTGAAGAAATTATGAACCTGTTTAAATACCTGAACCGGGAAGGTCAGACCATCATAATGGTGACACATAACGAGGAATTTCTGACCCATGTAAAACGGACCATCTTTATCAGAGACGGGGTGCTTGATCAATCCAGGCATCCGGGCAGCAGAATTGCAGTATAGGAGGCAGGCAGATGCAGTTAAAAGATATAGCCCTGAAAAACCTGCAGCGCCGCAAAACAAAGCTGTTATTTATGGTATTCGGGATATTTTTCGGTATTGCCACAATAGTGACTCTTTTCACACTTACAGGGGCCATGGAACAAAGTGTGAACCGGAAAATCAGTGAAACAGGTATCACAATAGCGGTGTCACCGGAAACTGAATCGGCTTCATTTTCAGTTGGTGGTATTCCGGTGGTGTCAGGTGTTTCATATAATGTAACAGACCTTCCTGCAGATACACCTGAGGTAATCCGTTCCGTAACTGATGCTGAAAAGATCAGGGTAATTGCCCCAAAGGTAATGGGGATGGCGGTCACGGAAGGCGCTAAGGTTTTACTGGTAGGGGTGGATTTTGACAGTGAACTTAAGATAAAGCCCTGGTGGGATTTGGACGGCAGCTTGCCTGACCGGGAAGGGCAGGCTCTGATTGGCGCCAGGGTTGCCGGCAAATACAGGACTTCCCTGGGCAGCGCTATAAATGTCAATGGCCAAAAGCTGACTGTAACCGGTATCCTTAAGGAAACCGGGGAAGAGGAGGATGGCATAGTTTTTACCGGCATAGCCACTGCCCGGGAGGCTCTGCAAAAGCCTGACGGGTACAGTTTTATTGAGGTTACTACCCCTAGGGATGAGGCTCTGGCTGTAAGGGTTTCCGGGGAACTCTCCGAAAAACTTCCCGATACCAGGGTAAGGATTGTCAAAGAGGCATCTGAAGCCAGAATGGAGCTTGTGGAAAGGTTTAGCAGTTTTTCTCTGGTGGTCTCTCTGGTGATGGCCCTGATAGCTGTTCTGATAATAGCTTCAACAACCACCGCGTCTGTGAATGAAAGGACCAGGGAAATAGGGATACTGCGTGCCATAGGTTTCCGGAAGGCGCATATTACCAAAATAATACTGCTGGAGGCAGGGATTATCACCGGTATTAGCGCTGCAGCCGGCTACTTTGCCGGTATGGGTGCGGCCTGGCTTACTGCCCCTCTGTTTGCGGATTTCCAACTGAGCATTTCATGGAACCCGCTGCTGGGCGCCGCTGTCCTGACAGGTGCGGTGGCAGCAGGACTTTTGGCCAGTCTCTATCCGGCATCAAGGGCAGCCAAACTGGATCCGGCAGAGGCCCTGAGGTTCATATAGATTGACAAAGAATGTTCAGACAGAGTGACAAATAAATGTTCGTTTTATGAGCCCGTTTGGAACAGATATAATTTACTACAAACCGTGGCTGTACTTCATTATTATCCAGACAATTGGAATGGCTGTCTTTATCATTGGTATGGCTGACAACCTGAACTTTTATTTCAGCGGAAAGGCCCGGTTGTTTCGGAATAACCCCAGCCTTGGGGCGATGATAAAGGTGTTTTTTAATGAGGTCCTGCTGCAGAGACAGCTTTTTGCCCGGGGCTTTTTCAGGTGGCTGAACCATATTCTGATATTCTGGGGCTTCATAGGATTGCTGAGTCTTTCGACAATAGGAGTATTGCTCAAAATGGTCCCCGGTGATTCGGCATTTTTCGAGTTTTTTACGATGGGATCCGGATACCTTTATTATAAATTTGTCGGTGATCTAGCCGGCTTGATGGTTCTGGCCGGGGCAGCCGCAGCCCTAATCGGGCGTTTTACCACCGGACCTGATAGAATTGATACCCGGTTAAGTGACACTGCTGCCTTGGGTTTCCTGCTGCTGCTGGTTTTAACGGGTTTCCTGCTGGAGGCTCTGCGGATTGCAGCAACCCCATGGGTGCCGGCTTTTGAGTATTCTTTTGTGGCTGAATTCATGGCGGGATTAGTTGCCGGCAGACAGATACCGGGGTCCCTGATGACTGCACTCTGGACCTTTCATGCCACCCTTACTGCTGCTTTTGTGGCCTATCTACCCTTCAGTAAGATGGTACACGTATTTGCAGCGCCTGCCGAAATAGTTATAAATGCCTCAGAAGAAGAGCTAAGGAGGGATTTATATGGGTATCTCCGCTAAGAATAAAATACCGCTGAGTTGTCTGAGCCCCAGGCAGCTAATAGAACTTGATGCCTGTTCCCGCTGTGGGGAGTGCATGAAATGGTGTCCCATTTATGCTGTTGACAGGTCTGAGGACCTGATTCCCGGTAACCGGATTACTGCACTAAAGAAGCTGTTAAAAGGTCAGCATGGGCTTCGGGCAAGGCTCTTTGCCGGCGGACGGTTCAGTAAAGCACAGGTGGACCGCCTCATCGAGGTTCTTTATGAATGTACTGCCTGCGGCCAGTGTCACTTTGTCTGTCCGTCCAGGATTGACACTGCCGAACTTTGGGAAGCCCTTAGGGAGGCGGTTGTGGAAGCAGGTTTGGGCCCGCTCCCCAATCAGGCCGAGTACCTCCGGGTTCTGAAAAAATATGAGAATCCTTTTAAGGAACCACAGGAGAACCGTGGCCTGTGGATGCCAAGAGGGCTGGAGCAGGGGACTCTCTACCAGGACCTGCCGCTGATTACGCAATCACCTCAGCCGGTGCTTTTCTATCTGGGCTGTACAGCAAGCTATAATCCGGAGATCAACCTGGTAGCCCAGTGGGTAGCTAACCTGATGCATAAGGCCGGGGTGAAATTTGGTGTCCTGGGCAATCAGGAGAACTGCTGCCGGGGCAAACTCCGCCGCATGGGTGACGGTGATTTTGCCGCAAAGGCTATTGAGAATATAGACCTTTTGAACAGCCTGGGTATCGATACCCTGGTTACTAACTGTGCCGGCTGCTTTAAGACCATTTTTCAGGACTATCCCAGAATCAAGGAAATAAATTTTAAGGTGTTCCATGCAATAGAGTATATAGATATGCTGATCCGGGAAGAGAGACTGCAGCCGGTTAACCCGGTTACCATGCAGGTGACTTATCACGATCCCTGCCACCTTGGGCCGCCATAACGGGATATATGATGCGCCCAGGCGGGTCCTCCAGGCTGTGCCGGGGGTGGAACTGCTGGAAATGGAGCGGATCAGGCAAAATTCCAGGTGCTGCGGCATGGGGGGCGGCTTGAAGATGGGATTCCCCGAAATTCAGGCTCTGGCCGCTGCGGAGCGGATAAAAGAAGCGGAAAGGACAGAGGCCGCAGCTATCGTCACACCTTGCCCCACCTGTTTTCTGGGCCTTCAGACCGGAGCTGCCAAGGCAGAGTCTGACATCAGTGTCAGGCATTTGATGGAATTAGTCAATATTTCAGTTTTTGGGCAATAAGCTATATTGGAAAACCGGATGTTTCAGGCATCCGGTCAGCTTATTGACAAACCCAATAACATTTTTAAGCATTAAATTGTAATATGGACAGGGGTAGATGAATTCCTCCGGCGGGCTACATCTCCGCCGGCAGCAGCTCCCGCTTCGCGGGTCGCTGGCCGGTCGGACGATAGACTCCGCCAGCCGGAACACATCTACCCCTGTCTTTTAACATTTTAAGCTCAAAATTACTGACTTTGTCAACAGCCTGACCGGATGTTTCAGGCATCCGGTTTTTTCAATTTGACCTCGATTTACCGTAGTGTTAAGCTATTCTTATACCAATGGAGCAACCATTTTGCTGCGGAAGGACCCCACTATAGAGCACATTTTTTTCCCCTTTTCTTCTCATAATAACAACAAAACGACCA
This sequence comes from Phosphitispora fastidiosa, assembly GCF_019008365.1. NCBI lineage: Bacteria > Bacillati > Bacillota > Clostridia > Eubacteriales > Peptococcaceae > Phosphitispora > Phosphitispora fastidiosa. Next base: position 138,146 of record NZ_JAHHUL010000002.1, on the reverse strand, counting down.
AGGGATTTCTGATGACAAATGTCCCGCGGTTTGGGAAAAGGGGATGACACAATATTGAAGAAGCTGCTGCAGTTGTTGAAAAAAATGCTTGCGGTGTTTTTTGTGGTTACAGTTATTATTGTGCCTGCAGGTGGCTGTACACCAGCCAAGAAACCAATTAATCCGGATAACAAGCTGCTGCCCAAGACAATGCCAAGGTTGTCTGCCGACCAGGCCAGACAGCCTGCTCCCAAGGGGATTCCGGTAACACCTGAAGAACTCGACAGGGCGGCCTCTGGATTGGCTTCACTGGCTTCCGGTGTTCCGGGGGTGGACAGGGCCTATGTAGCCCTGGCAAATACCGCTGCCTTTGTGGGAATTGAAATGGAAAACAGGGCAGGTGCGCTGCCGGGGACAGCCAAAAAAGAGATTGCTGACCGCATAATGGGGGCTGACAGGCGGCTGGCCAGGGTCTACGTTACTACAGACAAGGCCACGGTATCCCGGATAAAAGGCGTAGCCAAGGGAATCGCCAGTGGCAGGCAGGTATCTGATTTTGCGATGGATATAGCAGAAATTGAACGGAGAATTGTTCAGGAGGGTCAGCGGTAAGGGGAAGTGGTGACGAGTTGCTTGACAAAAAGTCCAGGAAGATCAAAAAATTCTATCAACGCTGGCTGCCTGCTTTTCAGGTAATCAACCAAAAGATGCGTCAGGACTACAGGGCGGCAATCCCGCTTTTATTACAGCGGGTTGCCATCAATGACAGCACCAGAGTACTTGATGTGGGAACCGGTACCGGCGCTTTGGCCGGGATTTTATCAGAGTATAGCTCCCGCGTTACCGGGATTGATTTTTCACCTGAGATGCTGAATGAAGCAAGAAAAGTCTATGGTGATAAAATTGAATTCAGGGAAATGGCAGCTCACGAGATAAGCTGTTTTGAGCCTGGGTCTTTTGACATGGTTGTATCTGCCTACTGCCTTCATGATATGAATGACAGCCACAGGCTTTTTGTTCTGGAACAAATGCGGCGGGCTGCCGGGCAGAAGGTGGTAATTTTTGATCTGGCAAGAACATTGAATCCGGTGATTTGGGCCATTGAACTCCTGGAAGGGAGCTTTTATAGAGATTACATTAAGGCTATAGACAGGCAGGTGGCAGCGGTTTTCCCATGGTGTGAAAAAATTGCTTTTTCCAATTGGATGTGTATCTATATATGTGATGTATGAGAGCGGGACTGTCCCAGAAAAATCTTGGGAGTAGTCCCCTTTTAATTAATATTTATCCTCAGGGAGATAATAAGGGGTAAACACAAATTAAAGAGTAAACACACAAAGGAGGATGATGTTATTGTTCTGGACCGGCTGGCCGTGGCAGAGGGTGATTATACTGTTTGCCGGAATGGCTTTCCTGCTGATTGGTTTACAGGTGACCCTTTTTCACTACAGGCAGAATTTTAGGAACTGGACTATGTGGGTGCCGGTAGCAGCTTCCCCGGCATTGGGGCTTTTGCTGCTGGCAGCTGGCTTTTACAACGTCCCGGCGATGCGGACAATTCTGCTTGTGCTGCTATCTATAGGGGCTTTGGCGGGAGTTGGCGGATTTGTCCTTCACTTTGAAGGAGTAGGTGAACGGGTTGACGGGTATCGCCTGAACAACTTTCTGGTCGGTCCCCCGATTACTCTGCCATTAATGGTAACAGCCATATCGCTGCTGGGGCTCATCGCCCTGTATTGGAGGTGGTGACAGATGGAGGCTGAAAATATGAGCACTGTAGACAGCCATTATCAAGGCTATAATGTGCTTGACCGCATGGATGAGTGGGATTCCCATACCAGAGAAATTGTCAGAAAACGCCTGGGACCTTTCTCAAAACGGCGGTTCCTGTCGGAACGGGAATGGGGATATCTCTCGATTATTGCAGAACATATAGTTTATGACAACAGGGCTGATATTATTGAATGGATTGTACATCATTGTGATGGGAAATTTGCAGAGGAGACAGGTGAAGGGGAACGGAAGAAGGGCCTGCCCCCTGCAAGGGTTCTTGTCAGGGAGGGGCTTAAGGCCATTGACCATGCCGCCCGATTGAGCTATGGCTGTGATTTTGGAAGTCTTGAAGTTGAACAGCAGTTTCAATTGCTGGCAGACCTGCAGCAGGGAAAAGCGGCCTACAACCCCCAATGGTCACTGGTCCCCCAGAAGGCGCTGTTTAATAAGCTTGCATCTGAAATGATCTCTGCTTACTATTCCCATCCCGATGTCTGGTCAGAAATAGGCTACGGGGGGCCGGTATATCCGCAGATTTATGTAAGGATAGAAGAAGGACTGGTAGAGCCATGGGAGGCCAAAGCAAATGGAAAATAGAGATTACGTAAAACGCAACTGTGACCACTATAGCGGTCACAGGTATCAGCATCTGAATAAACGAAAATATGGTTCCAGCGAGGTTGATATCTGCATTGTCGGGGCGGGTGCAGCAGGAAGTGTACTGGCCTGTGAACTCAGCCGGGCCGGTCTGGAGGTTGTGGTGGTTGAAGCCGGGCCCTTCTGGAATCCCCAGACGGATTTTGCCAGTGATGAACTGGCAATGCAGAAATTGGCCTGGAATGATACCCGGATTGTCTCCGGCAGTGACCCCCTGAGTATGGGGCATAATAATTCGGGGCGGGGAGTTGGGGGAGGCACGGTACACTTCACCGGAGTGTTTTACCGCTTCCATGAAAGCGACTTCCGGACCAAAACCCTTGACGGTGTAGGAGAAGACTGGCCTATCACTTACCGGGACCTGGAGCCCTATTACAGCAAAATAGAACAGGAAATAAAGGTTTCCGGTCCCAGGGTGTTTCCCTGGGGCGCCTTCCACGGGCCTTACCCATATCCGGAGCGGGAGCCTATCAGCGCCAATGCACAGGTTTTCCGGAGGGGTTGTGAAGCAGTGGGGCTCAGGAGCACCGTTGCCCCCCTGGCTATCCTGTCCGCCCCTTTTGACGGGCGGCCCCCGTGCACTAACAGGGGTTTCTGCAATCAGGGCTGTATGCCCAATGCCAAGTACAGCGCCCTGATACATCATATTCCCAAAGCCATAGGCCATGGTGCGGAAATTCTGACAGACTGTATGGTGACCAGGATACTGACCGACAGGAACGGCGACCGGGTAACCGGAGTCGAATTTGTCCATGACGGGCAGAACTACCGCCAGGAAGCCAGGCTGGTAATTGTTTCTGCATTTGTGGTAGAAACCTCCAGGCTGCTGCTCAATTCAGCCACTCCCCGGCATCCGGAGGGGCTGGCCAACAGCAGCGGGCTGGTGGGCAAATATATTATGCCCCACACCGGTCATGACATCTATGCCAGGTTTGATGATGAGATCCGCTTTTATAAGGGGACCCCTGTGCTGGCTGTCAGCCAGGAATTCTATGAGACTGACCCGCAGCGGGGCTTTGTCAGGGGATATACTTTTAACGCCCATGGCAGCCGCCCGGTAGCTATGGCTAAAACGCTGGCAGCCTCTGCCGGTATCTGGGGGAAACAGCTCAGGGAAATCATGATAGACTTTAATTTTTATGCCCGGGTAACCTTAGTAGGGGAAGTGCTGCCATCACCGGACAACACAGTAACCCTTACTGATGAAAAGGATGAGTATGGCCTGCCAAGAGCGCTGGTTACCTTCAGCTATGGTGACAATGATAATAAATTGATAGCTCACGGGGTGGCCATGTCGAATAGGATACTTGAGGCTGCGGGAGGCCGGCCGGCCTTTGTAGTCCCCGATACCGCACACCTTCACGGCGGATGCCGGATGGGCCTTGACCCACAGAAGTCGGTGGTCAACCGGTTCTGTCAGAGCCATGATATTCCCAATCTCTACATTTGTGATGCCAGTGTTTTTGTCACCTCTGGAGGGGCAAATCCCACAGAGACGGTAATGGCCATTGCCGCCCGGACAGCCGACCACCTTATTGACAGTATGAGCAAGGGCAGGCCGCAGAGGGAGCCCGCTTCAGTGGCCGGAGCCAGTCATTAAAATTACGGTATCATAAAATTGCGGTAATTAACTCCTGTGAAAATTTATCAAATTGGCAGGGATTTTATCTTTGGTGCATAAATATTAAAGTCAATGGTATAACCACATGAAATACAGAGTTAAAGGAGCAACTTCATGAAAGAAGTAACCATATATACTGACGGGGCCTGCTCCCACAACCCCGGACCCGGCGGCTGGGGGGCAGTCCTGATGTTTGGTTCAAGTGAAAAGGAAATTTCGGGATATGAAGCCCACACCACCAACAACCGGATGGAGCTGACTGCTGCAGTCAAAGCCCTGGAGGCGCTGAAGGAGCCCTGTAGGGTTAGTTTATATAGTGACAGCGCTTATCTGGTGAATACCTTCAAACAGAACTGGCTGGAGAAATGGCAGCGCAATGGGTGGAAAACCAGCAACAAAGGTTCTGTGGAAAACCAGGATCTTTGGAAACAACTGGTGGAGCTAACCGGAAAGCACACTGTGGAGTGGGTAAAGGTAAAGGGCCATTCTGATAATGAGTATAATAACAGGTGTGACCGGCTGGCCCGGGATGAAATTAAAAGGCGGGCCTGATGGACCCGCCCCTTGCTAGTGTAACAGTTTGTCAATTTTATTCCTGTCAAAACCGATTACGGTTTCGCCGTTGATGACCAGTGTCGGAACGGCCATACTTCCTGTCTTTTCAGACATTTCCTGCCTGGCTTTGGCATCTGTGGCTACGTCATAGTCACTGAAGCCGACTCCTTTACGTGAAAGATACTCTTTCACCTGATGACATGCCGGTCATGTTTTAGTAGTGTACATAATAACTTCATCTGCCATCTGAAAACCCCTTCCCTTGCTTAACTTTATTCTGGCGCGCAAACTCTGAAGCTTAAAAGATCATACTAACAATCAATGTTTATTTTTTCCTGATATTATGGCTGATATACGGAAAACAGCTTCAAAAATACGAAATGCCTGCAGGCATGCATATAGTTTCAAGATTATGGTCAAATTATGAAAACAAAGGAAAACCGAAAATTTCGACAGATTAGTTAGATGTTGGCGAAGGAATTTAAATAGTTTTTGTAGAATATCTTATCTTAATATTTAGGAAATTATACTTTGAGGTAAAATTGTGGATAGCCTCAAAGTATAATTTCCGGATATCAACAAAAGTTTCCTTAAAGTTTTGATAGAAACTTTTGTTACAATTAAATAAAGGTATTTTTGCAAGGCAGCAGGGTTGTGTCAAAGGCAGGCTGCAAAGGCCTGTCAAAAGCTTTTTTTAGTACTACTAACTAATCGGGGGGCGTAGATATTGAAAAGCTATCAGACGAGTCAACTGAGAAACATCGGGATTTTTGCCCACGGTGGCGCAGGTAAGACTTCGCTGGTGGAATCGATGCTATTCAACACTGGAGCCATAAACAGATTAGGCAGAGTAGAAGATGGGACAACAACTTCAGACTATCACCCGGAAGAAATCAAGAAACAGGTTACCATTCACACCACACTGGTTCCCTGCGAGTGGAACGATGCCAAACTTAATTTGCTGGATTCACCCGGTTTTTCCGATTTTATCGGTGACGTACAAGGTGTCCTCAGGGTAGTTGATAATACCCTGTTTATGGTTTGTGCGGTTGCAGGCGTTGAGGTTCAGACCGAACTTATCTGGGATATGGCAAGTGAGTCCGGGCTTCCCAGGGTAGTTTTCATCAACAAGATGGATCGTGAAAATGCCAATTTTGAAAAGGTATTGGGAGAGATCGAACAGCAGCTGCCGGGCAGCTTTATTCCGGTTCAAATTCCCATAGGGGCAGCGGAGACTTTCAGTGGGTATGTTGATGTGATTGCCCAGAAGGCTTATGCGTACAAAGATAAGGGCGAGGTAAGCGAGATTCCGGTTCCTGACGATTTGGCAGCTGCTCTGGAGATTTACCGGGAAAAGCTTGTGGAAAGCTCTGCTGAGATGGATGATGAGGCCTTGGAGAAATACCTCAATGGTGACGAATTATCTGAAACAGAAATAATGAATGGCCTCAAGGCAGGAATCAAAGAAGGCAAAGTTACACCGGTACTTTGCGGCTCGGCAACTAAAAACGTTGGTGTGAAGCAGTTAATGGATTTCATGGCAGAGTACTATGCAGCTCCGGAGGATAAATCCTCTGATCCTTTGTCGGCCCTTGTGTTTAAGACTCTGGTTGACCCGTTTGTGGGTAAGATGAACTTCATCCGCGTATTTTCGGGCAGCTTGAAGGCAGATGTTCCTCTGTACAATGCGACCAAAGAAAAAGCTGAAAAGATTGGTCAGGTACTTTATGTACGGGGCAAGCACCAGGAAAATACCACCCAGGTGCCGTGTGGTGATATCGCGGTCCTGGTTAAGCTGCAGGATACCAATACAAATGACAGCCTGGGTGTCAAGGAAAAGCCGGCTAAACTGGACCCTGTAATATTCCCGGTGCCAACATTTACAGTGGCTATTGAGCCCAAGTCCAAAGGTGATGAGGATAAGCTGGGAAATGCTATCAGCAGAACCTTGGAAGAAGACCCTGCTCTCAGAGTGGAGAAAAACGTGGAAACACACCAGACCCTGCTTACAGGTATGGGTGAGATGCACCTGGATATTACCCTGGATAAAATTAAGCGGAAGTTTGGTGTTGATATAGTTACAAAGGATGTCAGGGTGCCTTACCGGGAGACCATCCGGGGTACTGTCAAGGTAGAAGGCAAGCACAAGAAACAGACCGGCGGTCATGGTCAGTATGGTCACTGCTGGTTGAGAATTGAACCACTTGCCGAGGGTACTTTTGAGTTTGGTGAAGAGATATTTGGTGGTTCTGTTCCCAGGCAGTACATACCGGCGGTTGAAAAAGGTGTCAGGGAAGCTATGGCAGACGGCGTTCTTGCCGGCTATCCCGTTACTAATGTTAAAGTCGTGGTTTATGACGGATCATACCATAATGTCGACTCCTCGGAAATGGCCTTCAAGATTGCCGGCGCCCAGGCATTTAAAAAAGGCGCGCAACAGGCTAAACCCACGCTGTTGGAACCGATTGCCGATGTTGAGGTCAGAGTCCCGGAAAACTATACCGGTGACATTATCAGTGACTTCAACACCAAGCGCGGCCGGATTCAGGGGATGGAGCCTGGTGAGAAGCTGACAACGGTTAAGGCCCAGGTTCCCATGTCTGAGATGTACCGTTATGCTATTGACCTGAAGTCAATGACCCAGGGCCGGGGTTCATTTTCAATGGAATTCTCCCATTACGAGGAAGTTCCCGCGATGCTGGCTGATAAGATAGTGGAAAAGGCCAAGGCAGAAAAAGAAGCGGCCGAGAAATAGAAAACATTTTAAAATAGGGGACCTAGGCCCTTGTGTAATACTACAAGGGCCTAGGTCTGTTTTTTATGGGAGTCAGAATAAGAACATAGTTAATCGTCTTAAAAAATTGCCTGTTTAGCAGTATGAAATATATGGCTTAACGTTTAGAGATAAGCAAATTGCTGGAAGCATATTCTAAGAGCATTCTGAATTCTGACTCCTAACTACTTTGGTTGCGGCTGTAAGCCGCGCTATGGTATTTGTTTCAAACCTCATGAACTGTAAATGTTGTTTTACAGAGCTCTTGAAAGGAGTTGACAGGGAATGAAACAAAACAAAGAAGATATCGTAATTTTATTGGCTGTAGTAGGAATTATCATTTTTATAATAGGCTTTGCGTATCTTATCCGTGAGTTTAGAACTTCTCCCAGATCAGGCTCTAATAATTATAACAGCGCTCCCGGAACGTACAACGAACTGACGGAGGGTCAGGTCAATGAGAGTCAGGGTGAAGAGAGTCAGAAAATGAGAGAAAAAAATATTACCCCTGCCAAAGTAAGGCTGGTCATTGATGCGATAATGGCTGCCGGGCTGTTGGGCGGATTATCTCTCATTTTAAGGGGCAGGGTTAATTATATGCTGATAATTGGGGCAGTCGGGATTATTATAGTAATTATCGACCTGTACCTCAGAAATCTATTCGGATAGCGTACTATTATCAAAAAAATTGTTAAGGAAATATTCTTGTTTGAAGGAATCGATTGATTGCAGGCAGAATATGTCTATATTATTGGACATTTTAAGCTTGCGTTTGGGGGCGCGGGATTAAAGTAAAATGTTCAGAATATTGTGTTATCATGAGGGAGGGTGACAATTATGGGGGGAGTAATTAACACTATTCCTGACCGCAAAAGTCTCCGGGATTATGATGAGGCCTGCAGGACCTTCAGCTTTCAGGGAGCAGCATCAGAATTGTACCGGGAGCGCCCGGGTCCGGTCAACATAGCATATCAGGCTGTGGATTACCAGGCTGCGGATGAAAGGCTCAGGGACAAAACTGCACTGTTTTTTGAGTCGGGTGACAGGGAAGAAATTTATACTTTTGCCCAGATGGCGGCTTATTCCAACAAATTTGCCAATGTGCTCAAAAAATACGGAATTGGTAAGAGCGATCGGGTGGGAATTTTTATGTCCAGATGCCCGGAATTATATATGAGTTTTATGGGAACCGTAAAAAGAGGAGCTATAGTGGTCCCGCTCTTTGAAGCTTTTATGGAAGATGCGGTATTTGACAGGCTTAAAGACAGTGGAGCAAAAGCCGTCATTACCACTCCGGAACTCAGGAACAGAATTCCAACCAATAAATTACCTGACCTGAAACATATATTTGTCGTTGGTGGCTGTGGAACGCTAAAAAAGAAGGATATTCAGTGGCACAACGAAATGGCAGAGGCCTCAAGAGAGTATGAGATTACCCAGGTAGCGCCGGAAGATCCCTATCTGCTTCTTTATGCCTCAGGGGCGGAAGGAAAGCCTAAGGGGATACTGCATGCCCACAGGGGTGCGGTGGGGATATATATTACTGCTAAATGGGTTCATGACCTTTGTAAAGATGATATCTACTGGTGCACAGCGGATCCTGGCTGGATCACCGGAATTAGCTATGGGTTTTTGGCGCCATGGATGCATGGGGTTTCTGTGGTTGTAAGAGGCGGGCGGTTTGATGCTGAAGATTGGTTCAGAACACTCAGCAAGTACCGGGTAACAGTATGGTACAGCGCTCCTACGGCCTTCAGGATGATGATCAGGTGCGGTTCCGGGCTGCAGGCAAAATATCCCCTCTATCTGCGCCATATCCTGAGTGTTGGTGAGCCTTTAACCGCAGAAGTGCTTGATTGGAGCCTGCGGGAACTGGGCCAGGTCATTTACGATACCTGGTGGATGAGCGAAACAGGGATGAACCTTATCTGTAATTACCGCTGCCTGCCCATTAGGGTCGGCTCAATAGGGAAGCCTGTTCCCGGAGTAAAGGCTGCAGTCATAGATGATGAAGGAAATGAACTGCCGGCAAATCACATAGGAAACCTTGCCATTGAAGCCGGCTGGCCGGCGATGTTTTCGGGTGTCTGGAATAATCATGAGCAATATTACAATTATTTCAGACATTATCCGTGGTTTATCACGGGGGATGCGGCCTATTATGACAGTGACGGGTATTTCTTCTTTCAGGGCCGCATTGATGGTGTTATTAATACTTCCGGTGAAAGAGTGGGACCAAATGAAGTGGAAAACAGGCTCCTGCAGCACCCGGCGGTTTCTGATGCCGGTGTTGTCGGGAAACCGGACCCGCTCAGGGGTGAAATTGTAAAGGCATACATAAGGCTTGATGAGTCTTATGATTGGACTCAGGAACTGGCTGATGACATCAGAACCTTTGTTAAGCATGGGTTGGCATCACACGCTGCTCCAAGGGAAATCGAGCCCCGCAGCTTTATTCCCAAAGATAGGGAAGGACGCAACAACCGCAGTGTTTTAAAGGAGTGGGCTCTGGGGCTTGACCTTAAATAGGTTTTGGACTTGACCTTAAATAGGATTTTGGTATATCATAGAAATAACTGTTGCAATAAGAAAATTCAGAAAAATTGCAAATTATGTCCGGAGGTGCATGAGAATGGGTTCAAAAATGATTGCAGTTGCAGGAAAAGGCGGTACCGGTAAGACAACTTTCACTGCTCTGGTATTGCGGGAACTGGTGAATATGAAGAAAGCCGCCATTCTTGCCGTAGATGCTGATCCCAATGCTAATCTTAACGAGGCGCTGGGATTGGATGTTGATACTACAATTGCTGAAGCGGTTGACTCTGTTAAGGCCGGTGAAGTGCCTACAGGGATGACTAAGGAAGCATTTATTGAGTGGAAGCTCAGCCAGTCTATGATAGAAACCAAGTATGTTGACCTGCTGGTGCTGGGCGTTCCTACCGGCCAGGGTTGTTATTGTTATCCAAATGACCTGCTGCGCCGGCACCTTGATAACCTGAGGGGCAACTATGACTATGTTGTCACTGATAATGAGGCGGGACTGGAGCATTTGAGCCGCCAGACAGTTCAGGATATTGATTACTTTTTTATTATCAGCGACGCTTCGGCGCGCAGCATCCGATCTGCCGGCAGAGTAAAGCAGATTGTCGATACACTGCATACAAAGGTTCACAATATCTATCTTGTTGTGACAAAAGTTATGGAAACCGGCATTGATGAACTTATGGGGGAAATCGAAGCAACAGGTCTCCAACTGGTGGGGACTATTCCCTACGACCCGGAGGTCGCCGAATATGACTTGAAGAGTAAGGCGCTGTACGAGCTGCCGGAGAACTCCAAAGCTGTCGTGGCTGTAAAGGAAATTATAGCGAAAACAGGTCTGTAAATAATTAGCAACACGTGTAGTCAGTATTACGGATAATCAGCAGTTTGAGGCTGTCTCAATTTGAGACAGCCCTTACTTATTTACTGTGGTTTTCACGTAGATGAAATCGGCATCTCCCCCGATGTAAGATGTCACCCAATATGGTTTAATTAAATCAGGGTTCGGTCAAAAGAAGCCGGATTCAATAGAAGAAGGGGGAGAAACGAGTATGGGAACAAGGGCTTATCTGTTAGTCAACGTGGTGGATGAGGTGAATCAGCAGGACTTTGTGAAGATTCTGCGGGAACTTGAGGAAATGCTGGAGATTGATTTTGTTGACCCTGTGATTGGCAATTGGGACATGGTACTTATGATTGAAGCTCCGATTACGGTTGAAGCAGTGGCTAAAAAAATTGGTGATCAGCCCTGGGTTAAGGAACTTCAAACCCTGAGGATAGTCAGCCTCTTTGAGCGCCACCGGGCATCAAAAAAAGAACTTCTTTCGGCACTTCAGCATCAAGGGGTTTGATACCATGGGCGAAAACAGTGTGTTATCGAAAACGGACAACAGTACAGACCCTTTTGAGATCATAGATAATATTGTTGGCAAAAGCAATTTGGACATGGGATCAGCTATTGTAATCCTGCAAAAGACCCAGGCAGCTTTCGGCTATGTCTCTCCGGCTATGCTGGAACGCATATCTCAGCTGACGGGTGTGCCAACAAGTGTGCTTTACAGTATTGTGACTTTTTATGCCCAGTTCAGAATGGAACCTATCGGGGAAAATCTCATTCAGGTATGTCATGGGACGGCATGCCATCTGGCCGGGGCCGAAAGGATTTCGGAAGCTGTGGAAATGGAAACAGGAGCTAAGACTGGACATACAAGCCCTGATGGCAAATTCACCGTAGAAAAGGTGGCCTGTCTCGGCTGCTGCAGCCTCGGTCCTGTAATGACAGTTAATGAAGAGACCTTGGTCAGGATGACTCCGGAGGCATCACGCCATATGATTCAGGAACGGCGCGGCTGTTGCAGTTGTGGCGGAGCATCTGCTGATGCCAATGGGATGTCCGGGGAGGTGAGCTAGGTTGATTAAGGTAACGGTAGGCCTGGCTAGCTGCGGCATCGCAGCCGGAGCTCAGAAAGTCTACGATGCTTTCCAGAAAGAGCTGGATGGGACAGATGTGCAGCTTGATTTCAGCGGTTGTATGGGTATGTGTTATAACGAACCCCTGGTAGAGGTTCGCGGCGAAGACGGTAAACGGTTTATTTACGGCAAACTGCTGCCGGAAAATGTTGCCCGGATCGTAGAGGAACATATCCTGAAAGGCAGTCCCGTTAATGAATGGCTGGTTTATGGCGATGGAATTGTGACTCCTGATTCTGACTTCATTGATAAGCAGGAACGGATTTTGTTGAAACACTGTGGGGTAATTAACCCTGAGAGCATAGAAAGTTATTTGACTGTAGACGGCTACAAAGCAATTGAGAAGGCTGTCTTGTCCATGACCCCTGAGCAGGTCATTGATGAAATTGACCGGTCAGGCCTGAGGGGTCGAGGCGGCGGAGGGTTCCCGACTGCAGCCAAATGGCGCTTCGCCAGAAGGTCGCCAGGCAAGGACAAGTATGTTATTTGCAATGCCGATGAGGGTGACCCCGGGGCCTTTATGGACCGCAGTGTCCTGGAAAGTAATCCCCACAGTGTTCTTGAAGGGATGCTCACTGCAGGTTATGCCATTGGGGCAAACAACGGATATGTATATATCAGGGCCGAATATCCCCTGGCAATAAACAGACTTAAAAAGGCTATTGCCCAGGCTGAAGAAAAAGGGTTCCTGGGAGATAACATCTTGGGAAGCGGCTTCAGTTTCCGGCTTGGGATCAGGGAAGGCGCAGGAGCATTTGTCTGTGGGGAAGAGACAGCATTGATAATGTCTATTGAGGGTAAACGCGGTATGCCCCGGATCCGGCCCCCTTATCCGGTTGAGGCGGGACTCTGGAATAAACCTACATCCATAAATAATGTCGAGACTTATGCCAATGTCCCTTGGATAATGCTTAACGGCGCAAATGCCTTTAACCGTTACGGAACAGAGACCAGTAAAGGAACCAAGGTTTTCGCACTGGCAGGAAGTATTGCCAGGGGTGGGCTTATCGAGGTTCCCATGGGAATCACTATTAAGGAAATTGTTTTTGATATCGGGGGTGGGCTGGCTTCGGGACGTAAATTTAAAGCAGTCCAGACCGGTGGGCCGTCAGGAGGATGTATTCCGGCTGCTTTAGCTGACACGCCGGTAGATTACGAGTCATTGAAAAAAATCGGGGCTATCATGGGTTCCGGCGGCATGCTGATAATGGATGAATCTGCCTGTATGGTTGATGTAGCCAAATTCTTTCTGAATTTCACCCAGGAGGAGTCCTGCGGCAAGTGCACCTTCTGCAGGATTGGAACCCGGCAGATGTTGGGGATACTTAAGCGGATTTCAGAAGGCGAGGGCAGGGAAGGCGATATTGAACTTCTTGAAGAACTGGGGCAGAAGGTTATTGCCGGTTCTCTGTGCGGGCTGGGACAGTCGGCGCCAAATCCCGTGCTTACAACCATCAAATATTACCGGGAAGAATATGAGGCTCACATTTCGCATAATACCTGCCCGGCCAAAAAGTGCAAGGCCTTTATTAGTTATGACGTAAATGCCGAAAACTGCAAAGGCTGCGGGAGATGCAGCAAGGAATGCCCTACAGGCGCTATTTCGGGTGAAAAGAAAAAACCCTTTACTATTGACCGGGAAAAGTGTATCCGCTGCGGCTTATGTATCAATGTCTGCAAGTTTGATGCCATAACCGTAAATTCAGGAGAAGAAAGGGGGGCGGCAAGCAATGGCTAAAGTTAAAATTACTATAGACGGCAAGGAAATAGTGGCTGAGGAGGGGAGCAATCTTCTGGAGACCGCCAGGTGTAACGGTATCGAAATTCCGTCCCTCTGCCATGACTCCAGGCTGGAACCATTTGGGGCCTGCCGCCAGTGCCTGGTAGAGGTTGAAGGGGGACGCGGGCCTGTCCAGGCGTGTGGAGCCAAGGTTCAGGAGGGAATGGTAGTCCGGACCGCGACAGATCATATTCTGGGCCTGCGCCGCCTGGGTTTGGAACTTCTGCTGACAGAACATACCGGGGATTGTATTGCGCCATGTCAGCTAGCCTGCCCGGCAGAAATTGATATTCAGGGTTTTGTGGCCCATATCGCTAATAGCAGAACAGCAGAAGCAGCGGCGCTGATAAGGGAAAAGATGCCCTTCCCCGCTTCCATTGGCAGGGTTTGCCCGCGTTTCTGTGAACAGGAATGCCGCCGCAATCTCATTGAGGGACCGGTTTCAATCTGCTTCTTAAAAAGATTTGCCGGAGATTCAGAGTTACAGGAGGGGAAAGTAAATATTCCGCCTGCCAAGCCTGATACAGGCAAACAGGTGGCTGTAGTGGGCGGTGGACCGGCAGGACTGACCGCAGCCTACTACCTTGCACTCGAAGGCCATCGGGTCACAATTTTTGAGGCTGCTCCGGAACTGGGCGGAATGATGAGATATGGTATTCCTGAGTACCGTCTGCCAAAAGCTGTGCTTGATGAGGAAATCAGGGTGATTACCGAACTGTGCCAGGCAGTTGTCTGCAACAAGGCGCTGGGGCGTGATTTTACCCTCAGACAGTTAAAACAAATGGGATTTGACGCCATATTCATTGGTCTCGGGTCCTGGGCTAACCAGAGCCTGAGACTTGAAGGAGAAGACCTTGGCGGAGTATATTCGGGAATAAGCTTCCTGGGCAGGATGGCTCTCAAGGATGCCCTTCCTGTTGGCAGCAGGGTTGTGGTCATAGGAGGCGGCAATACCGCCATGGATGCTGCCCGGACTGCGGTCAGGCTCGGAGTTCCTGAAGTAACCGTTGTCTATCGCCGGTCCAGAGATGAAATGCCGGCAAATCCCCATGAAATAACGCAGGCTGAAGAGGAAGGCGTTAAGCTTGAACTGCTGACAGCTCCGGTTGCGTTTATCGGTGAAGGGGGTCAGGTTAGTTCTATTAGGTGTGTAAAGATGCAGCTGGGAGAACCGGACTCCTCCGGAAGGAGGCGGCCCGTACCTGTTGAAGGCTCCGAGTTTGAGATTCCTGTTGATACAGTAATTACCGCCACCGGGCAAAAGCTGGAACAGTCAGCACTTTTAGGAAGCCCTGAAATTGTTTTGAACCGTTGGGGAGATATTGAAGCAGATTCAGAAACTTATCAGTGCCAGGCTGAGTGGCTGTTCTCAGGTGGCGACTGTGTCACCGGCCCGGCGACAGCTGTTGCGGCAGTGGCTGCCGGTCGCAAGGCGGCGCTGTCAATAGATCTTTACCTCAGGGGAGAAGCTGTGGTGGCACCCCAAAAATCCTTTAACTGCAGCCGGGGTACCCTGGAGGAAATTGACCCTGAAGAATTTGCCGACAGAGAACGAATCCCCAGGACAGCTATGCCTACTGTAGCTCCTGAAGTAAGAAAAGATAACTTCCAGGAATTTGAGACGGGGTTCACCAAGGAAATGGCCGCAAAGGAAGTAGAACGGTGCCTGTCCTGCGGTTGTCTGGATGTGTTTGATTGCAGGGTTCGTAACTATGCTACAAAACTTGAGGTAACCACTAAAAGACTGGGAGTCGGAAAACCCAAATATCCGATTCTTAATGATCATCCGCATATTATCAGGGATCCCAATAAGTGTATCCTGTGCGGCAATTGTGTCCGCGTCTGTCAGGAGTTTCAGGGAGTCGGGGCGCTGGGATTTGTTAACAGAGGTTCACATACGGTGGTTCTGCCATCCCTTAAGTCTCCGCTGGCTGAAACCTTATGTAAATCTTGCGGTCAGTGTGTGGCCATATGTCCTACCGGAGCGCTTACCCAGCAAAGCATTCTGGCTAAACCCGGACCCTGGCTGACGAAAAAAGTGGAATCTGTCTGCCCGTACTGCAATGTTGGCTGCAAATTGGAGCTTGAGATTGCAGGAGGTCGGATAGTAGCCGTCACATCTCCGGTAGACAGCGCCACGGTCAACGGAGGAGACCTTTGTGCCAGGGGGGCTTTTGGATATGATTTTGTTCATAATCCTGAAAGACTGGTTAAACCCCTGGTGAGAAAGAATGGCAGGTTTGAGGAGACTGGCTGGGATGAGGCCATTCAGACTGCCGGGAATATCCTAAGGGAGGTAAGGGACACTGCCGGGCTGGATAGTGTTGCTATTGCTGCAGCGCCAGGGCTCACCAATGAGGAGACCTATACGGCATACAAGCTGGGCCGGATGGCGCTGGGGGCCAGCAACATCTTTGGAACCGCACCTGTAACCACAAACAGCCTGCTTTCCGAAACTGGGAGAAAAGGACTCGGGCCGTCGTTCGCAGACCTGATGGACAGTGACCTGATTCTGGTTGTCGGCGGGGAGATTTCGGATGATTATCCTATTGTGGCCCACAAGATCAGAAAAGCCGCAGCTAAAGGAAGTAAAGTGCTGATAATCAGTCCCGGAGCTACCAGCCTGCAGTCGATTGCTGCTTTAAGCCTTAAAGTCAGATACCGGAATTTCCTCAGCCTTTTCGAAGCATTTCTGAGTTACGTGTTCCGGTATAACCTGATTGACCCTGCTGTAAGGGAAAATAATTCGATTCTGATTGACACTCTGAAGGAACGAATTCCGGGAGACTTCTATGAAATTATCAAATCAGTCAGGACCAAACCCGAAAAAATTGTTAAATTCCTGCAGTTTTACCTGAGGGCTCATAACCCGGTAGTGGTTGTGGACGGATATGTGATTGGACCTGATGAACTTGACATGGTTAGTCTCTTTACCTTGATTACAGGTAATCTGACCGGTTCCGGAAGGGGAATGATCACCCTGTATCCATATGGGAATATCAGGGGACAACTGGAAATGGGTGTCAGGACAGGCGCTTCTGATTATACGTCACTTATTGACGGCATCAAATCCGGAGCTGTCAGAGGGCTGTTAATTGTCAGTGACGGTCTGGGAATTGACAGCAGGCTGATGCACCAAGGTATAAAAACCATTGTCATAACGCCCTTTTTACAGGACAATATGGCTGCTGAAGTAATTCTCCCGGGGGCTACCTTTGCTGAGACAGAAGGCAGTTATACAAACTGTGAAGGAAGAATGCAGCACCTGGCTCAGGCATTGTTACCCCCGGCAGGTAAAGATAACAGGCAGATAATGAGTGAACTTGCTTTTGCAATGGGCTGTCAGCTGGAATATAACAGCGGGGCAGGAATACAGGGAGAAGTACTTAGACAACTGCTTAAAAGAAGACAAAACTAAATCTTTTACCGGGAGCGGGTTTTCCTCCCATTCTCCATGCTCCCGGTTTTTTTAAATCTTAATGGTGCAGCTTACTTATCATTTAGCAAATAGGTTTAAAAGCGCCTGCGTACCTCTGGAGGGGACATTAGTTCCGTTTGACAGCAGAAACAATTGGTAGTAAAATATAAGTAAGAGGAACAATATAGAAAATTCAAAAAATTCAAACTTACTACTGGCCCCTCTGATATATTTTTTAAAATTGATTGTGAAATTAGTAACAAACTCCTTAGGTGTGTAGGAGGAAAAATTCCTTGAAAAAAAATTCCTTGCAAAGAGTTTCCATCATGTTAGCCGATGACCACGTGGTAGTAAGGGAGAGTATACGTAAACTCCTGGAAGATGAAGAAATGTTTCAGGTTGTTGGTGAGGCCGGTGATGGTGAAAGCGCCGTTAAGCTGGCTACAGCCCTCAAACCGCGGGTGTTGGTTATAGATATTGATATGCCGAAACTTAATGGAATCGAGGCCACCAGAAAGATAAAGGAATTGAGCCCGGAAACGGCTGTATTGATATTAACTGCATATGACTATGAACAATACATTTTTCCTATCCTGGAATCGGGGGCATCGGGGTATTTGCTCAAAGATATCAGTGGACAGGAGCTGGTTCGTGCGATTAGTGCGGTCGTACGCGGCGAACCTGTTCTGCACCCGGTTGTAGCAGGCAAGGTCATGCAGCATATGCGCTGCGTTAAGGCTGCAGAGAGTACGGAGCAGTTGACCTCTAGGGAAAAAGAGGTTCTTAGGCTTGCCTCCATGGGCATGAGGAACAGGGAAATAGCTGGGAGGCTTTTTCTCAGTGTGCGTACGGTAGAAACCCACTTGCGCAACGTTTTTTCTAAAATAGGGGTTAACTCTCGAACAGAAGCAATTTTGACTGCTTTGAGACAGGGCATAATTAAAATTGAACAACTTGATGGCGGGGAATAAAGGCTGGATTAACTGAAGTTCGCTGTTCTATGGGAAAGGAGATGTGTTGCCCGTGGAGCCGGACATCTATAATGTGCAGAACAATGAAAATAACCTGCGTCTGTATGTAAAACAGGTTACCCTGGCCCAGGAGGAAGAAAGACTTCGTATAGCCAGGGAACTTCACGACAGCACTGTTCAGTCATTGATTGCCATACTCCACCAATCAGAAAATTTTATGGCAAAAAATCAGAATTTGAGTACTATGCCATATACCAGGTTCCTTCTGCAGCTTACGGAACAGTTGAAGAGTGTTATCAGGGAGGTTCGTCATTTGAGCTCAAACCTGCGGCCTTCCATTCTTGATCACCTTGGACTGCTCCCCTCACTGGATTACCTTGCCGAAGAACTTCGGAAAAATTACGGAATCAGGACAAGTCTGGAGATAAAGGGTCCACTTCATCGTTTCCAGCCTGAAGTGGAGGTCAGTATTTTCCGGATTATTCAGGAAGCCCTCAACAATGTTGCCCGCCACTCAGAGGCTTCCCGTGTAGACATAAGTATTGAATTTGGCAGGGATACAGCAAGATTTATGGTCAGGGACAACGGTATTGGGATTAGCGGTTTTCCAGAGGTGAAGTCAATCCTTCTCAGCAACCGTAAACTTGGGTTGGCAGGGATGTTTGAGAGGGCACAGCTAATCAATGCAGAAATTGTCCTGGAAACAGCTCCGGGTGAAGGGACTGTTATTTATATTACTGTCCCGATACCAGGAGAACCTGCTTGACAGCCTCTGGGCCATTTTATGGCTTCAGAGGTTTGCTCATTTTAGGGGGTGGTAGGACGAAGTAAGGCGGACAACCGAATAGGAGGATGTTGCCTGTGTTGTTTACAAGGCACGAGGTGCCTTGTGAGAAATGGGAGGAATAGGCAATGGGAAAACTTGATATTACTTCGGCAAAGGAGCAGAGAAGAATCGCTAAATGGAGTGCGGTCATCTCTGCAGCAGTATGTGTGGTAACATTCCTGCTGGGGCACAAAGCTCTTACGGTGGGAATATTTATTAGCTGCTTCCTAATGGTTCTGAATTATAAGGCCCTGAGCCTCGTTCCTTGGATTTATCAAAGATTTAAGTCCCCTATACGGGCAAAAGTGGTGGCATTTGTTTATTATTATCTGAGATTTTGGCTCATCATCATGGTTATGTTCTTTACTATACCCAGGGGAGGATATGAATTTGCCCTGGGGTTCCTGGTAGGTTTTCTAATTCCTAAAGTTGCTATGGGCGCCATTTTAATCTATGGCGGCAGCCATGATTGGTGGCTAGAGCGCAGCGGTCCGGCAGTAATGCCGGAAAAGGAACTTACTGCTCTGGAAAAAGAATTGCTGGAAAAGAACCCATTTGAATTTAGTATGGTAGATTTTGAATGGGAATCCCATAACAAAAAGAAATAACGGGCATACTATCCCTGCACATATAAGAAAATCGAGTAATCTTTTTTAGGAGGCAGGTTTATGGTAACCCACAAAAAGGCCCAAAAAGATACCGCAGCACAAAGGAAAGATGCAGCAGGGGTAAAGCAAGACCGGACAGTGGAAACAGAAGAGAAGCTTGACTATAAGCTGCAGGTTCCTCCGGAATTTGTACCCACTGAACTGGGGTCGGCAGTTTTTGCCAGTGTTGAGGGAAGTCCCGCTGATGAAGAATTTTTGATTGCAGATAAAGACAGCAATGATGATATTGAAGATGGAGTCAAAAATTCTCGTGAATAAAGGAGAATTTTCTTTTATACCCCGGAGGGCATATTTCGAGAGAGAGGCTCTGGAGTATCAGCTGGGAAAAGAAATACACCAGGCTCTGGAAGAGATGGGGGTGGAGATAAAACTGGCCGGGTCTCACAACAGAATAACCGGGATACCCGGAAAAACGCCCCGGGAAGCATATCAGGAGGGCAAGAATACTATGGTTGTGGGAGTCAGGAAGACTCTTGAGTTTCAGACCTGCAAGCCCTCGGCACACTTTCAGCTGCCTTTGGCGACTAGCTGCCCAGGGATGTGCCAATATTGTTACCTGAACACGACACTTGGCAAAAAACCCTATATCAGGGTCTATGTTAATATTGATCAGATATTGGACAAGGCCAAAGAGTATATTACTTCCAGAGAGCCGGAGATTACAATTTTTGAGGGTGCGGCCACCTCGGACCCCCTTCCTGTTGAACCTTATACCGGGGCCTTGGCGAAAGCTATTAACTATTTCGGTATCCAGGAAATGGGCAGGTTCAGGTTTGTGACCAAATTCACCAATGTGGACAGCCTGTTGAAGCTGGAACACAAAGGCCATACCAGATTTCGATTCAGCCTAAATGCCCCTACGGTTATTGACCGGTATGAGCAGAGAACTCCAAGGCTGCTCCAACGCCTTGAAGCTGCCCGGAAGGTATATCAGGCGGGCTACCCGACAGGGTTTATTGTGGCTCCGATAATTGAGTATGAAGGCTGGCAGGAGGAATACCGGGCTGTGTTTTCCGAGCTGAGGAAACGCTTTGGTTCCGGGGAACAGCTCACCATTGAGCTGATAACCCATCGCTTTACCCAGAGGGCCAAAAATAACATCCTGGATATCTTCCCGGAGACGACTCTGCCAATGGTGGAAGAGAACCGCAAATTCAAGTACGGCCAGTTCGGTTATGGTAAATATGTGTATCCCCCGGAGAAAATGGCAGAAATAAAAACCTTCTTACAGGACATGGTGGACCAAAGCATCCCCCAGGCAGCAGTGGAATATTTTGTATGATAATTAAGAGAGTGGCAGTTCATTTTGATATGAACTGCCACTTTCTGCTTATTGACAAACCCCACATAATTTGAGTATTAAACTGTAATATTGACAGAGGCAGATGAATTCCTACGGCGGGCTACATCTCCGCCGGCATCCGCTCCCGCTTTGCGGGTCGCGGGCCGGACGGACGACAGACCCGCCATCCGGAACACATCTGCCTCTGTCTTACAACATTTATGTAGTTCAAAATTTTTGACTTTGTCGACAGCCTGAGAGTGGCAGTTCATTTTGATATGAACTGCCACTCTCCTTATTAATTCCACACAAATATAGGATTCTTTTAACTGTTGGCTTAGGAAATGACTGTAGCATATGGTGAGGTGCTGTACAAGATCCAGCAAGAAAAGCCCAATGAGCCATCGAGTTCGGGGACGCTGCCTTATTGCCGGTGGGTGGCAGCTAGACTCACTGGCGGCAGTGCGGAAAATCGGTACAGCACCTTACCATATTCTTTTCACAGTCATTTCCGGAAGCCAACATTTATTTTCCACTCTCGCAAAGGATTTTACGGATTTTTGTCGAAATATGGGAAAATATAGGACTAATATTCAGGGGGGGCCTTCATTGAAAAAAGGGAACAGATTTATAGCCAAAATGCTGCTTACCATCATGCTTTTCAGTCTTGTGTTACCGGGACCGGCTGTGTTTGCGGCAACCAGACCCACCATAACGGTGTCCACGCCGGTCGATGATGCTGTTGTCACCACAAACTCAATAGCTGTAACGGGATATGTGACAAATGCAACAATCCTGAGGATAAATGGCGTTAGTGTTTCCTTTGGAAGCAGCGGTTTTTTTTCGTATACTGTCCGCAACCTGTCAGAGGGTACTAATTCCATCAGGATTTCTGCCACCAGTTCTTCAGGATATACCTCAAATACATATCTTTCCGTACATTATGATCCTGATGCTGTCAGGCCTGTAATACATATTTCCAGTCACGATGACAATGAACAGGTTTATGCGGCAAGCCAAAGTATTAGCGGGACCCTGACTGATGCCGATTCCCTTGACGTTAAGTTAAATTGGGTCACTGACATACCGTACGTCCCTAATGGGAGCGGGGGTTTCACTGCAGATGTGACCCTTGTCCCTGGTGATAATGTGATTGTGTTCACTGCCGGCAACTCCGGGCTCACAATCACCGAAACCCTGCATCTCACCTATACCAAGTCATCTCTTATTTCTGATGTCACAGTAAATGGGATTGATGTTAATGATTATATTACCACAACTACAGGTTCGGTCAGCCTTGCAGGAGTTGCTCCCAATGCAGATTCAGTGGCTGTTACTCTTAACGGGGATGCTGTCAATGAGAGTTTTGCAGCAGGAGTCTTTTCAGCAACTCTGAACCTGATAAGTGGAGCTAACCGGATTGCCATTACCGCGGAGGGGGGCGGGGCAAGGGAAACCAGGGATATTACCATATATTACGGTGAAGCGGGTCCCCAGGTCTATGACGTCTCACCGGAAGACAACAGCACAGTTTATACAACATCTATAACAGTAAAGGGGACGGTCCGCGATGCGGCTTCCCTTACAGTTAACGGAAACAGTACCTCCATAGCCGCAGACGGGACTTTTTCCCGGGCTGTAACCCTTATCGCAAACCAGTCAAATATTATCACCATAGCTGCAGCTTCTGCAGGTGGGGTTGTCACTACACATAACTTCAACGTCTATTGTGAGACCAATCCGGTAATTACCCTTGAGGAACCTGATAATGGCGATGTTTTCTATACAAACAGCCTGACGGTCTCCGGGAAAGTGGTCAATACTAAGTCCGGCGGGCTCACAGTAAATGGGACAGTTGTTTCCTTCAATTCTTCAGGGAGCTTCTCCAAAACCCTGACCATGAAACCCGGATATAATACCATAAGTGTTAAAGCACTGAACTCTGCGGGTGTGGAGGATGTTGAAACTGTTACAGTTGAATATCGCGGGGGACCCGGTATTGTCAATCTTACTCCGGAACAGGGGGTAACTCATACGGTAAACAGCGATTCTGTGACTGTCACCGGAAAGGTTGTCAATATTCCTTCAGGGGGGTTAAAAATAAACGATTCCGCGGTTAGCTTTGACAGTAGCGGGAACTTTAAGAAGGCTATAGCTTTGTCTGCAGGCCTCAATGAAATTAAGATTACTGCCACTGACGGGTATTCTACTGCTGCGGCTACCATAAATATAAGATATGAATCCGGTCCCGTTATTATGATTATCTCTCCTGAAAACGGGGAAGTGGTGGTCAGGGATACAGTAACTGTTAAGGGCAGGGTATTGAACACTGAAAGAAATGGGCTGACAATTAATGATGAAACAGTTTCCTTCAGCAGCAGTGATGGCAGCTTTTCCGCCGACGTGGAACTGACGGGAATTAGGAATGAAATCGTTATTAATGCTTATAACGGGCAAAAATCGGCGGAAAAAACCCTATTCATATATTATAGCGGTGCTCCAAGTTTCACTATATTATCACATAGTAACGGGGACACTGTGGATACGACCGACATCATTCTTGAGGGGACGGTTTTTCCCGCTGATAGTAATGATATTGATTCATTCACCGTTGAGGTGAACGACAGCGTAACTATTGCCAGGGTCAGCTTGAATGATGGCAGGTTTCGTATCGGCCCGATAACCTTGAAGTCAAATAAAGACGGGTCAGACAAAGAAAATAAAATTAGTTTAAGCGTTACCACCGTGCCGGTTACTATTACAGAGGGTGAGGCGCTGGGATTTCCATTAAGTGAACGGACGAACCTTCCTCGCACAATTACACTGACGTATACTAGTGGGCCCTCCATTGCAGTTGACTCTCCCCTTGAAGGGGCCACGATTTATTCCAATATGGTTACTATCAGGGGAAAATTGAAAAAAGCTGATTTCAATACCCTTGAAATTGACGGTGAAGAGACAGATGTCAGGTCTGACGGAAGCTTTTCCCGGAGTGTGACCCTGAAAGGCGGGAAGAATGAAATTGAGCTGAGCGCAAGCTTTGGGGAAGCCTCAACCACCAAGACCCTGACGGTATATTATAATACAATAGCAAAAGAGGGCTCTGAGGTTAGGACAGAGGTCGCCGACGGTGATGAAATCAAGGCCTATGATGACTGGATAAAGATTAAGCTGGATGCGGGTTCAGTAGGTTTCAATACAGAATCACTCCTGGAGGTGGAAGACCCGGGCGACCTGGAGGATGCACCTGACCAGTCCGCCTTCGTGGGGCCCCTGTTCCGCCTGCGCTGGTCGGGAGATGACCCTGTCAAGCGCTATCAGGTTACGCTGAAATATGATGACGTAGTTGGTGAAAAACAGGCTCACAAGATAACGGTGTTGTTTTATGACACGGAAGAGGATGAGTGGCAGATTCTCGGTGGGATAGTTGACTCCAAGAGCCGGACTGTCAGTATTAAGACTGACAGGGAGGGTTACTTTGGCGCAGCTATCTATTTCAGGACCTTTGATGATGTGGCTTTCCACTGGGCTCAAAGGGATATCGAATTCTTAGCGGCTCGCGGGGCAGTAACCGGAAGGACCGGGGACAGATTCATGCCTGATGCCAGTGTTACCAGGGCGGAGTTTGTTACCTTCATGGTACGGACATTGGGACTGCAGCAATACGAGCCGGAGGATGCTTCTTACAGTGATGTGCGCCGGAGGCACTGGGCTTTTCCGTATATTGAGGCTGCCTTGAGGGCCGGGCTGGTTTCCGGCGTGTCTCATGACAGGTTTGCGCCGGACAGGAACATATCCCGGGAAGAGGCTGCCGCGCTGCTGGCCCGCGCAGGTAACCTGAAGACACCTAAGGAGCAGGAACTTACCAAAATTTTCAGTGATTTTAACGATGCCGGCAGGATCAGCCTATGGGCACGGGAAGATGTGGCTGCTGCGGTAAAAGCAAAACTCATGAAGGGGTTTGCTGACAGTACCTTTTCTCCTGACCAAAATACTACCAGAGCGCAGGCAGCTGCAATGATATCGCGGCTGACCGAAGTTGTAAACAAGACCTCCCGCAGCTAGAGACGCCGGTTAACTGTTATCTGTGGGGGCGCTGTCCTATAGGTTATCATAGCCTATGTACCTGGGGTTGCGGTCCAGATTGCTGTAAGTATGGCAGATGCCTTTGTTGAGCTTTTTAATGACTTCCATTTTTTCGTCAAAGGGCATTTCGGTTGGCAGAAGGCAGAAACCACTGGCCTGGACCAGGGCATTCATTGAGTCCATGGTAAGGTCATTAAGGTGGGAACACCCCTGTTTTCCCCCGATAATTTCCTGAATTGACCTGCGGACCCCCTTTTCCAGCCGTAGGCCTGCCAGCTCCTTCATTCTGGGACAAACTTCATGGCAAAGGTCAAAAGGGACGGTAACCATGTCTGTCCTGGCATCGATTATAGTTTTGGAATCATTATCGAATTTAATGATTGTTTTTATTTCATGAAAATTATCCTTCATGTGTGCCGTTACTTCGAGAATATTTCCACCGAGACTATTTACTTCGATTGTTTTGTTGCGATTGAATAGTGACACTGGATGTTCCTCCTTTGGTTAGAAAAAATTACCGCTAATGGTTTAATTTTAAGTCAAACCCGCTTAAAATGCAACTTGCAGATGCATCGGGGCATGATTTGGGCGGGATGAACGGGTTGCACTGGGGAGAATGAGAGGGTATAATTTTTATGTACTGTCAGTCAAATACAGTGAGTTTCCGGGATCAAAAAGCACAACAGGAGTGATTACACTGGTACGTAGAATCGGTTGCGGACTGCTATTGTTTTTATTTTTAACGACATGCCTGATATCTCCTGCCGGAGCTGCCCAGCAGCAGGCAGCGGTACCTCCCCAGGTGTCCGGAAAAGCAGCCCTGCTCATGGATAGCAAAAGTGGAGAAATACTTTATAAATATAATGCACATGTTCCCCTGC
Organism: Phosphitispora fastidiosa; assembly: GCF_019008365.1. Taxonomy (NCBI): domain Bacteria; kingdom Bacillati; phylum Bacillota; class Clostridia; order Eubacteriales; family Peptococcaceae; genus Phosphitispora; species Phosphitispora fastidiosa. The sequence goes on along the minus strand of NZ_JAHHUL010000002.1, from coordinate 112,364 downwards.
CTCCTGCCAGCACTACAAAGATACTTACAGGCATCATTGCCATTGAACGCACAAAGCTTACCGATATAGTGACCGGAGGCAAAAACCCGACACTGGTGATACCTTCTGCTATCGGGCTTCATGAAGGGGAAACCATTACCATGGAAAATCTGCTCTATTCCCTCTTTGTAAAATCCGCTAATGATGCAGCAGTTGCTGTTGCAGAGCATATAGCCGGCTCCGTTCCTGCCTTTAGTGAGCTGATGAATAATAAGGCTAGAGAGTTGGGGGCGGTAAAATCTAATTTTGTTAACCCTCATGGTCTGCCGGACCCTGAGCACTATTCGACAGCCTATGACCTGGCGGTAATTGCCAGGTATGCCATGCGGAACCCGGTATTTAGGGAGTTCGTGAGTACCAAGGTAAAGGTGATTCCGAGGAAAGATGATTCTGATGTCAAATGGCTGCAAAATTCCAATAAGCTTCTGTGGCGCTATGAGGAAGCAACAGGGATAAAGACGGGGTATACCAAGGAGGCAAAGAACTGTCTGGTGGCCTCAGCAGCCAGGGGAGACCAGGAAATGATAGCAGTAGTCATGGGGGAACCGGGGTCTGTCGTCTGGACTGATGCCGGGAACCTGCTGGACTACGGATTCTCCGGGTATAATACCATAAGAGCCAAGGAGGCCGGTACTTTAGTCCGGGAGGCAGCAGTCAGCAATGGCATCGGGGATGTGGTCCTGAAAACAGCAGAGGACTTTTATTATACCGTTCCCAGGGGTGAAAGCGGTACGGTAACTGAGAAGGTGGCAGTAGCAGATGATATCAGGGCTCCGGTGAAAAAAGGCCAGGTACTCGGTAAAATAACTTTTCATCTCTCAGAAAAAAACCTCGGTTCAATAGATCTGGTGGCAGGCAATGAAGTTAAGGCAAAAGAGATAACCCAAATAGCGCCTGTTAATCCTCTGTTGGCGGGGGGCCTGATGCTGGGTCTGTTTGTAGCCTGGAATGTAACTAAGCGGAGAAGAAGACGTCATAGGTACAGGAGAAAGAATAGGACTTGGCATAGAAATTCTATCAGATAACCGGAGGAACATAGAATGGCTGAAAAAATAAAAAGTGCGGTTATGGCTGAGGCCAGGAAAATATCAGTGGCTTTGGTAACATGGGGGTTTGGTGTCGCAGCCATGGTTGCCTATTGTGTGTTGGTATTCTGGCTAAAACAGAGTTTTGGTATATATGTCAGCATGGCAGGAGCGATGGTGTTTCTGGCTTTTGCCTTTTTCTTTATTGATTTGTGGTGGAGGTTGTCTCATAAAAAGTATGAATGATTATTCCAGAGGTGTAATTGCCTGTAATCGCGGTTATAATATTACCGCGGAGGTGTTGCTTATGGAAGAAAAAAGCGAACCCCTGTTAAAGGTTGTCCCGGGCGGTCATTTCGAGCTTGAGGTCCTTCATGACAGGGTAATAGGTCTCCTGGATACAAATGAAAAGCGCGGGATTAGGCAGTTGCTGCAAAAAAACAATGAAACCTGCAAGAAACTGATTTTCCCGTATATTAAATCCCGTGAGAACCAGGCTGCAGTAATGACTGCTCTGGCCGGGATATTGGAAGCCCACGCAAGGGAATGTTATACTATAGGTTATCTTGACTGTGAGCTGAATAGCGGCAGAAAATAAGCTGCCGCAGCCGTGGCTTGGTTTGGCATAAACCCGTATCTCACGGGTTTTTTGTTTGCCATTTTACAAAAGTCAATCCAAAAAGCAGGAAATTCCAGTATTTTGTCGAACAAAATCGATATCGTATAATTGTCAAAATCGATATTCATATAATTATCAATATGGTTGTCTATGTAACTCGTCCTGGGAAGGGGATGTGATTGTTGCGGATAGGTTTTGGTTTCAAACTTGTCATAGTATTTGTCCTGATGCTGCTGTGTATTTCCACAGGGATTGGGTTATATGCCCTCAATACCATGGATCAATATGGGTTATCGCTTTTAGAGGGCCGGCTTTTGGAAAATATCAACCTTACCGATGAGCTTATTGAAGGTACTTATCCCGGAGAATGGCTGATTAAGGGAGGCGTATTGTTTAAGGGAGAAAACGAAATTAACTCTGATTCAATGTTGATGGACACAATAGCTGAGCGTACCGGTAATGAGTTTCTGATATATCTGGGGACTGAACTGGTGGCAGCCAACATCGAAGGAATAGCAGACCCGGAGGAATACCGGGTAGCACCTGAAATACTCTCTGAAATGCAGCAGGAAGGTTCGGCTTTTGTAAAAGAAGTCGAAATTGCCGGGACTAAAGAACTTACCGGAGTTATGCCGGTTACCGACCAGTCTGGTGATATTGCCGGATTCCTGGCTGTCCGGATTCCCCGACAGGAGTCCACCAGCCTTGTGAACAGTATCCGGATGCGGATGATGATTGGAGCTTACCTGGCTATGGTAGGAACAGGGATAATTTTCTACTTTCTAACCAGAATTATTTCCAGACCCATTCCCACAATAGTTGAGGGAATGACCAGAGCTGAAAGCGGTGATCTCACGGCGCGCCTTAATATTAATACAAATGATGAATTTGCCTGTCTGGGAGATAATTTTAACAGTATGGTCTCCAATATTGCCGGATTGATTGAAAAGATTCATTCTGTATCTGAACATGTGGCCAGTTCAGCTGACCTGCTTAATAACGGGGCTGCCGAATCATCTAAAACCACAGAACAGATTGCGGCAACTATTCACATGGTGGCAACAGGAACAGAGGACCAGGCAAAGAGCGTTGAGCAAACATCAATGGTCATCGGGGAGATGTCAAAGGGTATCCAGGATGTCGCCGGACATGCCCATGATGTGATGAATATTTCCGGGGAAGCCAGCGCCACTGCCTGCAAAGGCGCCAGTTCCATACAGGATGCAGTTTCGCAGATGAAGAATATAAATACCACAGTTAATTTAACTGCTGCTACGGTTAGTAATTTGGGCAAGAAATCAAAGATGATAGGATATATTGTTGACGTAATTACTGGTATCGCCAAACAGACTAATCTGCTGGCACTAAATGCCGCAATTGAGGCTGCCAGGGCGGGTGAGCAGGGCCGTGGTTTTGCCGTGGTTGCTGAGGAGGTACGCAAACTGGCAGAACAGTCAGGCCAGGCAGCTAAGGAGATTTCCGATCTGGTAATGGAAATCCAGGAAGAGACCGATAAGACAGTAACAGCGATGGAATCAGGTATTGTTGAGGTCGAAAGCGGTACCAGTATAGTAAACAAAGCCGGTGAGGCGTTTAATGATATTGTGAGTTCAATTAATAACGTCAACCGAAGAATCCTGGAGGTATCGGCAGCAGCTGAGGAAATGGCCGCAGGCGCCGAACAAGCGGTTGCGGCCATGCAGAATATTGCCAGCATCTCTGAGGAAACCGCTGCCAGCGCGGAGCAGGTAGCGGCGGCGGCAGAAGAGCAGACAGCTTCTATTGAGGAAGTGGCTGCCTCGGCATCGGTTCTGGTTAATCTCTCCGAGGAATTAAAGAGTATGGTGGAAAACTTCAAAGTCTAAAAAAAACGGGGCTGCCATTTGGCAGTCCCGTTTTTTAGAGAAGTTTTTTTCGCAATATTTCAGCTCCCCAACTGCAGTAGAACTCGGCTGTTGGCCCCAGTTTATCATGAGGGGAGGGGGGCACCTCCTCATCTGTAAACAGGGTCACCAGGGCATTTATGTATTCGTAAATCATTGTACCGTTTTTCCCTTCCTGTACCCTGCATTTATATTTTTCACAGTTTTCCGGGGTGATTACTGCTGCTTGCGCTTCACGACCGTTATAACGTAACACTATGCGGTCACCTTCGATGTGGCTGTCGATATCGAGACGGGCAGAAATTTTCATGAAGTAAGACGGGCTCAGCAGTACTCTTGGATTTCTTCCGGCAATTCCCAGAACCTTTTCAAGGGCTTCCAGATGCATGGCAATTCTCCTTTCAATCTGTACTATATTAAAGTAACCCAAAACTCGTTAATTTACAATATTTTTATGTAACTTTGCCGGAAAAATATCGCTGTCCGAACCATTTAATCCGGTATTAATTTCTTTACCAGCTTTGTAAAATACTGTGTAAAGGGGAGTACCAACAGTGAACTGAGTACATTAAATATGGTATGGGCATTGGCAATCTGGCGGGGGAGCGCCGTTGCAGTTGTCTCCACCAGATGTGCAAAAGGCAGGATAAACGGAATAACTGCTATTGCACCGACCACATTCAGCAGGACGTGTGCCGCTGCCACCTGTTTTGCTGCAGGCGGAGTCCCGATTGCGGCCAGAACGCCGGTGATGCAGGTGCCGATGTTGCTGCCCAGAATGATTGCTATTGATGTGGGCAAATCAACCAGGCCTTGGCGGGAAAGGGTAATCACAATCCCGGTGGTTGTCGCACTGCTGTGGATCAGCGCTGTAAAGAAGGTGCCGGCAACTACACCAAAGAAGGCATTTGAACTTACCTGGGCAAGCAGATCTACAAAGTGCGGGGAATTTTTCAATGGTTCCAAGGCATCAGAGATGGTATTGATTCCGAGAAAGATTATCCCGAAGCCCGTAATTGACTGCCCCAGGCAGCGCAGAGATTTTTTTCGGGGTACAACTATCAGCAGCGCTCCCAGACCGATAGCAGGAAGGGCAATGTTCTCAATCCTAAAGGATATTATTTGTGTGGTTATACATGTGCCCACATTTGTCCCCAGCACTATTCCTACTGCCTGGGAAAATGTTAGAATCCCGGCATTGACAAAACCGATGGTGATTACAGTTACTGCCGTACTGCTCTGGACAAGAGCGGTAATTACAGTGCCGGTGATAAAACCTGTCAAGGGATTCCGCGTAAGTGTTTTCAGGGCTTCCTGCATTCTTCTCCGGGCGGCGCTTTCCAGACCGTCCCGCATGAAGCGCATGCCAAATAAAAGCAGGGCTATTCCGGCAAAAAAATTAAGAAGTGACAGCATTGGCTTCCTCCAATCCAATTGCCCTGAGGGCATGTGGGATTCTTCACTCCCATTTTCAGTTTTATTAGAGACAAATTTGCTTTATGACAATTTTTACTAGGTCATTGGATTGATAGTTTTGTACGAAATTGATGTTATTTTTAAAATAAATTGAAAATTAACAAAATTGACCCCCGTAAATATAGGAAATAGGTCGTATTAATGGACAAAATACAAATTCTGGTGTATGATTGGAACAAGTAGTACACTAGATAGTAGTCGTATATGGGAGGTATAATTGTGTTTCTTAAAAGACTGATTTCTGATTTTAAACCTCATAAGATTGGTTACAAAAAAGTATTGGGAGACCTTGAGGCAGACATTATGAAAATTGTCTGGAGGGCGAACAAGGCTACGGTAAGAGACGTGTATGAACAACTGCGGTTGGAGCGGAGTCTTGCTTATACTACTGTAATGACAATTATGGGTCGACTGGCCGAAAAAGGACTTCTTGATAAAGAGCCGATAGGCAATGCATATGTGTATACTCCTACTATCAGTGAACCTGATTTTATCAAAAGAGTTGTTACAGAAGTTCTTGACGGTCTGATGGAAGAGTTCTCTGAGCCTGCCATTTCACACATGGTTGAAAGGCTGGGTTCTGAGAATGAAACTAATATCAGCAAACTTGAGGTCATGATTCAGGAACGGAGGTCAAAGGGGGCAAAATAACCCATGACATACGACGTTTTTATTCATAAGTTTGTTCATCCCTTTATTGTTTATGTCCTAATCGGTTCACTGGTCAGTTATCTGCTTGCCCTTCTCATGGTGCAGTTTGCAGTGATCCGAAATGCAAGATCAAAGGCATTGCTGTATATATTGCCCTTCATAACTCCTCTGGCTGCATACATAGCATACAGGCCGTTTATTATTGATCGGTGTACGGTTTACGGGCATCCACTGGGTGTGTTTAATGACTGGCTCTGTTACTCAGCTGAAGTTTTGGCTACAATTCTTACCCCGCTTTTCTTGGTAGTGGTATTTTTGGCAGTTCTTAAAGCATTTATCAGTATTGCCGCAGGTAAAAAAATTGCCAGAAGATATGGCTTTGCCCGGGCGGAACAATACCCGTTACTTTTTAATATTATGGAGAAGCTGTGCCTTAAGGGCAGCATCACAAAGCCTGAAATAATTGTTACACCGGATTCGTTTGCCCGTTCTTTCACAATGGGTTATAAGTTTCCGGTTATTGTAGTTTCAAAGGGCTTATTGGATGCCCTTGATGCTGAGGAACTGGAAACAGTTGCCGCCCACGAACTGGGGCACATTGTGCGGGCGGATTCTATGACGACCTGGACCATGGTGTTTTTAAGGGACCTCTTGTTTTTTACCCCGGTTATATTTTGGGTTTTCCGAGATTTCATTAATGAAAAGGAAAAAGCCGCAGATGATATGGTGGTCAGGCTGACCGGGCGACCGATGGCATTTGCCCAGGCTTTGATTAAGGTTTGGAGGCTGTCACCCAAGAAATTTTTAGACAATGTTGTTTTTGACAACTTTATGCCTCACCCTAATCTTTTAGGGCAGACTGGGGCTGTTGAATTCAGGGTAAGACGAATGCTCGACCATGACCCCGGCAGATTTAAGGATTACGTGCAGGGTTATGTTGCGGCCCTGATAATTTCAACACTTACCATGTTCGTTCTCTTTTATGTCTGCTGATGGCATCATAAGTGTTGCATAGAAAATTTTGGTTATAGGGGTTAGATTGTTCCACAAGGCGAGGTGTTGTCCGCTAGAGGAATTATCTGCCCCTATCTTTGTCGATAGTCGAAAAACATTTGGAAAATAGTTTTCTTGACGTGGTTATGTACGAACAAAAGTGTTTATAGTATAATAAATCGAATGCGCCTTATAAATTCCATATGGAGGTGTGATCATGCTGCTGGAGGAGATTTTACTGGCCAACAGCTTTTTTGTAAACGAATACCGCGATTTACAAAAAAAATTCAGCCATAAGCCGAGAAAGCATGTGGCCATATTTACCTGTATGGATACCAGGCTTGTCGAATTTCTTGAACCGGCTCTGGGCATCCGGCGAGGAGATGCTAAAATCATTAAAAATGCCGGAAACAGAATTCGCAAAGACTGTGATGATGCCATCAGGAGCCTGGCAGCTGCGATTTATCTGCTGGGGGTGAGGGAGTTACTCGTTATTGGCCATCTTGATTGCGGTATGTCAAAGCTGGATACTGAACTGCTTTCAGAAAGGATGAAGGAGTTTGGTATTTCTGAGGAAGAGATTGATAAGAATGATCTGGCGGCGTGGTTGGGTGGGTTCCCTGATGTTGAAGAAAATGTTATTGATGCTGTTACCAAGATAAAATCTCACCACTTGATACCTCGAACTATCCCAGTACATGGGCTGATATTTTGTCCTGATAATGGGGAGTTGAAGGTTGTTGTCAACGGTTATGGGCAGGTTGAACAAGAGTAAATTGGAGGATCCTGAAAATGCTTCTGGAATTGTTTGTGACATCCTGGATACTTGGTTTTTCGGGGGCCATGATGCCAGGTCCACTGCTTACAGTAACGGTTAGTGAAACAACGAGGCGGGGGGCAAAGGCCGGGCCTCTTCTGATGGCAGGCCATGCTTTGCTGGAGCTGGCCCTGGTTGCAGCCCTGATCCTGGGGCTGAAGTCTTTTTTAAATAATCAGTACTTTATTATAACAGTCAGCATTGTTGGCGGATTGTTCCTTATCTGGATGGGATACGGGATGCTTAGGGATGCCCGGCAGGGGAATATTTCACTGGAACTTCAGAGTGGACCGGAGAAGGTTCTGGTGGGCCCGGTTTTGACCGGAATGCTGGTAAGCCTTTCAAATCCCTACTGGACTATATGGTGGGCTACTGTAGGCCTCGGTTACTTAACAAGTGCCTGGGAATATGGTATGGCAGGCCTTTTTTTCTTTTTTACAGGGCACATCCTGGCAGATTTCACTTGGTATGGGGTGGTTGCTGTTGCCATTGCCAGGGGGAAAAAAGTTATGTCTGACAGATTATATCGCAGAATCATTGCTGTCTGCGGAGCATTTCTGATCGGCCTGGCACTGACCTTTATTTGGAACGGCATTGTCAGGATAGCCGGCTGACAGTGAAAAACTAAGCTTCGGTAAACCAGAAATGCAGTAAAAAAAGGGAAAATAAGAAAAAAGTCGAAGTGATTCCATGGGGTGATACTCATGGACTGGTGGGCAGCTATATTAATTGTGCTGTGGGCAGTTATTTTGCTGTCAATATTTACGATGATAATGCCATGGAGCGCTTCAATCACAGTATCATCGCCGGGGGAGGCCGGACTCCGCCTGCAGTTCCTGAAAAGGGTGCTTTTCCTGAATATCTTGACAAGTTTCTCAGGACAAACGGAAGTGAGTGTTGCGGGTCTACGGTTTAGGCTTAAGAAAAAAGAAGACACAAACCACCATAGAAAAGAAGACAGCCAAGAACATAAAGATGTTCCAGAGCAGGACAGTATTAGGAGAGCATCCTTACCCGGCAGGCTGAGCGCTGCAGTTGGAGCCCTGACACCTGACACCTTTATTGTATTGTTGCGATATTTTCGGGGTATGATAGGTGATACCGACTCGCGGCTGGAAATATCAGGAGAACTTGGATTAGGCGACCCAGCGGCTACAGGCATTGTATGTGGTATGGCCTATGGCTTATGCGGTGCGCGGGGAGTAGTTAAAGTTGATATCAGACCGAATTTTTTTGAGCCTGTTTTGGCAGGTAAACTCAAACTGACTGTTACAGCTGTTCCCATGTTTATTCTGCTGCGTACCCTGAGAACAGCATTTCATCCCGCAATTAGAAGAGTATGGATCGCCCTTGCTGTCCCACCAAGGCGGACGGCTCCGGGGGCTTAAGTATCAAAGGAGGTGTTTGATTTGGACCTGAAACAGAACATGGATACCATTTTTTCACACCTGGAGAACATGTTCAAAGCAAAAACCGTAATTGGCGACCCTATTGTAATCGGGGAAGTAACCTTGGTACCTGTGGTCAATGTGACCTTCGGGATTGGTACCGGAGGCGGAGAAGGTAAGGATGCTAAAGACCAAGGGGGAGGGGGCGTCGGAGCTGGTACCGGAGCAAGGCTTACCCCTGCTGCAGTAATAGTTATTAAAGGGGATTCGGTAAGCATGCTGCCGATTTCCGGAAGGGGCAGCTTAGAGAACGTGGTTGCTATGGTTCCCGAAGTGTTAGACAAGCTGAAGAAGACGGTGCAGAAAGAAAATAGGGACAAGGAAGTAACAAAAAGGGTTGAGTAATTTCGTTTATTGTTTAATTTAATGCCATAATTATTTCCCGTGATGTTTTTCACGGGAAATTTTATTTTGAAAAATATTTATCTTGGGGCTGTCGAAAAAAATATAAAAAAACCTAGTATTAGGTGCTATTAACTTATATGGTAATAAATACCATTAGTTATAGAGGCAAGTATTAGTAAGCTTTGGCGAATTATGCATAAATGTAATAAATGAGCACGTGTAAAAATTACCCTCCATAATACAAAAGACGACAAATATTCACTTAACTAGGCGTAGAATTACTCGACATGTTTTTCAGGACATGGCTAATTTATACGTGTAAAATGGAAAATGAGCTGTATTATTTGTTTGACTGGTTAAACAGTTTAGCGGGAGGGGTAAAAGTGGGAAATAAGATATTGAAGTTGGCTGGAAATGCCTTTATTGCAGTGTTAGTACTGGTAATGGTAGTTCTGGTCTTTTTTACAGTAGGCTCCAAAATCTCGCCTGACGGTTTACCCAAACTGGCCGACTACAGGCTGATGGTTGTCTTGAGCGGCAGCATGAGTCCGGTTTTTGAGGCTGGAGATGTGATCGCGGTATCCGGTCAAAAAAAGCAGACCGAATACCAAAAGGGTGACGTTATAACCTTTAAAGATCCGGAGGATACCAAGAGAATTGTGACTCACCGGGTTGCGGAAGTGGTTAAGGATGATACCGGTGTCAGCTATCGTACCAAGGGTGATGCTAATGGGAGTATTGATTCGAAACCGGTGCCGGCAGACAATGTAATTGGGCAGCAGACAATTCGCATACCGTATTTTGGCAGGGTTGTGGAGTTTGCCAAGACAAAGCAGGGTCTGGTGTGGCTGATTATTGTTCCCGGAGTTTTAATTATTGTAAGTGAGCTTAGAAGCATAGGTAAAGCCATTACCGGTGAAGTGGAAAAGAAAAAACAGGAGGCAGTGGCTGAGCCATGGTCAAAAGAGTAGAAGAGACTCCGTGTCGCTGGCATATGACCAGATGGGAAAGAAAGCAACTGGAAAGGATAAGGAAGGCTGATAAGGCAGAAAACAGCTTCCGCTATCGGACGGTTATTTTGGCAGTGGCAGTGATGCTGCTCTTAATTTCGGGGCTGATTACTCAAACACATTCATATTTCACGGCAAGGGCAGAAAACCGCAACAATTTTTTTCAAGCCGCCTCTATTGACAGTTTTCTATCTTTGGAACCGGGTAAAGCTCAGGCAACCTTTCCGGCGGCAGCAGGTGATCCGAAAGGAGAGACTCCGACAGTAGCACAAGAAAAAGACGGCCAGATTACCCTGGATTTTGGTGAAGTAGTTGAAGGTTCCGGCCGGAATTTTGATGATGTATTAAAGATACACAATGTATCAGGTGAGAATTTGAACGTTAGGTGGCGGATTGACGGTGAGATTGCTTCAGTAATTGATAGGACAGAGGGGAGTTTTATCCTTGTGCCTGATTCCGCGGGTTCTGTTGACAGATTGCAGCAGGAGGCTGCAGAGGATGTTACCTCAGTCGTATATGGTGAGGAAGAAGCATCAAACCTTTGTATGGATGAAGGGTCGGGAGAAGAAGCAGAGTATTCCCTGAATATGAAACTCAATGTCAGGAGAGGTCCGGGGGTTTACAGTGGAGATTTGGTACTGACGGTAAATGGGGAATTTCTGTCTGTGAGAGTTCCTGCCAGAGTTGTGGTCCGGGAGAAGGCCCCGGTAGCTATGGAGGAAGCCCTAAATATGGTGGGTGTCCCGGTTATTGTAGAGCCAACCAAGGATCCTTTAGAAATGCTCATCGAGGAAGTAGTTGGCAGCCCAGCAAATGAAATAACAAATGAAACAATCGATACTGCAAATGAAACAATTGGTACTGATGAAGAACCCAATGAACCAGAGACAGAAGTTGCTCAGCCTCTGGATTCAGATAGCAGTTTAAATGTCCCGGCAGTTATAGATTCAAAAAAGAATTCGATAGAGGCAGTTAGTGAGGATCCTGCAGGAAATTTACCTGACGATACGACAGATTCCTCAAAAGATGAGGAAGCCGGTGAGCTGCAGAAATAAAACATTCTACCTGTAATTAGCAGATAGTACTGAATAACCCTGTGAAAATTAATACCGATTAACTTCAGCTAGGGTGCAATGTAAATTCGCAGTTTTACTCCTTGGGGGAAACAAAAAGGTAGTATCGAAAGGAGTGATAAGTATAAAAAAAGAATTTAGACGGATTTTCTAGAGCTCTTCAGCCCAAAGTTTGGAAGGCAAAAAAAGTTATTGATTAGTTCAGTTCACACGTAAGGAGGAAAAGGAAAACATGAAAAAGCGCATAATGATGAGCCTTATGATAATAGGCTTAATTTCTGCTTTAGTGGGTGGAGCCACTTTTGCCTGGTTTACAGATACGGCTGTAAATGAAGGTAATACTTTTTCTGCAGGAACAGTTGACCTCGAATTAGACAGAGAAAATGCACAGCCTTTATTTGGTGACCCGACATCTTCAACGGCACCAGCGCTCATTGACACCACCAACGTTTATCCCGGTTGGGAAGGTAATGCTACTATTAAAGTAAGTAATGCCGGCACTCTGCCAATCGAGTGGTATGCCTTTATTGAGGGTAGTGGTTCTTTACAAGACGTGCTTGAAGTAAAAATTGAGAGCCCCAATGTAGGAACCGGTACAGAAACTAATCCACTTGTGTTACAGGATTGGACTGCATTGTCAAATTTGATGGGGAATGATTTGACAACAAATATGAGTAACGCGCCCTTGAAATGGGATGGGGATACTGCTGGAGCTATGCAAACGAACTATGATGACATTGAGTATGACATCTATGTAAGAGTTCTGACCACTGCTAGCGATACTTATCAGGGAGCAAGCTTTACCGGTGATATAAAATTCAGTGCCATCCAGTACCCGAACGAACCCTAATATAGATTTTCTAGGCGCCCTTCAGTGAAAATTCAGAAATCCAAGAAATATTTAAGTTTAAATTTAAGGAGGAAAAAGAAAACATGAAAAAGCGCATAATGATGAGCCTTATGATTATAGGCTTAGTTTCTGCTTTAGTGGGTGGAGCCACTTTTGCCTGGTTTACAGATACGGCTGCAAATGAAGGTAATACGTTTACTGCAGGTGAACTTGATATTAACCTTACCGATGGTGATGATGCAGCATTTAGTGGAGCAATTTATGAAGTTGGTACCGACGGAGTAGGCATCGCTCCTGGTTGGAATGGAGATACCAAAACTATAAAGCTTACCAATGACGGCACTTTGCCGCTGATGTGGAGAGGCTACGTTACTGTGGATGCCGATGGAACCAATGATATTGCATTAAAAAATGCTATGAGATTTACAGTATCAGTAGACGGGGGAACCCCAATAACAGTGGATATGACTGGGTTGGCTGATGGTATAAATGGTCCTTTTGCTGGAGGAACATTGGCAAAGGATGCTTATAGGACTCTGGAAGTTACACCGTTCCTGCCGGATTCTGCAGGCAATCTTTGTCAAGGTGGCAGCTTCACTATCGATATCGAAATCAATGCTACACAAACTGCTAATACCGGCTATGCAGGTTTTTAATACCGGTATATAATAATTTAATTAAATTAGGGGTCTATCCCCTAATTCCCTGAAAGGGGCAAAATTATGGCAAAAAGGCTAATTATACCAGTTCTGCTGGTAATAACCGTGTGTATGCTGATAGGCGGCGCAACTTTTGCCTACTTCACTGACACGGCAGCTAATACCGGTAATACCTTTACTGCGGGAACTATTATACTTGAGGGGGAAAGGGACTTATCGGACAAGGTTCCCGGTCCCATGTTTTATTCTGCAGCTTCTGACCCAAGTGGGTATTACCCCTATGACGAAATTGCTACACGGACTCCTAGTGGAGAATGTATTGGTGGCTGGGCACCCGGAGATTCAGTTATGAGAGCTATGAATCTTTATAACAGAGGAACTATAGATGCAAAGGTGACAAAGGTTAAAGCTAATGTGCAGGCGCAATATACCAATTCAAACGATGTCGTTATTTCCGGGGAAACAACGGGAGCGGCTTATGATGAGTTTATAGACAAAATGAATATTAAGATAATGTATCCCTCAGGTAATGCAGTATTGTATAATGGGCCACTTCGTGGTTTACTTAACGACTATGTCCCGACTGACTCAATTATTTATGTAAATGCCGGTCAGGTTGGTTCAGCTAATGTTACCTTTGAGGCGACATTGTCAACAAATGCAGGAAACGATATTCAAGGTAAAAACTTCATATTTGATTTTGCGTTCTATGCAGAACAAATTTAAGGGACAGATAATTTAAAAAGCTGAAGGGCGTTCTTGGAAGATATATTTAAGCCGCGGGAATCCAATTCTCGCGGCTTAAACAGTAATTAACTCAAAATAATTACAAAAGGTGAAGAGGAAAAATGGCCAGGTATGATATTAAGGCGTTCTTAAAGGCAACAAAATATATAAAATATGTTTTAACTGTTTTCCTGGTAATCTTTATTTTTTATGCTGTTTTTATGCAGGATGAAGGACTTGTTGTTGCTGTTGAAACTGATTCTGACTTATCCATAACTACTTCTCCGTCAAGTGGTTTCATTAGCGCCCCCAATATGGCTCCCGGTCAACAGGCTGCTGCCCCGCTGACCGTGAAAAATGAAGGGAATCTGGATTTTTCCTATGATATAGAGGTTGTTATGGAAAACGGCAGTGAGATGTACTATAGTGTCCTTGACTTAGTGATTAAGGACAGTGCCCAAAACGTCCTTTATAATGGTAAGCTTAAGGACCTAAACGACCTGGTATTGGGGGTTTTGGGTGCAGGAGGAACTGATGTATTTGACTTTCAGGTAGGTTTTCCGGCCGAATGCGGCAATGAATACCAGGGATTATCCACAGGTGTAACCTTTGTCCTTAACGCTGTTGAGCATCCTCCATATATTGAAGGTGGAGGTGTTGTTTGGGACCCGCCTTTGGAAAAGCCCGATGTCCATGTGCGCAAGGGTATGATAATGCCCATCAGGTTCCATTTGGTTCAGAACGGTACCTTTGAAATAATCAAAAGAGGGGTGGATTTAGTTATAACCGGAGTAAATGATGCCGGCCAGCCTGTGGAATATATCTTCAGTGTGGTCGACGACACCCTGGAGTGGGAGGAACACGGACTGCACAAACCACACTACCGGCTGATGTTTGATGCCGAAAAATACCCGGTAAAACTGGATACATACTATACGGCTGCCGTTAAATATGGTGATCAGAAATTAGAACCTCAAACCAAATTTATCAGTGGACATTGATTTAAATGAGCAAAGAGCAAATAGTCAGGCAGGATGCTGCATATATGGCATCCTGTTTTAGTTTGTTAATAGAAAATTTACAAATTGTTTTAAAAATTTTAATTTTACAAACCTTAAAAAATTAAAGGAATTGGCGTATAATATATATAGAATAAATCAATAGTTAAACACATGACAGTTTTGGTTTAGCCAAAAGCTAAAGTTGGCTCCACCCACTAAAGCAGAAGCTGAACCGATCAAAGGGCGCTGATTGCGCTCTTTTTTTGTGCTACAGGAAAGAGCGCGCATAGGGAACTGAAATATGCGCGCTTTTCTAGTGGTAAATATCTCCATATGTGGTTTTACCAACCCAGGCAGGAATTTTACAGGTGCTTGTACAATTACTTATTTGTTATTACATAAATGTACAGGAGGACCAAAGATGCATATTAATCCTGCGATATTCCGCGAATACGACATTCGGGGTATTGCTGCAACAGAACTGACCCCGCCGGTGGTACACAAAATAGGACAGGCCTATGGCACCTTTGTTCTGGGCAGGGGAGTTGACAAGGTTCTGATCGGTGGTGATGTCCGCCTGTCGACACCGGTTATCCGGGAAGACCTCATCAAGGGGCTTTCCTCTGTAGGTCTGGATATTGTTGATATTGGCATAGTGACCTCCCCGATGTTTTATTTCGGGCTGCATCATATGGATTTTGACGGAGGAATTATGATTACCGGCAGCCATAACCCCGGGGAGTTTAACGGGATGAAAATGGCGTGTGGAAAATCAACAATTTATGGTGCGGACATACAGCAGATAAAGAGGATCATTGAGGAGGACGCTATCATTGGAACCGGACGCATAGGCAGCGTAACCGGAGCTGATATCTCTGAAACATACCTTGAAATGCTGTCTTCCAAAATTCAACTTGGACCCCGCAGGTTGAAGGTGGTGGCAGATGCCGGCAACGGCGCTGCCAGCATGTATATCGAAAAATTCCTGACATCTTTGGGGTGTGAGGTAATTCCCCTTTTCTGTGAGCCTGACGGAAATTTCCCCAATCACCACCCAGACCCGGTGAAGAGAGAGAACCTTACCTACCTGGTGGAAGAAATAAAAAAACAGCAGGCCGAGGTTGGTGTGGCTTATGACGGAGATGCTGACAGAATCGGTGTGGTTGATGATACCGGAGAGGTTATCTGGGGTGATAAGCTGATGGTGCTCTATTGGAGGGAGATTCTTCGGAAAAATCCCGGGCAGCAGGCCATTATAGAGGTTAAATGCTCCCAAGCTCTGGTGGACGAAATAGAGAGGCTGGGTGGCAGGCCATACTTTTACAAGACGGGCCATTCACTGATTAAGGCTAAGATGAAGGAACTTAATGCCCTGTTTACCGGGGAGATGTCGGGACATATGTTTTTTGCTGATGAGTATTATGGTTTTGATGATGCTTTTTATGCCACCGGGCGGTTGCTGCGAACCCTGTCACATGCTGATGAAAACCTGTCCAGCTTGCTGGGTGACCTGCCGCAGTATTACAGCACGGCTGAGACCAGAATTGACTGCCCTGATGAGATCAAGTTTGGCATTGTTGAGAAAATACGGGAGCAGGTCCTTAGGGTTTATGATGCAATCACTGTTGATGGGGTCAGGATAATCTATCCCGATGGCTGGGGTCTGGTAAGGGCCTCCAATACCCAACCGGCTCTGGTAGCCAGGTGTGAGGCCAGGACACCGGAAGGTTTGGCTTTTATAACCGGTGATTTAAAGGAAAGGATCCTCCGGGCGGGGCTTCCGGACTTCAACTGGGAGTATTAGGCAAATGACCATGCAATAAGCTGTTTTAAAAGCTGTTAGCAAAGCTGATACCATTATGTTTTGGGGGTGATTGTTTTGAAAAAGATTCGTAAGGCTATTATTCCGGCTGCCGGACTGGGGACACGGTTTCTTCCGGCAACCAAGGCCCAGCCCAAGGAAATGCTGCCAATAGTTGATAAACCGACAATCCAGTATATTGTGGAGGAAGCAGTGAACTCGGGGATAGAGGATATCCTGATAATTACGGGTCGCAGTAAGCGGGCAATAGAGGACCACTTTGACCACACTCTGGAGCTAGAGCTTCTCCTGGAACAAAAGGGGAATACCAGACTGCTTAACCTGGTCCGGGATATTTCTGAAATGGTGGATATTCACTATGTTCGTCAAAAGTTCCCGCGCGGTTTGGGGCATGCGGTATATTGTGCCCGGAAGTTTATCGGTAATGAACCGTTTGCCGTCCTGCTGGGTGATGATGTTATTGTCAGTGAAAAGCCCTGCCTGAAACAGCTTATGGACGTATATGAAGAAAAAGGCGGCACTGTCCTTGGGGTACAAAGGGTAGCCAAAAAGGAAGTAAACAAATACGGTATTGTTGACCCCGAAGGGGATGACAGCATACAGACAGTGAAAGTACACAGCCTGGTGGAAAAGCCTGCTGTTGAGGTTTCGCCGTCCAACATTGCGGTACTTGGCCGGTACATAATAGAACCTGAGATCTTTGAACTCCTGGAAAACACTACTCCTGGAGCAGGTGGTGAGATTCAGCTTACAGATGCCCTCAAGGTTCTGGCAGGACAAAAGCCGATGTATGCCCATGTATTTCAAGGAAAGCGCTATGATGTGGGTGATAAAATGGGTTTTCTGAAAGCAACTGTTGAATTCGCCCTGGCCCGCACTGACTTGGGAGGGCCGTTTGCGGCATACCTGAAGGAACTGGTGGGGGGTAGTGATTTCATGAAGGAGATTGCTGTTGGAAATGGGGAGTAGCTGCTGTAATGCTGCATTTCAACAAAATCTGACAAAGATTTGACAAAATTAAACAAAAACTCTTGCGCTATTTAAAATACAGGTGTATAATAAAAATGAAAATAATTTAACAACTCATTCTGATAATGGCAAACCCATCGAGAGGTGGGGACGCAAAGCCACGGGTCTGGGTAACTCCAGATAGCCGGGTTACCGGGGAGTTATATTTAGGCAGTGTTTATTTCATGGCCTGTTTCCGGAACCCGGAGACAGGCTTAATTGTTTACCAAAGTGAATACTCACCAAAACTATATTGGGAAATGAAGAGTTTTTCCAGATTGGAAACACTGTCACTCCCGATAAAGGCAAACCCATCGAGAGGTGGGGACGCAAAGCCACGGGTCTGGATATTCCAGATAGCCGGGTTACCGAAGGAGGTTTTGGCCGTGAAAGATTTCAGGCTGCTTAGAAGGATTCTGATAATCTCAACTGCTATTATTCTTATCACTACATTTGCTCCGACAGCATTTGCCGGGGAGGCAAACATCAGATGGTTTTCCCCTTACACCGAAGGTAATTCGGTGACACTGGCTAGTAACAGCTTTGATACCTGGTTCGGTTTCCAGGGTACTGTTACCGAAAAATATACAGGAATAATTGTCAGGACTGTTCTGGGTGATGACCAGACCTACTACTATTACCCTAAAGTTGGCAATACGGTTGCCGGGGCTGTATACCTGAGATTTGGACAAGGCACATACCGGGTGGATTTCAACCTGGTAAAACCGGGTCAGGCCGGTACGATTGCGTATGATTCGCTGGCCAGAGCACAGATTGAGAACACTGACAACGGTGATAAGAGATATCTGCTCCCTTCATGGGGGATTGAAAGCAATAACCCAGTAATAACCAATAAAGCGCGGCAGATAGTAGGACAAGCCGGGGATGACTACAGCAGGACCAAAGCCATTTTCCAGTGGGTCAGCAAAAACATGGTTTATGACATGGACAAGTTTCGCCGCGGTGAATTTTATGATAATGACGGCGCTGTGAAGGCTCTACAGACCCAAAAAGGGCTGTGCCGGGACTACGCAAACCTGGTTACCGCAATGTGCCGGGCCGAAGGGATTGAAGCCAGGACCGTAATCGGAGAGGCCGGGACCGGGGGAACCTGGTACGGGCACGCCTGGAACGAGGTCCGGATTGGCGATAGATGGGTCACCATGGATACAGTCTGGAAGGTATTTGACCAGGATGCAGGGATTTTTGGAACCACCCATAAGAAAACCCAGGAAGTCTATTAAACATTCCTCGAACCTCCTTTTTTCTGAAGCGACCGCACACGATGCGGTCTTTTTTTTGTGTCTTGATCAAAGAGAGGTTAAACACATAGCAAATTAAAACAATTATACTTGAAATATTTGTTAAGAAAGTATATAATTAATTAATAAAAGTTTCAGGTTACTTACTTCAACTAAGTAAATATCATTATTCAGATAAAGGCAAACCCATTGAGAGGTGGGGGCGCAAAACCACGGGTCTGGGATAATATCCCTGACAGCCGGGTTACCGGAGAATAGCAGCGTGGTGATTTTGGACGGCAATGTGAGCCTGTTCCCGTTAACCCGGGGACAGGCTTGTATTTTTGTTATTTTACAGGCATTTTTTACGCGCATTTTCTGCTTGTATTTTTGCAGGATTTCACCAACTGATGAACATGTGTTTACTTTTTTTACAGGTCTATATCTGCAAATGTCCTTAATTTGACAATATAACAGCAAAAAAAATACAAGGGAAATAAAGGCTTTTTGAGAATACAGTTACAATGAATGATTTTTTAGGTTTGTGAAATTTCTGACAGGTGTAGTTCTTTTTAAAGAAGGTCCGCATATAATGACCATGTATTTATTTTGGGGGAGGAGAGGCTTAGATGAGTGTTACCGTGCCTGAATACGGGTTTCCGGCCAGTTACAATGAAAATTCTGTCATGCTTCTCGTAAGAGATCCACACTGTATTTTTACCTACTGGGAGATTTCCAATGAGCAGATGGACTTGGTAGCCGGGGAATTTGGACGACCCTGGGGGGAAATACAACTTACGCTGCGTGTTTACGACTTGACCGGGCTTGGTGAGGACAGGAATAAAGCCCATGGCAGTTATGACCTCAACGTACATTCCTTGGCAAATAATTATTATATTACTGATGTCAAGGCAAACCATTCTTATTGTGCTGACCTGGGTGTTTTTTCTCCTGACGGCAGGTTTGTCTGCCTGCTCAGGTCTGATGTTATCCAGACACCGCGGGACAGCCTGGCTGACGGCTCGGGACTCGTCATGGCGGATCTGCTGGACCGGTTGTCCGGGAAGAAACCTGCGGAATGGCCGACAGAACAGGAAACCTTCAGCAGTGACGGCGTTTATATCAATTCCAATAATAATGACAGTGAGGAGGATTAAGATGCTAAGAGGCTATCTTGCGCTTGTTTTACATGCACACCTGCCTTACATACGGCATCCTGAAAAAGAGAATTACCTCGAAGAAAAGTGGTTCTTTGAGGCCCTTACCGAAACCTATATACCGTTGATTAAGATTTTTGATGGTTTGTTGGATGATGGCGTGGATTTCAGGGTTACAGTATCCTTGTCCCCGCCATTGATTTCGATGATGGCAGATGACTTGCTGCGGAAGCGCTACCTTATGCACCTCAATCAACTTATTGAACTGGCCGGCAGAGAGACTGAACGGACTGCGGGGAGTGAATTTGAGGACACGGCTCATATGTACCTGGAGAGGTTCCGGGAAATCAGGGATATTTTTGTGAACAGGTATGGAACTAACCTGCTTCAGGCTTTCAGAAAATTCCGGGAAAAGGACTGTGTTGAACTTATCACAAGCTGTGCCACCCACGGTTTTCTTCCTCTAATGAAGAGAAAAGAGAGCATCAGGGCACAGGTTGCTGTGGCTGTGGACCTGTTTACCAGACATTTTGGCAGCCCGCCCAGAGGTATCTGGCTGCCTGAGTGCGGGTATACCCCTGGGATAGATGAAATCCTCAAGGCTTATGGGATCCAGTTTTTTTTCACAGATACCCATGGGATTATGTTTGCAACTCCGAGTCCGGTGCACGGTATATATGCGCCGCTTTACACACCCGGAGGTGTTGCTGCTTTCGGGCGTGACCCGGAAACTTCCAAGCAGGTTTGGGATATGAACCAGGGTTATCCGGGTGATTATTGGTATCGTGAGTTTTACCGGGATATCGGTTATGATCTGGACATCGACTATGTCGGGCCATATGTGGGGGAGAACAACCTGCGTATAGATACCGGCATCAAGTATTACCGCATCACCGGGAAGACGGACCAAAAGGAGGTCTATAACCCTGCAGCTGCGGCGGACAGGGCGGCAGAGCACGCCGCCAACTTTATGTTTAACAGGGAAAAACAGATGCAGCACCTGGCCTCCCGGATGGACCGGCTGCCGATTGTTGTTTCAACTTATGACGCTGAGCTATTTGGCCACTGGTGGTATGAAGGGCCTGACTGGATTGATTTCCTGCTGCGGAAGCTGCATTATGATCAGGACACAGTAAAAACAATTACCCCCTGGGAATACCTGAACCTCTACCCGACAAATCAGGTGGCTTCACTACCTATGGCCAGTTGGGGCCATAAGGGATACAACGAAGTGTGGCTTTCACCTCCCAATGACTGGATCTATCGGCACCTGCACAAAGCCGAGACCCGCATGACAGAGACAGCCCAGGCTAATCCGGGTGCAGAAGGACTCAGAAAACGGGCGTTAAACCAGATGGCCAGGGAACTGCTCTTGGCCCAGAGCTCGGATTGGGCCTTTATAATGAAAATGAAGACGGCAGTAGGGTATGCCGAGAAGAGGACCAAGGACCACATTGCCAGGTTCAGCCGCCTCTATTGGGCTCTTACCAACGATGATCTCAATGAAAATGAAATTTCAGTTTTGGAGCATGCCGACAACATATTTCCGGACATCGACTACCGGGCTTACCAGCCTGATACTCCGACAGTGGTGTCACTCACCAGGCGCGGTCAGGGAACTGTACGTAAGAACAGGAAAATTCTAATGCTGTCCTGGGAATTCCCGCCAAAGACAGTTGGCGGTCTGGCCAGACATGTTTATGATCTCTCAAGGGCGCTGGCTGCCCAGGGGGAGGAAATACATTTGATAACGTGTTATGTTCCGGGAGCCACTGATTATGAGAGGGTTGATGGGGTGCATGTCTACAGGGTCCAGCCCCGGCAGTGCGATTCCGGGAATTTCCTGAGGTGGGTTGAGTGCCTCAATACTGCCATGGTGGAACGGGCTCATGGGTTGGTCAGGGAACACGGCTTTGACCTCATTCATGCCCATGACTGGCTGGTGGCGCAGTCAGCAAAGGATCTGAAGGACAGATACCAGATTCCCCTGGTTTCCACAATCCATGCCACCGAATACGGGAGGAATCGGGGTATTCATAATGACATTCAGCGGCACATAAACCAAATAGAGTGGCAGCTTACCTATGAGTCCTGGGAAGTTATCTGCTGCAGCAGATATATGGCCAGGGAGCTTGCCCAGGTATTTCAGCTTCCCGCTGAAAAGATCAGAATAATTGCCAATGGGGTTGAAATCAAGAATGTTCAGCCAAGAGCGGTTGACCCGGGTTTCCGCAACAGCTATGCAGCGCCAAATGAAAAAATGGTATATTTTATCGGACGGTTGGTAGCTGAAAAAGGGGTCCAGGTTTTGATTAAAGCAGTCCCCAAAATATTGCGGAAGTTTCCCGATACCAAATTTGTCATTTCCGGTAAAGGGCCCTACCAGGACCATCTGGAAAATCTGGCTGCAAAGCTGGGGGTAAGAGAAAAGGTTTATTTCACCGGGTTTGCTAATGATGAAACCCGTAACCTGCTGTTTGCCGGGTCTGATATTGCTGTGTTCCCCAGTTTATATGAACCCTTTGGAATAGTTGCTCTTGAGGCGATGGCCACCAGGGTGCCGGTAATTGCCAGTGAAACCGGCGGTTTGGCTGAGGTTATCGAACACAGGATCGATGGTCTGAAGGTATCTCCGGGTGATGTGGAAGGCCTCGCAGGAGCTGTTGTCAGTCTCCTGGGTGATCCGACCCTGGCACATCAGATAAGCCAGGCAGCCTGGGATAAAGTTAATTCCACATATAACTGGGGCGTGATAGCAGCAGAAACTATCAATGTATACAATGAGATTATTTCTGAGGCAAAAAAGGTAGGCTATGCTGCCGGTTAAATGCAAAATTTGATAGGGAGGTTTGTCTGATGAAGGCTGTGATAATGGCAGGAGGCAAAGGGTCAAGGCTAAGGCCTTTAACGTGCAACAAACCCAAGCCTATGGTGCCGGTTTTGAATAAGCCGGTTATGGAGTATGCTGTGGAACTCCTGAAAAGACACCACATCACAGATATTGCTGTGACCTTACAGTATCTTCCTGAGGTAATCAAAGACCACTTTGGCGATGGGTCAGACCTTGGTGTTAACCTGAGGTATTTTGAGGAAACAATCCCCCTGGGGACAGCCGGAAGTGTGAAAAATGCCGAAGAATTTCTTAATGAGACTTTTCTTGTCATCAGTGGTGATGGGATTACTGATTATGACCTTACTGAAGCGGTTGAATTTCATCGGAAACAGGGCGGCATTGTCACCCTGGTGATGGCCAGAGTCAGGAACCCGCTTGAGTACGGGGTGGTTATGTGTGATAATAACGGACGCATTACACGTTTTCTGGAAAAGCCGAGCTGGGGCGAGGTTTTCAGTGATACTGTGAATACGGGCATATACATCATTGAGCCAGAGATATTCGAGTATTTTGAGAGGGACACGTTCTTTGATTTCAGCAAAGATCTTTTCCCACTGCTTATGTCCAGAGGAATGCCCATGTTTGGCTATGTGGCTGAGGGTTACTGGTCCGATATCGGGAGCCTGGAGCAGTACCGCCAGACCCAGTATGACCTGATGGATGGCTTGCTCCAGGCAGCGATTCCAGGGAGAGAACTGGCCGAAGGCATCTGGGTAGGGCAGGGTACGGTCCTGGAACCCGGTGTCAAGTTTGCCGGAAGGCCTATTTATATTGGGAATAACTGTAACATAGAAGAAGGTGTTGAAATAGGGAGCTATACGGTGCTGGGTAACAATAACACTATCAGGGCCGGAGCCTCCCTTAAACATACCGTGGCCTGGGACGGCAGCTTTATAGACATTGGTGTTGAGCTGCGGGGAGCGACAATATGCAATCACAACAGGATAATGGCCGGGACGGCCATGTTTGAGGGGGTTGTTACCGGAGACAACAATTACTATGGCAAAAGAGTGATTGTGAAACCCCGAGTTAAAATTTGGCCTGATAAGATGGTTGAGGATTATACGATTTTAACCGAGTCCCTTATTTGGGGCGGAGACCGCCGTAAGAGTCTGTTTTCAACACATGGGGTTGCCGGACGGGTAAATGTGGAGGTCTCCCCGGAAATGGTTGTCAGGCTGGCGGTTGCCCATGGTTCAACAATACTTCGGGGGTCCCATGTTGTGGTCAGCAGTGACTGCCACAGGCCTTCAGAGGTTATCAAGAAAGCATTTACACCAGGCCTTCAGGCTGCCGGAATCAATGTATATGATGTGGGTGTGGCTACGACCCCGATTACCCGCTATGCCGTCAAGAGTCTGAACGCAAAGGCCGGAATTCACATCAGGATGCTTCCTCCACACGACCGCGGCAGGATTATCATTGAATTCCTTGATGAAAAAGGGATCAACATCAGCAAGGATTTTGAGCGCAAGATTGAGAATACATATATTCAGGAGGATTTCCGGAGAGCGGATATCAGGAACCTGGGAGAAGTCAAATATATGCCGCAGATGGCGGAAGCTTACAGAGAGGGACTACTGCGCAATATTGACAGGGATATGGCTAAAAGGTGCCGCGCCCGTCTGTTGGTGGCGTATGACTATCAAAACCTCGGCTGGTTTCTTCCTCCTCTGTTTGAACAGCTCGGATGCCAGGTGACTACCTTGAATGCTCCGGATTACTCCCGGGAGGATATAGCGGCCCTGGTCAGGGAAGGTCACCTGGATATGGGGGTACTGCTCAGCAGTAATGGTGATGATGTTATCCTCTTTTCACCCTCAGGGGAAATTATCAGTGACGATAGACTGATGATTCTTTGGGCATATGTTTCTATGGCCCGGAGCGGAGACGAAAAAATCGGTGTCCCGGTTACGGCATCATCTGTTATCGAAAACCTGGCTTTGGCAATGGGAAGAAAGGTTATCAGGACAAAAGTGCATCCGCGGGCAATGATGGAAATATCCAGCGAAAGCCTGTTCCAGCCTTTTTATGATGGAATATTTATTTTCCTGAAGGTTCTGGAATACCTGCTGGAAAAAGATACCGACCTGGCACGGCTGTTCCATAGGCTGCCCGGATCCTGTATTTACAGAAAAGAGGTGCAATGTCCCTGGTCGGAAAAAGGCACGGTTATGAGGCGGCTAATAGAAGATGCCGCAAACGGAAAAGTTGAATTGATTGACGGAATAAAAATTTACGCCGACGAGGGCTGGACACTTGTCCTCCCTGACTGTGAGGAGCCTGTTTTTCGGGTTGTCAGCGAGGCGGCCACCATGGAGGCTGCCCAAAGGCTTACCGATTATTATACCGGCAGAATAGAAAAGTACAGGTCGGCAGTTTAAAGGGGGATTTTTGTGCCTAGGCAGTTGGTAATTGGAAATGGCGGAATGCTGGTTAATTTTGATTCAGGGTATAACATGAGGGATTTGTACTACCCGTATGTTGGGCAGTGGAACCATATTCAGGGAAATAAAAATAGCCTCGGAGTGTGGGTGGAAAACAGCTTTTCCTGGTGTGATGAAACCTCCTGGAAGAGAAAGCTCAGGTATATCAAAGAAACCCTCGTTACCTGTGTAACCCTGGTAAATGAGGGGCTGGGAATATCACTGCAAATTAATGATACTGTTCACTACAATGACAGCATCTACCTGAGGAGGATGACTGTAAAAAACCTGACTGATCATAAGAGAGAGGTCAGGGTCTTTTGTACTCATGATTTTTCCATAGATGAAACTGAGGTGGGGGATACTGCGGTATATGAACCTGAGATGGGTGTAGTTTATCACTACAAAAAAGGAAAGTACTTTATGGCCAACGGCTATTCCGGTGCTGGTGGAATCTTTCAATATGCCACCGGGACCAAGAGGTTCAGAGGCGCCGAAGGGACATGGAGGGATGCCGAGGATGGACACCTCCAGGGAAATCCCATCGCTCAGGGGTCGGTAGACAGTACTATTAGTTTTCGTACCGACCTGGATGCGGGGGGGAGTGATGTCATCTACTACTGGATAGCTGTCGGCAAGAATTATCAGGAGGCTGTCAGGCTCAATGAATACGTACAGAAGAGGGTTCCGGGGACCATTATTGAGTCGGTGGAGGCTTACTGGAGACAGTGGGTTAATAAGATAACCTATGATGACTTATCAATACCGGAAGATATTATGGGACTGTATAAAAGAAGCCTCTTGATAATACGTACCCAGGTTGACAGGCGCGGTGCCATTACGGCGGCAAATGACTCGGATATTATGCAGTATAACAGGGACCATTACAGTTACTGCTGGCCCAGGGATGGGGCCCTGGTGTCTTTTTCGCTGATCAGGGCGGGTTACCCTGAAATGACCCAGGCTTTTTTCAGGTTTTGCGAGAATGCCCTGACATCAGGAGGGTTCCTGCTGCACAAGTACAACCCTGACGGTTCGGTCGGATCAAGCTGGCATCCTTGGATTAATAACGGCAAATCCCAACTACCCATTCAGGAGGATGAGACAGCGCTTGTCCTTTTTGCCCTGTGGGAGTATTACAGGCATACCAAGGATATAGAATTTGTGTTGCAGCTTTACAGGTCCCTGATTCGTCCGGCAGGAAACTTCATGGTGAAGTTTATGCGGGAGGAATACAATCTCCCTTATGAAAGTTATGACCTGTGGGAGGAAAGACGCGGTATTTTTACCTTTACCGCCTCAGCGGTATATGGTGGATTGGTAGCGGCAGCCAATTTTGCCAGGCTTTTTGCCGATCACCGGTCAGCCGAACTCTTTACCGGAGCGGCTGAAAGGGTGAAACAGGGGATTCTGGAGCACCTTTATGACCAATCCCTGAACAGGTTTATCCGTGGCGTGTATGTCAGTGACGACGGAACCCTGGAAAAGGATCTCACACTTGAAAGCAGTATGTACGGGGTGGCTAAGTTCGGTGTTCTTCCTCCAGATGATAAAAGGGTTGTTGCTACAATGAAGGCAATAGAAGCAGGTCTCTGGGTGAAGACTGATATCGGTGGGGTAGCGCGCTACACCAATGATTATTATTTCCAGAAATCCAGTGATATTGCCAAAGTCCCGGGGAACCCCTGGTTTATCTGCACTTTATGGTTAATTGAATGGTATGTTATGTGTGCCGGTACAGTTGAGGAACTGAACAAACCTCTGGAAATGCTGCAGTGGGTGACCCGAAATGCTATGCCCAGCGGTATCCTGCCCGAACAGATACACCCATATACGGGTGAGCCGCTGTCTGTGGCGCCCCTGACCTGGTCACATTCGTCATATGTGCTTACTGTAAGGAATTTGATTGAGATTATGACGGAACTTACTTGTCCGCGGGTATGCTGGCTGCCGGCGGAGAATAAAGCTACTCCTTAAGCTATCTGGTTAGGTTCAGCTGATACAGCCCCAGCTTGACATATTCGGTTACAACCAGCTTGGCCATGCGCAGTTGGTCTGTCCCGGAGGCGCTGTAGAATTCGCTGTCAGGGACCGGGGCAGAAATGACTGTGATGCCTTTGTCTGTAAACATGGTCGTGGCCCGCCGGGAATGGTATGGGGAAGTGACCAGAACCACTGATTGCAGCTTTTTTTCCAGTAGAATTTTCTTTACGAACAGGGTATTCTGC
This sequence comes from Phosphitispora fastidiosa, assembly GCF_019008365.1. Classification (NCBI taxonomy): domain Bacteria; kingdom Bacillati; phylum Bacillota; class Clostridia; order Eubacteriales; family Peptococcaceae; genus Phosphitispora; species Phosphitispora fastidiosa. The sequence goes on along the minus strand of NZ_JAHHUL010000002.1, from coordinate 84,974 downwards.
CAGGTAGATTCCGAACTTTCTTCAATGATAATTTCCCTTTCGGAGAACCCGGCACTTACTGCCATTTCAGCCATTTCACCCGCTTCAGAGGGGTTACCCCAAAGGTTTCCGCCCGAAAAGATGAGGTACTTGCCATAGCCCTGCTGAAAGAGGTCTACACCATACCGGTAGCGCTCCAGGGTGCTTTTGCCCAATTTCCCTTTGGCCTCCCACCCGCCGCCTAACACTACGACAGCATCAACCTGGTGCAGCGGGTCACTTATTACCAGCGGACCGGCCAGAAACTGCACCAGGGGAGTATAGAAAAATGCGAGTACCAGCACGACGGCGCTGATACCGATTACCTTGAGTCTCGTCAATTTGGTTCACCCCCGGCGGGATATCTAATATGCAGGATATTTTCTACATTGTTGGCAGGAAGTCCTGCTGTATTTTTTTTTGCATAAATCACACACTAAGGTTGAGGTGATGTAATTTTGGAAATTGGCTGCCCGCTCTGCAATGGATTAATAGATTTTTCACAGCCTTGTCCGTTATGCGGCAGCGTTATGGAAGACTCAGGCATGCTGGAGGATTATTACGGACCATACAGCCCTTATGGAAAAATTGAGCTCTATGAGCCGGATAAAGACCTGCAGACGACCGGTATGATTGCCTGTGTCCATCTATTTGCCTGTCCGGAATGTGGTTATGATAAAAGGATCAGCTTTCCGGAAGTCACATTATAGTATTGTACTTTTACCGGCTGCCGTTTTATAATAAGAAAAGGAGTTGCGAAATGTGACGAAAAAGGTGAGGTAAATGGGTTATCTGTTGTTTATTATCCCTGCAGCGGTTATCTTATTTGAATATGCAGCGATAAATATGGCTCTGGCCTATGCGAGGTTTGCCGTGGAAATGGACCGGCCTGTTGTGGAACTGTTGGGCGGGATGCTGAAAATCGGCGGAAACCTGGCATATGATGCCGTGCCCAATGCTGTGGTAGTCCTTCATCTATTGGCACTGCTGCTGAGTGTGATTTACCTGGTTTATTTTTTTGTATTCTGCCTGCCGCGAAAAGAACGTGAGATTTCTATTTCCCCCCAGGAGGACTAACCTCTCTGGGGGAGTTTTGTAAATGATGGCTATGGTGAGCCGGTTTGGGGGGCAAATTATGCTTAAGGCCCGGTTTTTGGAGAGGGAAAACAGGTTTACTGCCCTTGTTGAGCTCGAAGGCAAACAGGTTCGAGCCCATGTCGCCAATTCGGGGAGACTAAGGGAACTGCTCAGACCTGAAAATGAGGTATACCTGTTAGAAAGGAATGAGCCCCACCGGGTAACCAAATATGACCTGGCTTTGGTGAACTATAATGGCCAACTGGTATCAGTGGATGCCCGGGTTCCTAATAAGGTGGTGGCTGCTGCCGTTTCCGCCGGGCAGTTGGCTGACTTTAGTCAGTTTACTTTAGCCCGTAGTGAGGTCAGGTATGGTAACAGCAGGCTGGACCTGCTCTTGGAAGATGAAAGGAGTAATAGGTGTTTTGTTGAGGTTAAGTCTGTAACTCTGGTTGAAAATGGTATCGCCATGTTTCCTGATGCGCCTACCCAGCGGGGAGCGCGGCATCTGGAGGAACTGACCGCTGCGGTACGGGAAGGGTATCAGGCTGCCATAATCTTCCTCATTCAGAGGGATGATGCGATATTGTTTACTCCAAATGACCGGACCGACCCTGATTTTGGGCAGAAGCTGAGGGCAGCCGGCGGGAGTGGTGTCGGAGTGTATGCATACAGGTGCAGGGTAACTCCGGAGGTGATTGTAATTACAGAAAAAGTGCCGGTAAAATTATCCGGCATTTAACAGGCTGTTGACAAATCTGCTCTGGTACTGTTGGAGAATGGGGGGGACAGGGATGGAGAGAAAAAAGCTGCTGTTAAAAGGGCGGCTTATTACGCCTGAAGGAATCTCACGGGAAAACTGCCTGCTGGAGACAGACGGCAGTATTATCAGTCAAATCGCAGAGATGGGGGCGCTGTTTCCGGGCAGCAGTCATGTTGTGCATAATTTTGGGCCGTGTTACATATGTCCGGGTTTTATCGATATCCACGTACATGGTTGCGGAGGGGCTGATGTTATGGATCCTTTGCCGGAATCATTGGAGAAGATGTCCGAATGGCTGGCCAGGGGCGGTACCACCGGGTTTCTGGCGACAACCATGTCCGCGCCCAGGGAAATGCTGGCCGGCGCTGTCAGAAAAGCCGCTGCCTTTAGAATTGGGAGGTTTAGGGGGGCAAAGGTGCTCGGTGTGCACATGGAAGGACCGTTTCTAAACCCGGAAAAAAAGGGGGCCCAGAAGGAAGAATACCTTCGACTGCCCTCGATTGCTGAGCTTAAGGAATATATTGAAGCCGGCAGGGGGGCTGTCAAAATGATAACCCTGGCTCCCGAGCTTCCAGGGTCCATAGAGGTTATCAGGTATGCCCGCTCTAATGGGTTGGTGGTATCTCTCGGCCATTCCGGAGCATCCATTACCCAAGTTGCAGAGGCCTGCGATATGGGGCTGACCCATGTCTCCCATGCATTTAACGCAATGACGGGGTTTCACCATCGGGAACCCGGGACAACAGGGGCCATTATGAGTATGAAACGGCTTACAGTTGATGTGATTGCTGACGGACATCATGTCCATCCCAGCATCATAAAAATACTCATCAGGGCCAAGGGTATTCAAAACACCATTGCCATCACCGACTGCATCAGCGGCGGGGGGATGGGTGACGGGATATATACACTTGGCGGACAAAGGGTTACTGTCAGAGATGGGGCGACATTTTTGGATGATGGTACAATTGCAGGAAGTACCATCAGTATGGCTGTTGCCGTAAAGGTACTGGTGGAGCAGGTTGGCCTGGATCTTGGGGAGGCGATGCAGATGGTTTCCGCCAATCCGGCGCGTCTCCTGGGACTTGATACAAAAGGAGCCCTGGTGACCGGAAATGATGCCGATATTGTTGTTTTGGATCACGAGTTTAGGGTGTTAATGACAATTGTGGAGGGAGAAATCGTTTACAGGGTGATGGCTAGGGGTGGCGGGTCAGCAGGTTGCTGAAAAGGATTACAAAGAAGGCTGTTGCCGATGTAATCACACAGAACAGGACGGCACAGGAGGCCGCATCTTTGGCGATTTTTACCTTGGGGTGGTACTTTCCCTGTACCTGCAGATCCAGGGTTACCTCAATGGCCGTATTAAGGACTTCGGCCACCAGGGTCATCATTACGGTAAAAAAAACAAATATGGACTCAAAAGCGCTGAAGCCTATCAGTGGACAGATTATCAGGGCAAGTACCGCAATGCCCAGCAGAAGGCGGGTATTTTTTTCTTCCCGGACAAGGTAAACCAGCCCGTCAAAAGCATAACCTCCTGCACGCAGCAGTCGCTTAATCTCGTTCATTGAACTCCCCTCCAGACTCAGATTACAATACTGATTAGAATACCCTTATATTAATTCTAATATTGTATAATAAATTCCTTTATTACAGGTTATTGATTTTTGCTCTAATCACGTATAACATTAGAATCACTAATTTATTTTGGCTGCCGGTGCATATCTCAAAAAAAGGAGGACTTAAGATGAACTTTAAACCAAATTGTATGGCCACAGGGATTGGCAGCGTTCCTCATACCGACCCTGGTGAGGCCGTGAGATTTATTTTATCCTATTTTCCGGAGGCTCCTAACTGGCCTCAGGTTCCGGCCCGGGGGACAGAGGAGGGATTTATTAACCAGTTTACGGCACCGCTGATTGAACTGGGAATTGTTGTGGAAAAGAACGGGAAACAGTATTTCGATACCCAACAGGCAGAGTGGGGTGAAAGACTGGCCAGGTTTTATGAGATGTATATGGCCGCGCTGGAAGGGGATGCCGCAGCCTTAGATTTTTTTAAGTTCCATGAGGTATCGGCATCAGGTTATTATGCTTTTATCAGACACCTTGAGAAAAACGGAACCGGAAACGCCCGGTATCTCAAAGGCCAGATCAGCGGCCCGCTAGCTCTGGGGCTGGCGATGACTGATCAGGACAGGCGCGCCATTTATTATAACTCCCAAGGCCGGGATGTCCTGATCAAGACCCTGGAGCTGCAGGGGCTGAACCAGGCAAAAGCCTTGGGACAGTTTGGGCTGCCGGTACTGCTGTTTGTGGATGACCCGGGACTGTATGCTTCAGGTCAGTCGACATTCATAACCCTGAAGAGGGAAGAAATCATTACTGAGCTAAACAGCATTTATGAAACCATCAAGGGCGCTGGGGCGCTGGCAGGCACCCATTCCTGTTCAGGGATGGACTGGTCCATCCTGTTTGAATCAAATGTTGATATTATCAGCTTTGATGCCTTTGAATACTTTTCTACTGTCGTCAGTTACATGGATGAGATGAAAACATATCTCAACAGGGGCGGCTCCCTGGCCTGGGGAATTGTTCCCACATCTGCTGAAAATGTCTCTGCCCAGACTGTAGAATCACTGGAGAAGCTTTGGGAGGAACGTGTCCGGTATCTGGTGAAAAAAGGTATCGACAGGCAGCTTATTTATGACCGGGCGTTGATTACCCCAACCTGTGGAACGGGGACTTTGAATATGGATACAGCCGTACGTGTACATGAACTTACCAGGGAACTGGCTGGGAGAATCAGCCTGTGAAATTTTGCACTTTTTTTAAAAGACAAGAGAGGAAATTTGCCATTCTCTGCGAATAGAAATATTAAAAGGATATCGCAACACAAAGTCAAGGGTCAAAGCAGAACCCACGACAGATGTAATTGATTATGAGCTTGTGCTTTGACCGCACAGGTTTTTTGTTTTTTTATAACTGAAAATGAGCTTGGAATGCCGTACGAAAGCAATGTTCGTGGGCAGCCAACTCTACTGACGAGCAGAGGCCAACTTTTCACGGAGGGGAGAGGTTTTCGTAGTCGTCAAGAGGGTTGGTTTTTTCTTTAAAAGGAAGAAAGGGTATGATTTCAGTGGAAAAAACCTCCTATGATAAATTAAGGCGCAATGATGTCAAGGATTTTATCGGGGTCAGTTTTGGCAGATATATTAAAACACACTTTGGCAAAGGGCCTGATAAGGTGAAGGTAATTATTGAGGGCAGCACAATCATGGTTGAACTGTATGGTTTATTGAATCGTGCCGAAAGAGAAGTAATCAGGCTGAATGAAGTGGAGAAGGCCATAAAGAAGCACCGGAGTCTTATATTAGAGGCCCTGTGCCAAAAAATCGATCCAATAGAGGAATGGCTGGGAATCCCTGTTGAAGAAATATTTTTTAATTTCATTCCTTGTGAAGATAAGTGCTATCTGGTTATTGAGACGAAAAATAAAATGAAATCTAATGGTTCAATTGCCATTCAAAAAAATGAGGGGAGGGATATGTATGTCTGAGATGATGTCATTTGGTATTGTGATGGGGATAGGGGGAGCATTTCTATTTACTGCGGCAATAGTATTTGCCTTTGTTCTGATGCTGAATTCGAAGCTGGGGAAGGGGTTGTTTTAGGTAAGTGTGTTGCAGGTTGTGGAAACAGATGGTAAAATATATTGAAAGAGCTCAGGTTCCTATAAACTGGGAATGAGCTTTTTTTTTATCCATCAGGATGATTTTTACGGATTCAAAAACGATGCCTGGAGGAATAATAAGGTGTAAGGATGAAGCGAGGTTTACGGGAGGGATAGTTCTGAAAAGCCGCTATTTACGTATTACGTGCTGTCTGATGATGATTATTGTTGGGTTTCTGCTCCGGACAGGACTGGGGTCAGCCGAAACACCGGGAAATGACATTGTTTTTATTTCCGTTAAAGGGCAGATAGAGCCAGGACTGGCCGGTTTTGTGGAACGGAGTATCGCCAGGGCTGAAAACAGCGGCGCCGGGAAGATTGTCCTTGAAATTGACACACCGGGCGGGGTAATTACAGCAGCACAGTCAATCAAGAATGCGATATTTTCTGCGAAGATACCCACTGCAGCATTTGTCACCGGCCAGGCCAAGTCGGCAGGGGTATTGATATCCCTCGCCGGGGAAAAGATATACATGATGCCGGGGTCCAGCATTGGGGCGGCTGAACCGGTTCCCAATACCCCCAAAATCCTGGGGTCATGGATTTCCGATCTGGAATCGGCTGCCTCCGCGCGCGGGCGCAGTACCGTCATAGTTCGCGGTATGGCAGACAGGGAACTTGTCATTAAAGATCTCAAAAAGGCAGGTGAGATCCTTTCCCTTTCAGCTGATAAAGCGGTTGAACTGGGTCTTGCCGACAAAGTGGTCCGGAACCGCAATGCCCTGGTGGCTGAACTGGAAGTAGCGGATGAAGTTACCTACCGGCCTGTTGAATACAAACCAGGATTTGGGGAAACCCTGGCGTGGTGGACTATTAACCCCTTTATCAGTCCCATTTTACTGTTGATTGGTTTTGCCGGTCTTATTACAGAAGCATTTGCCCCTGGCTTCGGAGTACCTGGTATTATTGGCCTTGCTTCCCTGGGAGTCTACTTCGCAGGCCATATGATGGCGGGAGTTACAGGGTGGCTGGCGGTTTTTGTGTTTGCCATAGGGATAACTGCCTTATTATTGGAGATTTTCGTTATTCCGGGGTTTGGGGCGGCCGGTCTGCTGGGATTGGGAATGGTCGTCTGGAGTGTTTTTCTGGCTTCAACGAGTCCGCTGCAGGCTGTGATTTCTCTCACTGTGGCTCTGGCCGGCAGCATAGTTATGCTGTATGTGTTTATTAAAGTTCTGGGCCGCCGCGGAATGTGGGACAGGCTGGTCCTGGGGACAAAGCTGAATACCGCCACTGGTTATATTACTCCCAAAAAGGGAATGGGAAAATACCAGGGCATGGAGGGAACGGCTGTCACTCCACTGAGGCCTGCCGGGACCGCCGAGTTTGCCGGTGACCGGGTGGATGTGGTTAGTGAGGGCGGCTTTATCCCGGCGGGAGCCCCTATCAGGGTAATTCTGGTTGAAGGCAGCCGGGTTGTGGTAAGGAAGCTTTAGAATAATGTAGCTTTAAAATAATGTAGGGAGGTAATAAAATGGATATTGCTGCGTTGATACCTTTGTTTCTATTAGCTGTTGGTCTTATCGCTGTGTCTATTATTCTGAGTTTTATTCCTGTGGGGCTGTGGATTTCCGCACTGGCGGCAGGGGTCAAAATTGGTATAATTACATTGGTAGGGATGCGCCTGAGAAGGGTGCCCCCGGCCCGGATTGTCAATCCCCTGATTAAGGCGGACAAGGCAGGCCTGGTGGTCACGGCTAACCAGCTGGAGGCTCATTACCTTGCCGGGGGAAATGTGGACAGGGTTGTTGATGCCCTGATTGCAGCTGAAAGGGCCAATATCCCCCTTGCCTTTGAAAGGGCGGCGGCTATTGATCTTGCCGGGAGGAATGTCCTGGAAGCTGTCCAGATGAGTGTTAATCCCAAGGTTATTGAAACACCGCTGATATCTGCGGTGGCCAAGGATGGAATCGAAGTCAAGGCTATTGCCAGGGTTACCGTGAGGGCCAACATTGACCGTTTGGTAGGCGGCGCCGGGGAGGAGACTATTATTGCCCGCGTCGGTGAAGGTGTCGTCACCACAGTTGGTTCAGCTGACCACCACAAGGCAGTGCTGGAAAACCCGGATATGATTTCACAGACTGTGTTAGGCAAAGGCCTTGATGCCGGAACTGCTTTTGAGATACTTTCCATTGATATTGCCGATGTTGATGTTGGCCGGAACATAGGCGCTCAGCTCCAGACCGATCAGGCTGAAGCCGATAAACAGATTGCTCAGGCCAAGGCTGAGGAACGCCGGGCTATGGCAGTTGCCAGAGAGCAGGAAATGAAGGCCTCTGTCCAGGAAATGAGGGCCAAAGTTGTAGAAGCGGAAGCCCAGGTGCCTGAAGCTATGGCCGAGGCATTGAAAAACGGCAGGATGGGAGTAATGGATTACTATAACATGCAAAATATTCTGGCCGATACCCAGATGAGGGATGCTATAAGCAAAACTGGTCCTAAAGCAGACAGCTCGGAAGGTGATCGCGGTAAACGAAAGGATAGGTAGTACTTACTTTGTGATTTAACATAGTGTGAGTTACTGCAACTGAACCGCGAAGGTTCCGGCAATAGTTGAACCGGGAGGGTTTATATTGGATATATTCTGGATAATTATTTTTATCGGATATTTTCTGTTCAAGGCTCTGGGGAAAAAGCTGCCGGAGATGATGGAGGATTTCCCCGGTGGATGGCAGCTGCCGGGAACCCAGGATGCCGACGGACAGGAGACCGATGCAGCGGAGGCCCGTCGGCCCAAGAGCGTTGCTGCAAACAAGGATTCAGAACGCGGTACATCCCGGGCAGCAGACCAGCGCCGGGAAGGCATACCTCAGATAATAGACCGGTCTGATGAAGCACCGGCGGCTATTGATTATCGGGATGTGGTCAATGGGATTATTATGAGTGAGGTTCTCCAGCCTCCTCTGGCACTGAGAAAAAAGAGGCAGAATTAAACTGTCCACCACCTCATATATATTACCGGAGGTGGTTTTTTGTGAAGAGAGCGCTGATTATTCTGGGGAAGCGAAAACTGATTTGGACAGTGGCTATGGTTTTGGGGGTAATGTGCCCGCTCCTGGCAGCCAGTTATTACATCCCGGCTGCTGATGTGGCAGGGAATGCAGCCAGGATGCTGACTTACAGCTCTGCGGCTGAGGGGTTGAGTTTCGATTATCCCCAGGACTGGGTGCTTAGGACTGAAAAGGACTATTCGGGTGGCGAAATCCTTGAAAATGTTACTTTCGTGAGTCCGGACAAGAAAGCCCACGGCTTTGTACAGGTAATGAAACTTTCCGGCCCTATTCCGGAATACGTCCTGGAATCACAGAAGAGCATGGTTCCGGGTTATGATTCGCTGAATTTCAGACAGGAAATGAAAGGCAGTAAACAGGGTTATGTGCTCACTTACAGCCGGGGTAACGGAGAGGCGCGTTTAAATGCTGCAGAATACTTTTTTCAGAACGGGGAAAAGGTATGCAGGTTCAGCTTTTTTTACCCGGAAACCCAGCAAAAGCAGTATGCCAGGCTGGCTGATGAAATGGTGGAAAGCCTGACGATTAAAAGTGTTGAATAATGAATTAATATGATATAATTAAACAATATCCTGGTTTTGAGGCCGGCTGCGGCGTTAGGTTGTTTGTCAAAAACCCTGCCTCCGGCCCGTAATACTTACAAAAAGGAGCGGGCACGTTTTGCACAAGATTGCACAGATAAGGGACGAGCTATCACAGACCGTACTTGAAAGGGCCGGGTTGATTGACGGATTGTTCATGGGTATGCTGACCGGACAGCATGTGTTGTTTATCGGACCGCCGGGGACTGCCAAGAGTATGCTTGTCAATGAATTTGGCGGGCGGCTTGATGGGGGCAGGCACTTTTCGTATCTGATGACGAAATTTACCAAGCCTGATGAAATTATCGGCTCCGTTTCCCTGAAAGGCCTGGAAAACGATGAATATAAACGGGTGCTGACCGGCAAAATAGCTGACTCTCATTTTGTTTTTCTGGATGAAATTTTTAATTCCAACAGCAGTTGTGCAAACACAATTCTCACCATTCTTAATGAAAGGCGCTATCATAACGGGACAGATGTGGTCGAAGTGCCTCTGATAATGATGGTAGGGGCTACCAATCAACTTCCGTCTGAGACCGGAGACGAACTGCAGGCTTTTTATGATAGGTTCCTGTTCCGTTTCGAACTCGATTATATCAGGGATATAGAAAACCTGCGCAGGCTTTTTACCCTGCCCGATACCGGGAAATTTACCCGGTACACTCTCGGTGAATTGAGGCAATGGCAGTCTGAGGTCAGGGAGGTTGAGGTTTCTGAAGATATTGTTAATAAGGTCATCAGTCTGGTGATTAAGCTGAGAGAGGCCGGTGTGGCCGTCTCAGACAGGCGGTTCCGTGAGAGCCGCAAGGTTCTGCAGGCACATGCCTGGTTGTATGGGCGCAGTGGAGTTGAATTGGACGACCTCGGGGTCCTGGGGGATATATTCTGGATTCAGCCTGAGGATAAAAAGGTGTTCCGCGAGGTCTTGTTTACAGTGAAAATGACTGTTGAATCCCAGGCTGCAGAATTGTTAACAGAAGCCCGGCAGATCAGGGACCGGTTCAGGTCGCTGGATGACCGGGCCCGGAGACAGATCCTTGGCGGAGAAATGAATACCCGGCTGGCTGAAATTACAGACCGGCTGAGAGAACTCACGGAGCTTGCCGGTATCCCTGGTTCTGTTCTGCGGGATGCCGCCGCCGGGGTCGAGGAGATACATGCGGAGATTATCAGGGAATGTCTTGACATGGATGCCGAGATGGTGTAGGTGATATGATGGTTTTAAAAAGAAATGCTGTTATTCTTAATACATCCGCCAAAGAGATTTATGAATGGCTGGGACGGCATTCCGGGGAATTGGGAAGACTGCTGGCTAATGGGGAACGGTCTGTCAGCCTGTTCCCTTTTTTGGTGGAGGACATCTTTTATGCTCTCTACCAGGATTCCCCGAGGCTGCATTCCATCAATGAAGTTTCTACAGGGGCGAGGCTGAACCGGCTGGTACTGGAACAGCTTATGAAAAGCCGGGAGTTCAAAAATGCCAGGTCGTTTAGCAGGGGTAACCTGCCGGCTTCGGGGATTACAGCTATGTATTTTGCGGAACTGGTCCTTGCGGGCCTGCCCCGGGAGATAGCGGACACCGCCAATGAGATTTTTGTCAGTGAAGAGGAGCTTGAAGCTGCTCTTCTAAACAGGGAGGTATCTACCAAGATAGCTCGGATTGCCGCGGATTCCACCAGGGAAGATATCAGGCTGGCATATGAGAACACTGCCCGGGAGTGGCAGGTCAAGTCTGAAGAAAGCCAAAAAAAGCTCAGGAACCTGGCAGCGAGGCTCAGTATGCTCTGGAATACCTCGGGAAGCAGACGCACCGCCATCTCGGGGAACAGTGACACAAAGGGCGAAAAGAGGGCCCGCTTTGAGACGGGAAATGAAGGCCTGGGTGACAATAAAGGGGTCTGGACCAGGGGCGATTTGGGTAATCACCTGAAACTGGTAGAGACGTATTATCATTCTCCCAAGCTCAAGAGGCTTGCTGACAGGGTTGGCCGCCTCCGGGAGGTCAGGGAGCAGCGGACGGGGCGTTCCGGACTGGAGGACATATCTGAGGTGCGGGGCATAGATTATGGCAATGACCTTTCCGTGGTTGTTCCTGAGGAGTGGCTGGACTATTTTGACCCATTCAAAAAAAACCTCTTCAAGAAGAAGTATGCTGATGAAACCCTCTGTCTTTATGACCTGAAGGCAAAACGTCCTCAGGGAAAGGGCAGCCTGATAATCTGCTTGGATAATTCCGGTTCTATGCAGGGGCCCAAAGAGGAAACCAGCAAGGCCATTGCCATTGCTTTGATGGAAATTGCGGTTTCTCAGAAGAGGGATTTTGTTGTCATTATGTTTGGCGGTCCCGATGATGAACTTAGGGTTTTTGATATCCCAAAGGGGCGCTGCACCCCGGAACAGCTTGTCGAAATAGGGGAACATTTTCTTTGCTCGGCAGGGACTGATTTTGAAAAACCTTTGCATGAGGCTCTTCGTTACCTGGAAAAGGATAAATACCCCGGGGCGGATATCGTTTTTATTACTGATGGGGTATGCAGTGTTAGCAGGGAGTTTCTGGCCGGGTTTGCAGCTGCCAAAAGGGCCCGGCGATTCAGGACGGTTGCGGTAATGGTGAACTATGGGAATGTTTCCAAATCGCCTGTGGAGACTTTTTGCGATGAACTATTGGTTAGTAAAGACTTAAAGGGCATCGACGTTGCCGGGGAATTATTCGGGCAGATGCAGGGAGGGTGATCTGATGCCGGTTGATTATCACATCCACACTAAAATGTGCGGCCATGCTTCGGGTGAAATGGAGGAGTATGCTGCCGCTGGTCAGCAGAAGGGACTCCAGGAAATAGGCTTTTCCGACCATATCCCGATGTATTTTCTGCCTGCCGGAGAGAGGGACTCTTCTATTGCCATGAAGGATGAGGAGCTGGATACATATGTGAGGCGGGTCCGGGAAATGCAGGAAAAGTATTATCCTTTTCCCATTAAGCTTGGCATTGAAGCGGATTTTATACCAGGTATGGAAAAAGAGCTCATGGAAGTGCTGAAAAGGTACGATTTTGATTATATATTAGGCTCAATACACTATCTCAATGGCTGGGGTTTTGACAATCCTTCGCACAGGAAGGAATATGACAAGTGGGACCTGTATGAGCTATACCGGGTGTATTTTGAAACTGTAAAGAAAGCGGCGTCCAGCGGTATTTTTGACAGTATGGCCCATCCCGACCTGATAAAGAAATTTGGGTTCCGGCCCGATAATGATATTATAGGGATTTATGAGGATACTGTCCGGGAAATTGCTGCAGCCGGGGTTTGTGTGGAAGTAAGTACCGCCGGACTAAGGGTGCCGGCAGGGGAAATTTATCCCCATATCGACTTTCTGAAGCTTTGCCACAAATATAAGGTGCCTGTTACCCTGGGTTCGGATGCCCATCTGCCGCAGCAGGTGGGAATGGACTTCAGGGCAGCTATTGCAGCCTTAAAGAGTGCCGGTTATACCAAGGTAGTTACTTTTACGGGACGAAACAAAAATTACTATCAGATTTAATTGTTTTCATAGTGCTAAAATAGGTTTAATATGATATACTATTAATTGGATTTTCTAGCTATACTAATGGCTAGAAGACAAACCCAGGGGTTAATGAAAGGATGATTGTTTGTGGATTTGATTTCTCACGGCTTGATGGGTACAATGATGGCCGGGCTCGGGCTTAACCAGAAATTTGGTCTTGCCGGTACTGTGACAATGATAATTGCCAATATTGCCCCAGACCTGGATATTGTAGCAGGCCTGAAGGGACCAAAGACATTTTATAAATATCACCGTGAAATAACTCATTCCCTGCTTGGCGCAGCCGTACTGTGGGCGCTGATTTCGGGTGGAATTTACTTTTTTACTCCACTGGACAGTTTTGCAGCCATTTTTATCATGGTTGGCGCGGGTCTGGCGGGTCATTTGGTGATGGACTCATTCACACCGTGGGGGCTGCCGCTTTTTTACCCGTTTTCATCCAAAAAGTATGGTTTTGACTTGATTTGGTTCTGTGATCCCGTGATGATAACTTCAATGGTTGGCAGTGTTTACCTGGCATACCATTTTCCGGGCCATGAAAAGATGTTTTTTATGCTAGGCTTTGCACTGATTGCTTCTTACCTGCTGCTCCGGGTATTTCAAAAGCGCAGGGCCCGGAGAATGGCTGCAGGGGAAATGGGTCCCAGGTTTAAAGATGCCGAGGTCTATGTGCTGCCTTCTGCCATCAGCCCTTTTAAGTGGGACGTTATTTATAAGGCCAGGAGCCAGTACCTTTATGTGAGTGTCGATACCAGAAAAGAAGAGATTCTGGCTGCCCGGGAGTTTGTTTCCGCCTCCTATCACAGGTGTATCAAGCAGTCATGTGATTCAGAACTGGTGGATGTTTTTCTGAAAAGAGCGCGGTTCCCCTTTTACAATTTCAACAGGATCGATGGCGGGTATCGGGTGGAATGGTGTGATGCCCAACTGCTTAACCTGGGCGGGGTGCATGGTGTCACTGTTTACCTGAGTGATTGCGGCACGGTTACCGGTGAAAAGCTGCAGGTCAAGAAACCGGTGCGTCGCCGCAGGAGAAAACTTGAAGATTTCCTTCAGGAGGAAGCTTCATAACTAAATAGGGAGCCTAGAAATTTAACCATAACGTATAGAGAGGCAGATATTTTCCTGCACGACGGCAACAATTCAGCTTGTTACCGGCTCCCGCATTTGCGGCTCGCCGACAAGCTGACATCAGACTCGTCGTTCCGGAAAATATCTGCCTCTCCTTATATTTATGGTCAATTACAGCGGCAACCCCATTAAGTAATGAACGGGGTAATAGAAACCGTTGAGAACTGCAAGGTGGGCCGGACGGACGACAGACACCGCCTTCCGGAACACATCCACCCCTGTCTTAATAATACTTTGTAACATTCAAAAATAATGCAGCCCTCTACTTAAGCTATCTTAGCTACGTAGAGGGTTTTTTTAATCTTATCAGATACTGGGGTAGGCTGACTCATAGCTGCTGATATCAACTCCGCAAAATGGGGGTGTTAATCATCAGTAAAGGTAAACAATTCATCGATGGTTGTATTTAAAGTTTGGGCTATATCGTGTGCAAGCTTCAATGAAGGATTGTATTTTCCCTTCTCCAGGTGAATTACTGTTTCTCTGCGAACTCCCACTGCTTTGGCCAGATCTTCCTGAGTCATATTTATTTTAGCCCGAAACTCTTTAATTTTAGTTTCTAGTGCCATTAATCATTGATCACCTGTCCCTCATAGACTCTTAAGGATATTACAAACACCAGTATTATAAGCAAAAAGTTCAGTGCGAATGCAAAAGCATAAACCTTAAAGTCTGGCATAAAAGCAAATACTATATTGGCTACAGCATAAACAATTAATGAGGATATAAAGCAGTTCTTTGCTGCCTTATTTACATTGGTTTCAAATCGTTCGTCATTAAGATATTTCCCAAATCCAAAAAAACTAAAAAAGCCGAAGAATCCAATCAGTCCCCAATTACCCGTAACCAGACTCAATAAACCTATCAATCCTAAAAAACCTAAATACTTAAGCCAACTGGTTTTCATATAGCTCCCTCCAATGTTATAAATAAATAACTTTATGTTATAAATATATAACATTACAGGCACATTGTCAAGCGCTTTTGCCACAATCGCAATAACGGGGGAAACGTCTATTTTAATTTTTTCTTATAAAAACAAAAACACAACCAATAGAGGTTGCTGCTAAGCCGGAGCACAACATATTGTGCGTTGATGAGCTTTTGTCAATAAAACCAAGAAAAACGGGGATATTCATTGAAAATTATTTTTCAAAAAACCCTAAAGTTTAGGAGGAGTTTTATCGATTATGAAGAATAACAGTGGTATAAAGTGGGGATAAGTGGGGGGAAGTGTTCCGGAAGCCCGCTTATGTGGAGGCAGGTGAACAGGCCGATGTTTGTGGGGGAGTATCAACATACCGTAGATCCAAAGGGGAGGCTGATTATCCCCCAGAAGTTCAGGGAGGGGCTTGGCGAAAAGTTTATTGCTACAAAAGGCCTGGATAACTGCCTGTTTGTTTACCCTATGGAAGCCTGGCAGCAGATAGAACAAAAATTCAAAACGATTCCATCAACCAGTAAGGATGCCAGGGCCTTTGCCAGACTGTTTTTTTCAGGAGCCACTGAATGTGAACTGGACAAACAGGGCAGGATATTACTCCCAGCAAATCTCAGGGAACACGCTGCCTTGGAAAAGGATGCGGTGGTATTGGGAGTATCCACTAAAGTCGAGATTTGGAGCAGGGAAAACTGGAATAAATACAGCAGTGAAGCTGAACCAACTTATGAGGAAATTGCAGAGAAAATTGTTGAGTTTGACCTCGGTATTTAAGTAGAGAGAATGTAAAAATGTTTAGAAGGTGAAGGCGGGATGAATTTCCACCATGTTCCGGTAATGTTGGACGAAGTTATGACGTATCTGAATCTTAGGCAGGGTGGAACATATGTAGATTGCACACTGGGTGGAGGCGGGCATACCACAGAGATAATAAAAAAAATCCAACCCGGTGGCCGGGTCATTGGCATTGATCAGGACCCCAATGCATTGGAAGCTGCACGTAAAAGGCTTGAGAGTTTTGGCAGCAGTATTGTTTATGTTCACAGTAATTATTACCGGTTAAAAGAAATTTTCGCAGAACTGAACCTGGGTGAAGCAGATGGGGTCCTTTTTGACCTTGGAGTGTCATCACACCAGCTTGATGAGGGAGAGCGCGGCTTTAGCTATATGCAGGATGCGCCCCTGGACATGCGGATGAACCCCGGAGATTTGTTGACAGCAGAGCAAATTGTCAATGAAAAGACTGAAGACGAGTTGACTGGGATCATTAGAGACTATGGGGAAGAGAATTGGGCCAGAAGGATTGCCCGGTTTATTGTTGACCACCGGGCGAAACGTCCCATACATACAACGGGGGAGCTTGTAGAGATTATCAAAAAGGCTGTCCCGGCTGGTGCCAGAAGGGAAGGCCCACATCCGGCAAAACGAACTTTCCAGGCATTAAGGATTGCTGTTAATGATGAACTGAATAGGTTCAAGAAGGCTCTATATGAGGCTGTCGATATCCTCAGACCCGGTGGCCGGGTTTGTGTGATATCATTTCATTCTCTTGAGGACAGAATTGCCAAAGAGGTTTTCCGGGAAATGGCAAAAACCTGTGTCTGTCCTCCGGGGTTACCTGTCTGCATGTGCAACAAAAAACAGCAGGTTAAAGTCCTTACCGGAAAGCCTGTATTGCCTACTCAGGAAGAGCTTAAAGCCAACCCGCGTGCCCGAAGCTCCAAACTCAGAGCAGCTGAAAAGCGCCGAGTTCTAAACAACGGGGAGGATGAATAAGTTTGTTAGTAGCGAAAGAAAGCTTTGACTACCGTAACCTTCCACTGGAACAGCACAATAACCGGACCATGGTCAGGAAGGTCCGCAGGGTAAGGGCAAAAACAAAGTTTGTTTACTGCGTTATCGCAGTAATCACCCTTTGCCTGGCATTTTTGCTTGTTTCCCGGAACGCGGAGATCGCTTCGGCAGGCTACGATATTATAGCTCTGAGAAGTCAGCTTCAGGAACTGGACACCCAAAACCAGATTCTGCAGCGTAAAATTGATGAAATGAAATCCCTGGAAAACATAGAGTATATGGCGACTGTCCGGCTGGGTATGGAAAAACCAGAGCTGGCAGAAGGAGTTGAATTTGTCCCCGTCGAATATTCTAACGTCGGCTCGAAGGGCGCGATAGGGATTGCTTCTGCTGCTGAGATTCCGGAAGAACCGGTGGAAGAACAGCAGAAAAGAAATTCTCTGGTTCAAGCCCTGGCCAGTCTCATCAACGGATGACCGGGGTTTAACCGGGCGGAGTTGAAGCAACCAATAGAAAACAGAGGGGTTGACTTCAGTGCAGGCCACAAGCATAATTATCAGGAAACGAGTTACCAGACTTTTTATAGTTGTTGGTGTTGTTCTTTGTTTATTAGTCGGAAGACTGGCGTGGATACAGTTCGTCCGTGGCGAGGAACTTAAGGAAAAAGCCAAGCTGAACCGGATGGATGACATACCCATCCCGGCTGAGCGGGGGGCTATATATGACAGAAATGGTGAAGAGCTGGTGGTTAGCATCAGCTCCGATTCTGTTTGTGCCTTCCCGCCGCTGGTAAAAGACGGTGATCCGGAGAAAACAGCGCGGGAGGTTGCCCGAGTTCTTGGTATGGAATATGAAACGGTGTATAAAAGGATTACCAATAATACCAATTTTGAATATATTAAAAGAAGGGTTGATCCGGAAATAACCCAGGAACTTAAAGAACTGGACCTGCCTGGAATCGATATCATCGAGGAAAGCAAGCGCTCTTACAGCAAAGGAAAACTCGCTTCTCATATCCTTGGATTTGTGGGTTATGAAAACAAAGGGCTTGACGGACTGGAAGTCAAGATGGATGAGTACCTGTCAGGTACACCGGGCCGCATTGTCATTGAGAAGGATGCCAGGGGCAGGCAGATTCCCCAGGCCCTGCATGAGCGGATTCCTCCCGACCCGGGGAATAATGTCTGGCTCACCCTGGATGAAACTATACAGTATTTTGTAGAACGGGAACTGGATAACATTGTGACCCAGTACGAACCGAAAAGCGCTGTTATCATTGTGATGGATCCAGAGACCGGCGCTATCCTCGGTATGGGTTCAAGACCTGATTTTGACCCCGCAGATTATGGCAAATACCCTGAGCAGAATCGAAGAAATATGGCTATTCAGCTTAATTATGAACCTGGTTCCACCTTTAAGATCATCACTTCTGCCGCTGCCCTTGAGGAAGGTACTGTAAAGCCTGATGACCGGTTCTACGATCCCGGGTATGCAACTGTAGGTGACCGCCGGATAAAGTGCTGGAAATACCCCCAGGCACATGGAGCCCAGTCGTTTGAGGAAGTGGTCATGAATTCGTGTAACACCGGTTTTGTGGAAGTGGGGCTGAAACTTGGCGGGGAAAGGTTTTACCGCTATATTAACGCCTTTGGCTTCGGACAGAAGACCGGAATTAACCTCAGTGGTGAAGGAAAAGGGATTATGATTCCGGAGAAGGATATCATACCGGTCAATATTGCCACGATTGCAATGGGTCAGTCCATATCCGTAACTCCGCTCCAGCTTATCACGGCAATGTCAGCAGTAGCTAATGACGGTGTGCTGATGAAACCCAGGATAATCGAAAAAATAACTGACAGTAAGGGGAAGTTGGTTAAGGAATATACACCTGAGCCTGTCAGACAAGTGGTATCCAAAGATACCTCAAGACAGCTCTCACTAATACTGGAGAAGGTAGTGAATTCAGGTACGGGAAAAAATGCCTATCTTGAAGGCTACCGGGTGGCCGGGAAGACGGGGACGGCGCAGAAGGCAGGCCCCGGCGGATATATCCAGGGCAAGTATGTGGCCTCATTCGCCGGATTTGCTCCGGCTGATGACCCCAAGATTGCCCTGCTGGTTGTCATCGATGAACCAAAGCCTGGTATGCACTACGGTGGGCAGCTGGCAGCGCCGGTATTTAAAAATATTTCTAAAGACACCCTGCGTTATCTCAATGTAACTCCTGAACTCAGTGAGGAAGAAATTGAAAACAGGGAGGAACAGGCTCAGGTACTGGTTCCTGATGTTGTCAACACAGCCCTTGAGGATGCCCAGATTATCCTGCGGGAAGCTGGACTAAAGGCCAGGATAGAGGGTGAAGGTTCGTGGATTAATAATCAGCAGCCCAAAGCCGGAGCCAAGATTCCGGCAGGGTCAGAGGTGATTATTTATCTGGGGCAGCGCGGGGGGAACATCCCTGAAGGTCAGGAACGCACTGTACCTGACTTAACCGGGATGACCATGAGGGAAGCGGGCCAGCTTCTGGGAAGTCTGGGTCTGCAGTTAAACCCGGAGGGAACAGGGATTGTAGTGGAACAGAAGCTGCCACCGGGAACCAAGCTGAAGTCAGGGGAAGAAGTTACGGTGGTTTTCTCCCCGCCGGTATGGGAACCATCCCCGTAAAAGTTTGTTTCCGCCCGACAGTTGAACTTGGGACAGGTTTTGATTTGTAGACGGGATTAGATGTTTGGATACATCCGATCCCGCTGCATATTTATGGATAAATTGGTGTTTTGCTGCCAATAATAATTAATACATCATATTAGGTCGGAGGTTGCCATGAAAAGTCTGCGTGATTTAATAATTGGCCTGGAAGCTGCAGAAACAAGGGGAAACCTTGATACAATCCTGTCCGGTCTCAGCTATGACTCCAGGAAGGTGACACCGGGCTGCGGGTTTGTCTGTGTGGAAGGCTTCAAAACTGATGGTCACAAGTATATCCCGTCTGCCTTGGAGCAGGGTGCTGCCGCAATCATAGCCCAAAGGCCTGTGGAAGTCCCCGGGGGGATACCCCTCGTCATCGTGCGGGATACGCGAAAGGCACTGGCATTAATGAGTGCTGCCATGGCTGATCATCCTTCCCGTAAACTCACTATGATTGGCCTGACCGGAACAAATGGGAAAACCACCACGACATATCTGATAGAGCGGATATTTAAGGAAGAAGGCTACAAGGTTGGTCTGATCGGGACTATAATTAATAAGATAGGTGAAAAGGTACTTCCGGTCACCAATACTACACCCGAATCCCTTGACCTGCAGATGCTTTTGAAAGAGATGGTTGACAGCGGGG
Source organism: Phosphitispora fastidiosa (assembly GCF_019008365.1). NCBI lineage: Bacteria > Bacillati > Bacillota > Clostridia > Eubacteriales > Peptococcaceae > Phosphitispora > Phosphitispora fastidiosa. The sequence goes on along the minus strand of NZ_JAHHUL010000002.1, from coordinate 65,025 downwards.
TTACCCATGCTGTAATGGAAGTATCATCACATGCCCTGGAACTTGGCCGCACAGAGGGTGTTGAATTTGATAATGCTGTTTTCACCAATATTACTCAGGATCACCTGGATTTTCACGGGAATATGGAGAACTACCTGGAGGCCAAGAAAAAGCTGTTCGCAGGACTGGACCGGAATGTGGGGAAACAAGCGCCCAAATATGGTATTATAAATGTAGATGACTCCAGCGCCCGGAGCGTTATAGAGGCCACCAAAGGCAGGGTGTTGACTTATGGGGTCAAAAATGACTGTGATATCAAAGCATTTAATATTAACTTGAGAGCAGACAGGGCAGCATTTGATGTGGCAACCCCAAAAGGGGATCTGTATCTGGAAATTCATCTGCCGGGAATGTTTAATGTTTATAACTCTCTGGCTGCACTGTCAGTAGGAATTTGCCAGGGTATCGCAATTAATTCGATAAAAGCTGCCTTGGAGTCAGTTAAAGGTGTTCCTGGGCGCATGGAAAAAGTTTCCGAGGGGCAGGACTTTACCGTACTGGTTGACTATGCCCATACTCCTGACGGGCTGGAAAATATCATCAGGGCTGCCCGGGAGTTCGCTGCAGGACGGGTGATTACGGTGTTTGGCTGCGGAGGTGACCGGGATAGGACAAAGCGTCCGGTGATGGGGGAAATATCGGCACGGCTCAGTGATTATTCCGTCCTGACCTCAGATAACCCCAGGACGGAAGAGCCGCTTTTTATCATCTCCCAGATAGAAGAGGGAGTCAGGAGAGCGGCTGACAGGTCGAAATACTCCATTATTCCTGACCGCAGAGAGGCCATCGGCAGTGCGATAAAGATGGCTGAAGCGGGAGATGTAATCCTTATTGCTGGGAAAGGCCATGAAACATACCAGATAGTCAATGATAAGGTTAACCATTTTGATGACCGTGAAGTTGCGAGGGAGATGTTACCAAAAGATGTATGAATTCACTGCGGAAGAAATTGCCGGGGCAGTGTCGGGGGAAATGTTGCAGGGTGACCCCGGTGTGCTCTTTGACCGGGTGTCCACTGATACCAGGCAGATTAATGAGGGAGACCTCTTTATTGCTTTAGTGGGAGATCGCTTTGATGCCCATGATTTTATTGACAGGGCAGTATCCCAAAAAGCCGCCGGAGTTATAGTCAGCCGGGAGGTTGATACCGGACCCTGGCCGGGACCGGTCATTCTGGTCACGGATACTCTTAAGGCCCTGCAGGACCTGGCGGCACACAACAGGAGTAAATTTGCCGGTCTGGTGATAGGGGTTACCGGAAGCAACGGGAAAACCACCACAAAGGACCTGATCGCTGCTGTCCTGGAACAGAGGTATGCCGTCCTGAAGACTGACGGGAACCTGAATAACCATATTGGACTGCCCCTGACACTGCTTAAACTGGATAACAGTTTTGGCGCTGTTGTTTTGGAGATGGGCATGAGGGGACTCCGGGAAATTGACCTCCTGGCCGGAATTGCTAAACCTGATGGTGCAGTAATTACAAATATAGGGGAAACGCACCTGGAAAGGCTCGGTTCGCTTGCCAATATAGCCAGGGCTAAGGGTGAGATCCTTGACCACATTGATCCTGAGGGGTTTGCCATACTCAATGGGGATGACTGTATGGTCCGCGGTCAGGCAGCGAGATGCCGGGGCCGGGTGGTGTTTTATGGCACAGGTGGAGATGTGCAGCTTACGGCACAGGACATCCGAAGTCCGGAAGGCAGAAGCATAAGCTTTACAGCCCTGACTTCAGAAGGTAAAATCGATCTGAACCTGCCTATTCCCGGCAGGCATAATGTCCTTAATGCCTTGGCTGCTGTAGGAGTGGGTCTGGAGGCCGGGGTTTCTCTTGAGAAGATAAAGAAGGGACTTGGGAATGCCAGGCTTACATCCATGAGACTGGGGATTAAAGAGGGTAAAAGGGCTACTGTTATTGATGACACCTATAATGCCAATCCCGCGTCTGTTAAGGCAGCTCTGGAAATTCTAGCCGATGTGGGCCGGGGGAAAAGAAAAATAGCCATCCTCGGAGACATGTATGAGTTGGGGACAAGGGCTTTTGACGGACACCGGGAGGTTGGTGAAGCAGCTGCGGACAGGCAGGTGGATGTACTGGTTACAGTCGGCAGCCTGGCCCGGGAAATAGCGCTGGGGGCAACTATGACGGAAAATCCTCCTGTGGAGATTATTAGTTTTAATGCTACCGGAGAAACCGCAGAAATTCTCGGGAAGGTGGTCCGGCCCGGTGATGTGGTTCTGGTTAAAGGTTCGCGCGGAGTTAAGATGGAGAGTATAGTGGAGTACCTCCTGCAGATGACATAATACATTCCGGGGGGAGAATTTGTTGGAAGAGATAATCTACGGGTTTGGTTTGGCTTTGATAATCAGTCTCCTGACAGGACCGCTTTTGATACCTGTACTGTATAAGATGAAGTTTGGGCAGTATATAAGGGATGACGGTCCTAAGAGACATCTGCAGAAGGCGGGTACACCCACCATGGGTGGAGTATTGTTTTTAACCGGTGCGGTAACGGGGACATTAGTATTTGCACCGAAAACAGGACCTGTTTTCCTGGTCCTGGGGGCTACCCTGGCTTATGGACTTATTGGATTCATTGATGATTATATCAAGGTGGTCTTGAGGCGGTCACTGGGACTGCGAGCCCGTGAAAAGCTGTTAGGACAGCTGGGGGTCGCCATTACCGTGTCGGTGGTGGCTGTATTTTTCCTGGGCAGGGGGACAGAGCTGGTTATTCCTTTTTCGGGATACCGGTTTGATATTGGCCCGGTTCTGTACATAATATTCACCTCACTGATAGTGATTCCGGGGACGGTTAATGCGGTCAACATCACAGACGGTCTTGACGGACTGGCTGCCGGTTCGGTGGCGATATCAACACTGGCATTTATCCTGGCTGCAATTATGCTGGAACTCCAGGGAGTGGCCGTATTTGGGGCGGCGCTGGTGGGCGGCTGCCTGGGCTTTTTGAGATACAACATCCACCCGGCTCGTGTTTTTATGGGAGATACCGGTTCCCTGGCCCTGGGAGGGGCTTTGGCATCGATGGCTGTAGTTACCGGGACAGAGTTGTTTATTCCGTTTATTGGATTTCTATACTTTGCTGAAATATTATCTGTAATCATACAGGTTATATCTTTTAAAACGACCGGTAAAAGAGTCTTTCTAATGAGCCCGCTGCACCATCATTACGAGCTTAAAGGATGGCAGGAGCAGAAAGTTGTCCGGGTGTTCTGGCTGGCGGCCTTAATTGGTGCGGCTTTGGGACTGTTGGGAATGCATAATATCGGTTAACAGAGAAATTCAAGTCATGATATTATGGGCATAATGATATTCGGGACATAATGAGAGTAGGGAGCAAAATGGAGAGTTCCAGGGAGAAACAGAGAACAAAATGGGGAACAACTGAATGGGAGAACATAAAGGTACTGGTGGTGGGGATAGCCCGCAGCGGACTGGCAGCAGCCGGCTTCCTGGCCGGAAGGGGAGCCCGCGTGGTACTTACTGATAAAAAGTCCGAGGAGGACTTGCAGGATGTTCTTGACCAGGTGCCGGAGAATGTTGGTATTATTACCGGTGTGTATCCCGAGTTCGGTTCCGGTGACTTCGACTTTGTGGTGGTCAGCCCGGGTGTGCCTCTGAATATACCACCGATTGAGCGTGCTGTTAACCTGGGAATTCCGGTATACAGTGAGCTGGAACTGGCCTCATGGTTCGCCGCATCTCCCATTGTTGCCATTACCGGAACCAATGGGAAGACAACCACGACATCACTTGTTGGGGAGATTTTCAGGGATGCCGGCAGGCGTGTTTGTGTTGGAGGCAATATCGGCCTGCCCCTGGTGCTGGAAGTGGAAAAGTATGGCCCTGAAGATGTTATTGTGGCCGAGGTGTCCAGTTTTCAGCTAGAGTGTATTGCAGAGTTCCGGCCCAAGGTGGCTGTTATGCTTAATTTTACACCCGACCACCTGGACAGGCACGGGACGATGGAAAACTATACCGGCGCCAAGGCCAGGATATATGAGAATCAAGACAAGACTGATTTTACGGTACTTAATTATGACGACCCCGGAGTGGCCGCATTAAGTGGCCGGACTCCGGGAAAAGTAATATTTTTCAGCCGGAGGCATAAGGTAGAAGAAGGAATATTTGTTGAGGACGGGCAAATAGTGGCATTGTTTGGCGGAAAAACCGAACCGGTCTGTCCAGTGGGGGAAGTGTTTATCAGGGGAGCCCATAACCTGGAAAATGCCCTGGCTGCAGCCGCGGCCGCCTATGTAATGGGCGTTCCGGCAGAAGTTATCGGCATGACCCTGAAAAGCTTCCGGGGAGTGGCGCACCGGCTGGAACCTGTTGCCGAGTTTGATGGAATCAGGTTTATCAATGATTCCAAGGGAACTAATCCCGATGCCTCAATAAAGGCCCTCGAAGCTTATGATGAACCTATTATACTCCTGGCCGGCGGGAGAAATAAGGGCAGTGATTTCAGCGAGTTTGCCCGGAAAGTTAAGGAAAAGGTACGCAGCCTGATAGTCCTTGGCGAATGCAGGGACGAACTGCGTAAAGCCGTTATGGGGACCGGCTTTACACAAATCCTGGAGGCCGCAAATTTTGATGATGCCGTCAGGATGGCTGCGGCAGAAGCCAGACCCGGGGAAATTGTGCTGTTGTCACCGGCCTGTGCCAGCTGGGATATGTTCAGGAACTTCGAGGAGCGGGGAGAACGATTTAAGGAGCTTGTACTCAGCCTAAGGAGGTAATACTCTTTGTATCCTCGGAAAAAGTCGCCTGATATTCTCTTGTTTGGTGCTGTGGTGCTGCTGCTGGGCATCGGTGTGGTCATGGTGTACAGCGCCAGCCAGGTTACCGCTTATGAAAGACTTGATGACACCTTTTATTACCTGAAAAGACAGGTGCTGTGGGCTCTGATAGGGATTGCCGCAATGATTTCAGTGATGAAAATTGATTACTGGAAGTATAAGAAATGGGCGATCCCGCTGTTAATAATGGCATTTGTCCTTCTTATTGCAGTTGTAATGCCCGGTATCGGGAAGAGTGTCAAAGGCGCCCAGCGCTGGCTGGGAGTCGGATCCATGAGGATTCAGCCTTCAGAGGTAATCAAGCTTTCGCTGGTGATTTTCATGTCCTATGGGCTGGCTAAGAACCGCAGCCGGCTCAAACAGTTTGCTTCAGGAATGCTTCCTTACCTGGCTATTCTGGCCTTGGCCTGCTTGTTGATTTTGCTCCAGCCTGACCTGGGAACTGCTGTGTCTCTTGCCGGGACTGTCTATATAATGCTGTTTGCCGCAGGGGCCAGGGGCAAACACCTGATTTACCTGGCTTTAGCAGGTCTGGCAGCAGTTTGTCTGGCAATTGTCCTCGAGCCGTACCGGATGAGCCGTTTCCTGGCCTTTCTGGATCCTTGGGCAGATCCGCAGGGAACGGGGTTTCATATCATCCAGTCACTGTATGCGCTTGGTTCCGGCGGGTTGTTTGGTCTGGGCCTGGGACAGAGTCACCAGAAGTTTTTTTATCTCCCTGAGCAGCATACGGATTTTATATTCGCTGTTCTGGGTGAGGAACTGGGGTTTTTTGGCGGGGCCTTTGTAATTATGCTGTTCCTGGTTTTTGTATGGCGGGGTTTTAAGGTTGCCCTGAGTACCCAGGATCCCTTTGCGAGCTTGTTGGCAGTGGGGCTGACTTCGATGATTGCCCTTCAGGCCATTATAAATATTGGAGTAGTTACCGGATCCCTGCCGATTACCGGAATACCGCTGCCGCTGATAAGTTTTGGCGGCTCATCCCTTGTTTTTACACTGATAGGGGTGGGGATTCTTTTGAATATTTCACGATATATCTCTTCGCGATGATTAAACCCGTTAAAATGGGGGGAGTGGCAGTGCGGATAGTTCTTACCGGCGGCGGTACAGGGGGGCATATTTATCCCGCCCTGGCCATTGCCAGAGGTTTAAAAGAAAATAACCCGAAGGCAGAAGTGCTGTTTTTGGGGACTGCTAAAGGGTTGGAGGCAGACATTGTCCCGCGTGAGGGGTTTAATTTTGAAATAATTACAGCTGAAGCCCTGAGGCGGAAACTATCTTTACGGGTATTTAAGACTGTTTTTAGCGCCATCAAGGGTTTTTTTGACGCTTTACGAATTTTAAAAAGGTTTAAACCAACTGTGGTAGTGGGAACCGGAGGGTATGTCTGCGCTCCTGTTATCAGTGCAGCGGTAATGCTCAAAATACCGACCCTGATTCATGAGCAGAATGCATATCCCGGGATCACCAATAAGCTTTTGTCAGGCTTTGTGACGAAAGTTGCAGCTACATTTCCCGAATCCAGGAAGTATTTCAGTTCCAGGGCTGATATCAAAGTAACCGGACTTCCGGTAAGGCCGGAGATTACAATGGCAGAACGGGAAGCGGGAGTCAAGGCCCTGAGCCTTGACGGGAACAGATTTACTGTCCTGGTTCTGGGCGGCAGCCGTGGGGCCCGGAGCATTAACAAGGCCCTGCCTGATGTGGCCGCGAAGGTTTGCGGACAGCAGGGTATGCAGCTGGTGCTGGTGACCGGACAAACCGGATATGAGGAGACCTTAGGTGATTTCAGGTCCAGGGGAATAGACCTTGCCGGGTGTGGGAATGTTACTGTCACCCCTTATTTATACAATATTGATGAGGCTCTTGCGGTTGCAGACCTGGTTATATGCCGGGCCGGGGCTACTTCAATTGCCGAGATTACGGTTCGGGGGCTGCCGTCGGTTCTGATTCCTTACCCATACGCCTCCGGCAATCACCAGGAATATAATGCGGAAGCGCTGGTCAGAAAAGGGGCTGCAGTGATGATACCGGACCGGAACCTTACCTCTAAAGTCCTGTGGGATACCATATATAATTTGTTCTCCGACAGACAGGTTCTTGCCGGAATGGCAGAAAAATCGCGCAGTCTGGGTAAACCCGGGGCGCTGAAACATATCCTGCAGCTTATAAACGATATCAGCGGGCAGTAATTGTTCAGAGACTTTTAATGAAGACTTTTTTCTTTTTGGTTAGTGATGGACAGGCTCCGTCAGCTTCATGGCACAATAAAAAATTATACTGCATAATATGAGATAGGGATAACAGGGAGGAGTGACAGTTGTTGGAAACCGGACACGGGAATGTTCATTTCGTTGGAATAGGTGGTTCGGGAATGAGCGGAATTGCCACGATTTTATTGCAGCAGGGATATCATGTAAGCGGGTCAGACCTGAAACAGGGGGAACCCACTTCCCGGTTAATAAATATGGGCGCCCGGGTTTGCTTCGGACATGACGGTGCGAATATTGGACAGGACACTGATCTGGTGGTGGTTTCTTCTGCCATCAGGGAAAATAACCCCGAGCTGCAGGAGGCGCTGAGGCGGGGTATTGAGGTTGTAAAAAGGGGAGAAATGCTGGCCCGGCTGATGGCCGGAAAAAAAGGAATTGCCGTGGCCGGGGCTCATGGAAAAACAACCACCAGTTCCATGGTAGCTCTGGTATTTGAAAGGAACGGTCAGGAACCGACAATTGTGGTCGGTGGGGATATAACTGAAATCGGGGGCAATGCCAAATTGGGGTCAGGAGAGTACCTTGTTGCAGAGGCGGATGAAAGTGATGGTTCGTTTTTGCTATTGTCTCCGTTGATTGAGGTGATTACAAATATAGAGGATGACCATATGGACTACTATGGGAGCAGGGAAGCCATTAAAGAGGCTTTTGGCGATTTTATGGAAAAAGTTCCTTCTGACGGATATCTGATTGTATGTGCCGATGACCCGGACCTGGTGGAAATGGCGGTCGCAAAAGATAAAAGGCTGCTGACTTACGGTATTGAACACCCGGCGATGTATTCGGCCAGAGATATCCGGACCAGGGGTATAAATACATATGCTGAAATTTTTTTCGGGGATGATAGGCTGGGGGTTCTGGAACTTAATGTACCCGGTCTGCATAATATAAATAATGCCATGGCGGCAATTGCAGTTGGCCGGACAGCCGGTCTTGATTTTGAGGCAGTTGCGGGAGCGCTGAAAAATTTTAAGGGACCACACCGAAGATTTGAGTTACTGGGAGAAGTTGATGGCATCAGGGTTGTTGACGATTATGCCCACCATCCAACGGAGGTGAAAGCAACTTTAAGGGCGGCTAAACAGACGGAATCAAATCGTGTCATAGGTGTTTTTCAACCACACAGGTATTCCAGGACAGGGCTGCTTTACAGGGAGTTTGGTGAAGCATTTCCTGATGCAGACATGATTATAATAAATGAGATTTATGCAGCCGGAGAGACACCTGTGCCAGGTGTTACCGCTGATTTGATAGTTAATGCAGTAAGCGAGCATGAGAACAGGAGCGTGCATTATTTCCGGACACTGGAAGAGATTACTGATTTCCTGTATCGGACAGCCGAGCCCGGAGACCTCATCCTGACTATGGGGGCGGGTAATATCAGGACAGCCGGAATGCAACTGGTAGAAAGGCTGAAAGAGAGGTAGGGTATGGACCCTTGCGAAATTGAGCAGAGTTTGGAAAAATTGCTTAAAGGTGAAGTTAAAAGCTGCGAAAGCATGAAGAACCATACCTCCTGGCGGGTTGGCGGCCCGGCGGACATAATGGTGCTGCCTTCCTCTATCGAAGATATCAGGCTATGCCAGCAGTTTGCCATTCAACAAGGCCTGCCGTTGACAGTGATGGGGAATGGTTCCAATATGCTTGTCAAAGACGGGGGCATCAGGGGGATTGTACTCAAGATTTCCCGGGGATTTAACCAGATTGAGGTTAAGGGTACAGTGATTACAGCTGAAGCGGGGGTGTTTATCCCAACTTTGTCCGCCAGGGCTGCCCGGGAAGGCTTGACAGGTATGGAATTTGCGGCCGGCATTCCGGCTTCCGTGGGGGGCGCTGTGAGCATGAATGCAGGAGCCCACGGTAAGAGTATGGCTGATGTTGTCAGGGGGGTTACCGCACTGACAGGTGATGGGAATACCGTCTCTTTGGAGAAAGAAGAGATTGGTTTTTCATATCGAAAAAGCGGCATCCCTGGTAAAGGCCTGGTGATCCTGACTGCAGATTTTGACCTGAAACCGGGAGAACCGGAGGAGATAATGGCTGCAAATAAAGTCAACCTGGAGAAACGAAGGCGCTCACAGCCCCTGGAGTTTCCAACTGCGGGCAGTGTCTTCGCTAATCCCCCCGGACAGTGGGCCGGGTGGCTCATCGAAAATGCCGGGTGTAAGGGAATGAGAATTGGTGATGCCATGGTTTCAGACAAACACGCTAATTTCATTGTGAATTTGGGCATGGCTAAGGCTGAAGATATCTTACAACTAATAACCCGAATAAAGAACCTTGTCATGCAAAAGTACCAAATTGAGCTGGAACTGGAGGTTCGGGTTGTAGGTGAATAACCTGAATCTGGAGGTGACCAAGTGGAGAAGTTTATTGTTATTGGAGGTAAACGTCTAAAGGGGAATGTAAGGGTAAGCGGCGCCAAGAATGCTATCCTTCCTATTCTGGCGGCCAGTCTGCTCACCAAGGGTATAAGTATTATTCATGAGGTTCCGGCCCTCCTGGATGTCCAGGTGATGAAAGAGGTGCTGACATATCTTGGGGCCCGGATAAAGTGCGATGGCAGCACAGTTACCGTTGATAGCAGCAAAGTCGGCAGCCTGGAAATTTCAGAAGACCTGATGCGTAAAATGAGGGCCTCAAATCTGGTCATGGGTCCTCTTCTGGGGAGGTTCGGCCGGGTTAAGGCTGCCTACCCAGGTGGATGTGCCACTTTATAGAAAAGGGTTACAGCAATTTTAGCTGTAACCCTTAAGTTTTTTCAAAGAAAACTATCCTTGAATTCCCTGTACAGGTCAAGGAGTTCCTGGCGGTCACTGATGGAGAGTTTGCGGAAAGTGTTGCGCAGATGGGTTTTCAGGGTGTTGTTGGAAATGTTGAGATTTTCCCGGATATAAGGGTTGTTCCGTCCCTCCAGGAGCAGTTCCATAATCTGTTTTTCCCGGGGTGTCAGGCCGTAATGCCCGGCGAACTGTGCAACTGGAGAACCTTCCTGAGCAGCCCCAACCGGAGACCCGCCTTCAGGGTTTGGTATCTTCCAGACACTACAGGCTGTTTCTGCATGAGCCTTATTGCTCAGACGCGCTTCAGCTATCTCCGGCTTTACAGGGGCAGAAGGATAATTCCAGCCGGCAAATGTTTCCCGCTCTCCCCGGAAAACCATTGTCCCGATAAACATCAGCAGTGCCGCCAAAAGGGAAATCAAATCAGTTTCTGCTATGCTTAGCGAAATTGCTGACGAGATCTCTTTAAAAATAAATTCTCCGGAAAAAATGGCCGTTGTAATCAGGAACATACCCCAGGCAATGACACTCCACGGAAAACGATGACGTGCCGCCAGGTATGCAAAAAGTATCCAGGTGTAAAGGTCAAAAAGAGCAAACCCGGTCTGCAGGAAAGTAAAAGGAATCACAGGATAAGAAATATGTAAAAAGGGGAACAGCACAAAACCAACTCCAAGGAGAGGAAGAATTGGCCGGTAAAGTAATCTCAGGTCAAGGCCGGGATTGAAGTAAACAAATACTCCTGCTGACAGGCATACGGCGAAGTACACCATATTGGTAAGCCAGAAGTTTTCGACAAAGCCTAATTGCTGTCCTGAGGCAATCATCTTATGCATCAGGCCGCCGGCCACGTAAAATAAAATGATTAGCACTACTAACCGTACGGGAAAGGGAAAGGATTCAGCCGACCGGATAGAGGCATCCTGCTGCGGTTCAGCTATGGTATTAGTTTCGCGCAGCAGCAGGATCATGGAACCCAGTGGTATAAAGGCAGTGACTGGGACTGCCATAAGTAACGGAAGCTTGCTGACAATAAAGAAAATGATGGTTCCGACCGTTACCGCGATACCGAAGGCCAGGCTGGCCTGATGGGCAGGAAGAGTACTGTACCGTTCACCCCATGCCGATATCAGCATGGCAGAACCCACCCCTGCCAGAAGTGAACCCAGTATAATCAGCAGATTGTAACGAAGTTCCGGACTATCATTTCCTATTAAACCGCATACCAGAGTTCCGGCTGTCATTAATGATATAGACAGAATTATAAATAATGGTTTTTTCCACAACCCTGCTGTTATTTTACCCATTTTGGCAATAAGCAGATATGAAATTGAGGTGCAAAGTAAAAAGGCCATAAACACGGTTTCAGGGCTCCCGCCAGATTTAGTGGTGACACCATACATAAGCGGGCCGTTCAGAAAGAACAGCCATAACCAGCCCTGCACAATTCCCAGCCCAAATGATTTAGCCCACATTTTTTTCTCCTGCACTAAGACATTATCATACCCAATAATAATTACTACTTGATTAATTAGACAAAATCACCCTTCAAGGGTGATAGACGCTTGGTTAATTATATCATAAACTGAAGCATATGCGAATTATTTTTGGTTAGTTATTGGTGTTTCGCGAAAGCGTATTAGTATTAATTGTGGTGCTCGGCACAGCATTAACCTGTTGTGCTTTTTTACCTTATCAGAAGGGGGTGGCAGCCAAAAAAGGTTTCAGGTAAAAAGACTGACAGCTAAGGGGGTAAATAAATGTGCAGGAGATTGAAAGTTAAGAATTTATTATTAGTATCCGTTATTTTAGCAATGTTGGTGCTCATGATGCCCATTACTTCTTTTGCCGCTTCCGATATTTCACATCATTGGGCAAAAGGGCAAATTGAAGAGTGGTCAGCTAAGGGTTTGATTAAAGGTTATTCCGATAATACCTTTAGACCGGATAATAACATTACCAGGGCAGAATTCTTCACCCTGATAAACAAGGTATTTGGGTTTAAGGAAAAAGCTGTGGTAAGTTTCTCAGATGTATCCGGCGATGTCTGGTATTATGACGAAATTGCCAAAGCTGTGGCTGCAGGTTATGTTGGGGGATATCCTGATGGCTCCATCAGGCCGCAGAACAATATTACCCGTCAGGAAGCTGCTTTAGTGGTGGTTAAGGCCTTTGGTTTAAGTGATGACACCTCCTCAATGTCTTCTGAATTTAAGGATTCCGGTCAGATTGGGGACTGGGCCAGAAACTCTGTAGCTGTTATGCAGGGTAAAGGTTTTATCGGCGGGTATCCTGACGGCACATTCGGGCCGGAGAAGAATATTAAACGTGCCGAAACAGTTACAATCCTCGGTAAAGCCAGTGGGGAGATTATTAACCAGCCAGGTACGTACAGCAGCGAGACCAAGGGTAACCTGGTGGTTAATTCCGGTAATGTAATCCTTAAGGATATGGTTATTGCAGGGGATCTGTATCTTGCCGAAGGAATAGGTAATAGTGGAGTAACCCTGGATGGTGTTACCGTAAAGGGAAAGACCTTTATCCGGGGCGGAACCATTGAAATATCAGAAACAGCGACTATTTCCACTGTAGCTGTTAAGGCGGCAGCGAAAGTCACCATTGCCCAGGGCGCAAAAATCACGGCAATAACCGTGAGCGAAACTGCCAAAGGGGCAGATATTGACGTCTGGGCTGAAACGACAATCGAAGTGAAAGCTGAAAATGTGGTCATCAACAATACGGCATTTGCTGCAGGGACTACGCTGACTGTAGCTGCCGGAGGCAATATCACCATAACTTCAACCACACCGGCAACCACACCGGCAGCCGGTGGCGGTGGCGGTGGCGGTGGCGGTGGCGGCGATACGGAGGTAAATTTGGCAGTTCCCTCCGGTAGTATCGTTCCCGACCATTTTGATGCAGTTGTCACAAATGATGAAACTAATGCTCCAATAACAGGGCTGTCTGTCAGTGATTTTTCTCTCAATAAGGGAGAAACCGCTATACCGCTCAATGAAGCAGCTTTTTATGAATGGATATCTGATGACCCGGAAGATAATGATCCGGGCCGCTATACAATTTATCCGGTCGATTCCCAACTGCCAATGGCCGGAGAATATACACTTACCTTCAGCAGGAGTGGTTATGCTGCTGCCAGTGCCGTGTTTGAAGCAGCAGCAGCAACAGTACCTGTCTGGACTGATGGTGGAACAACTGATGGGCCGGTGACATTATATCCTGCAGGGACAGAGGATATTACCTATGGCCCGGAAACGGGAATCCATACAATTAATGGTGACATCTTAATTGAGGGCAATTTAAGTCAGGTTATCACAATTCAGAACATGACCATATCCGGTAACCTGACTATCAATACTCCCAATGCCACTGTTAATGTAACTGATGATGTTACAGTAACCGGGGATACCAATATTCAGGCGGTATCAGCAGATACTTTTAACAGTCAGGGAAGTCATCATGGTGTAATCGGGGTATTTGGTCCGGCATCACTAAATCTAACCGGAAATGCAGGTCAGGCAACAGTTTCGGTAAATACCACCGGCCAGGTTCGATTCGCCGGAAGTATCAATGTAGTTCAGGTGGTATCAGATGGTGTTCAGATTACCGTTGCAGGCGGAACGATTAATTATCTTCAGGTAGAGGAAAATAGTGCCTATATTAACATTGTGGGTGGAAGCTTATCGAGAATTGCGGTCAATAACACCGTAATTGTGCCGCCTGTAATCATAGGATTAGCGCCTCCGGAAATACAGCTAGTTACAGGTCTGACAGGCGTTAATCTTACTGTTGGCGGCCCGGCGGACAGTTCCAATTCTGTAGTTTTAGATGCGGGAGAAATACTGGAAGTCAATTCCTCGGCGCCTGAAGTTGCTGCTGCAGAGGTGAGCGGAGCAGGCAGTAATGAGATCCGGGTAACTCCTTTAGCAGCTGGCAGAGCCACAATTGATGTCCAGATAAAGAATAGTTCCAATGAAGTAATCAAAGCGGGGACCTTTATTGTAACAATTGCTCCGGCAGCGCCTGCCGGAGGAGAAGTTGTTATTACCCGGCCTTCAGCAGGAGAAGCTGCAGGACAGACAAAAATCAATATTGCCGCTGCTCTGGAATTCAGGATCACAAATTCTGATGGCAGTGCAGTCAAACAAAACTGGACACCTGGCATATCGGCTGACAGGATAACTCAGGCCGGTACGCCTCTGATTGCCGGGGACAGGATTGAGGTCAGGGTTAGAGCAGCCGGTCTTATACCTGCAGGGGAAGAATATGTCTATAATGTCCAGGCGGGTGATATCGGCCAGGTAGATAAGACAGCCCTGACATCGGCGATAACAGCAGCTCAGGCAAAAGCGGATGCTGCTGCTGATATGGTAGGAACAGACCCGAGAGACCCGGGTGAAGTCCTGCGGGCAGACTTGGATGCTTTGGAAGCAGCTATAGCGGCAGCAGAGGCGGTAGCAGATAATGTGGCAGCCACAGTGCAGCAAGTCGCTGCTGCGGTTGCTGCACTCAATGGAGCTGTAGATGCCTTTGAGGCATCAATACAGGGAGAAGTGGAAAAGACAGCGTTAACATCTGCGATAGCAACAGCCCAGGGAAAAGCGGATGCGGCTGTGGTGGGGACAGACCCGAGAGACCCGGGTGAAGTGCTGCAGGTAGATTTGGATACACTGGAAGCAGCTATAACAGCAGCAGAGGTTGTTGAAGCTGATGCAGAGGCAACTGTACAGGAAGTTGCCGATGCGGTCACTGCCCTGAACGCAGCGGTAACAGAATTTGATGCGTCAGTCCAGGGAGAAGTGGACAAGACAGCGTTAACATCTGCAATAACAGCTGCTCAGGTAAAAGCAGGCAGTGCTATGGTAGGAACAGACCCGAGAGATCCGGGGGAAGTCCTGCAGGCGGATTTGGATATTTTGGAAGCAGCTATAGCAACAGCACAGGCAATGGCAGCTGATGCAGAGGCAACAGTGCAGGAAGTTGCTGATGCGGTTACTGCGTTAAATGCAGCGGTAACAGAATTTGAGGCCGCAGTCCAGGGAGAAGTAGACAAGACAGCGTTAACATCGGCGATAGCAGCAGCCCAGGATAAAGTGGACCATGCTGTGGTCGGGACAGACCCGAGAGACCCGGGTGAAGTGCTGCAGGCAGATTTGGATGCATTGACAGCAGCTATAGCGGCAGCACAGTTAATAGCGGATAATGCAGAGGCAATGGTCCAGGAAGTTACTGATGCGGTCACTGCGCTAAATGGAGCGGTAACAGACTTTGATGCATCAGTACAGGGAGAAGTGGACAAGACAGCTTTGCTGGCAGCAATAGCAACAGCCGAGGGTAAAGCGGAAAATGCTGATGTTGGAACAACACCGCGGAATCCCGGACAAGTCCTGCAGGCAGACTTGGATGCTTTGGAAGCGGCCATAGCAGCAGCAGAGGCGGTAGCAGATAATGTGGCAGCAACAGTGCAGCAAGTCGCTGATGCCGTGACTGCCCTGAATGCGGCGATAACCGCTTTTGACAATGCACCACTGCCTGAAATGGGCGGCACAGTAACAATAGATGGCAGTACTAAATTCGGAGAAACACTGACAGCAAATATCAGTGGACTTACGTACACTGGTGAGGTAACTGATAACTCACTTTCATACCGGTGGCAGCGCGGCGGGGCAGCCATTGCAGGGGCCACAGGCACGGCTTACATCCTGGTACAGGAAGACATCGGGCAGACCATAACCGCAACAGTAACGGCTGATGGAAGCAATGCCGCCGGAAGTGTCACCAGCGCCCCGACAGCAGCAGTGGAAAAAGCTGATGGACCGGCAGCGCCTGATGCACCGGTATTGGTGGGCAAAACTGAGACCACTGTTACCCTGACTGCCAATCCCCTTGTGGAGTTTAGCCGGGATGGCGGTTCCACGTGGCAAGACAGTGAAGTCTTCACAGGATTAACACCGGAGACTGGATACACCTTTATTGCCAGGGTCAGGGAAACAGATACCCACAAAGCATCAGCAGCAGGTGACGGCACAACCGTTACTACATTGGCAGAGTTTGCCGGAGGCTCAGGTACTGCAGAGGCTCCCTGGCAAATCAGTGAACCCAGGCATTTGCACAATATCCGCAACTATCTGGGAGCTGCTCACAGTAATAAGCATTTTATTTTGCTGAATGATATAGATTTAGCCGGTTACCTGGGTGAAGATGGTCCGGAGTACAATGAAGGCAAGGGCTGGATACCTATCGGACCAACCTGGGGCTCAGAGTTTAAAGGGGAACTCGATGGTAATGGCAAAACAATTTCCAATCTCACTATAAACCGGTCGAATGAGGACAATATTGGCCTCTTTGGCATGACTTACTATGCTGTTATCCGGGATTTATCCCTGGAAAATGTCAACATTTCCGGGAAGAGTTATGTAGGCAGCATTGCCGGCAGGGCCAGTTACGGGACAATTCAAATGTGCCGGGCAACAGGTATAGTGGCAGCTGCTTCACAAAACGGCGGCGGTTTGGCAGGAGAACACGGCGCCGGTAATCTCATAGTTAACTGTGCTTCCCATGTTACTGTTACTGGAGCAGCCTGGGGCAGAGGGGGTATGGCTGGAAATGCCCATGCGCTCAGCCATTTTCTTAATTCATATTCCACAGGAGTAGTTACCGGAAGCGGCAGCACCATAGGAGGCTTTATCGGGTATCAGGACGGCGGTGTCGGAGATATTAACAACTGTTACTATGATACTAATACATCAGGACAGTCCGACACAGGCAAAGGTGAACCCAAAACCACTTTTAAAATGATCAGAGGGGAGACATTTACCGGCTGGGATTTTGATAATGTCTGGGCAATTGATGAAGGGGCCAGCTATCCATACCTGTACTGGCAGGATGGAGCATCAATACCGAGACCGGATACGATTCCCGGATTTAATATTGTGATTAATATCAACCCTGTGGATGGCGGAACCGTGGTGGGAGCAGGGTTACATGAAGAGAACACCGAGGTGACCCTGACAGCCTCTGCAAACGAAGGCTACCTGTTTGTTAACTGGACCGAAGGCGGAACAGAGATAAGCACAGCAAGCACATATACCTTTACTGTAACCGGGGATGTGGAATATACGGCAAACTTTATCATTCTCGGCGCAGCAGTTGACATCGATAATGTTCTCCAGATAGGAGAAAACACAACAGCTGCGGCCTCGACCACAGAAGCCGGCGTCGGCGGGTGGCAGTCCAGCAATACAGCCACAGTATCCATTGATGCCAGTACCGGGGTAATTACAGCCCTGGGGGCCGGTACAACTACAATCAGTTATACCGTATCAGACAGTGGTAACTACAACAGTACTGAAATCACTGTCTATCCGGCAGCAGTCATCGATAACCCCGCAATTGCCGAAGTCAGGGTAGGTCAGCCTAATGTAACACCTGCGGAATTTACGGCACCGGCAGCGGGAGAAACGATTACATGGCAGTCCGGTGATGAGACCAAAGCGGTTGTTAATGCTGCCACAGGAGAAATAACTGCAGCAGCAGCCGGCGACACAACCATAAGCTACCGGGTGACAGAAGATGCCACCGGAAGAGTTGCAGCGAAAGGCGAACTTGCGATTACAGTTCAGCCTTTGGACCAGATTACCGGCGCCCAAGTAGATATTAGTGAGGGCAGTATCGTTTTTGGCTACAAGTTCTTTGAAAATGGGACGGAAATTAATTATAATGAGGCCCATCTGACACCATATTACCTGGATAAGGATAATTCAATAGTTACCCTGAAGCTAGGTGAGCAGTCGGTGACCAAAGCTCTGACCACTTTAGGGATATCGGCAGACGGAACAAAGACTTACAGCAGCCTGAATGAAGTTATTGTGCAGTGGTGGAGTAATCCCGCTGAGGTCTTTATTCCCTCCCATATTGAGCTGGTTATTAAGCCCCTGGAGGGACAAACCACATTCTGGAGTGAAATGACGGTTTCCCGGGAGCTTACCGCAGATGAAATTCTGCTGTTAACTCCAAACTCAGATGCAACCTTAGCTGCCTTCACTGTAGGTGGAATTGACGTAACCGGTTTGGCGGGACTGGAGGTCTCAAACCCGATGACTGACCAGGGAGCTGAACTTGAAATAACCGATTTCACTGATTTTACCGGTATTGCGGCAGCGGCAGCTGATGCCAATGCAGCAGTGACTGTTACCGTAAATGGAATCCCCGCAGCAGACCCGGTTCACCAGGCTGTTGCAGAAAATGATGTAATAGTAGTGACAGTGGTGGCTGAGGATGGAACAACGGTAAGGCATTACAAGGTAACTGCAGTATTACTGAGTGAGGTAATTCCCGTGGGGGATTTCCTGGAAGCGGAAGCCGGTTCTGATTTTATCGGAGTTGTATATACCAGGGACGGCAAAATTTACTACAATGAGAAGGCCGGCGGTCTCTGGGGTGTGGAAACAGAAATTGGAACAGGTACTGAAGGAAGAATGGCCATTGACAGTTCCGATAACGCTCATATAGCCTATACCACAAATGGGGCCATCGGTTACCGTACTTTTAACGGCAGCGCCTGGAGCGGTGAGGTGTTGATAGCATCCAATAATGGCGGTTCCTGCTCCAAACCGGATATTGCCGTGGACAGTAATGGCTATGCCCATATAACCTATACGGATACAGATGGAAATACCTTCTGGTATGATAACAAGCCGGATATTATGTATGCCGTAAATACTTCGGGCAGTTTTACGAATCAGGTTATCTTTGACGGGTATTATGAAAGCCTGGGAGGGGCTACCTATGCCGGGAACTACTTTAACAAAGGCTCCTATATTGCCTTGGATTCAGGAGACAACTATTATATTGCAGCACACAAATACAATTATTATAGATGGATGAGCGGTACTGACAAAACCTATTCCATAGTTGTCAAATCAAATCTGGGCACCGGCAGCACCACAGGTTCATCTACAGATGTTTTTGACATCTATGACCTGACTGCCAATGGGGATACAATACACCTTCTCTATAAGCAGAGTACCTTTAAGGTGTCCGAACTGGTCTTCAGCGGTGCGGCCATCAGCTTTATTAACACCGGGGGTCTTACCGGCACCTCAGTCAGCTCTGTGGAAACCGACTTAACCAATGTAGTTGTGGGCGGCATCAATTCCACCAAGCTGCAGACCCATTACAACGGGCAGTCCCAGGTATATGATGGTATTGTTGTCAAAGGCACCAGGGTATCGGTGGTAAATACCGGGGGTACATTTAATGCCATATACTCAGATAATGCTGACAGTATCATCAAGCTGGCGGAGATTACCAGACCCCTGAACACTAATGCCACCCTGGCAGTCTTCACCGCAGGCGGGGTGGATGTAACCGGGTTGACCGGACTTGAGGTGACCGACCCCTCGGTGGATGCGGGAGCAGAGCTTGAGGTAGCGGACTTTACCGGGTTCGCCGGGATTGGGGCAGCGCCTGCTGACAGCAATGCAACAGTAACTGTGACCCTAAACGGGATAACGATAGATGAAGCAGACCTGGCAACTCAAGTCCTGGCAGAGAATGATGTCATTGTAGTGGTTGTTGTTGCCGAAGACGGGGTAACCACCAAATACTATAAACTGACGGTCAAGGCAGTACCTCCGGCGCCGGCAGCAGAGACGCTGGTTCCAATGAACGGCGCCCCGGCAGCAGATATAAACCCCCCGACCGCTGTTACCTTTGATACAGATGTTACTGTAAACGACCTCAGCGGCATCACTATAACCTATCTGGATGGGGTAATACAACAGGTGGGCAATGTGGCGGCAGTCCTACAGGGTGATAACCGTACCCTGACTATTGCCCATGATACCTTAAACCATAACACAACTTACACGGTAACCATCCCGGCAGATGCGGTACGAAGCGGCAGCACCGGTAATGAAGCAATCACCTGGAGCTTTACCACCAGGGATGTAATCAGTGCTGTTATTGTCCCGGAGGCAGCAGACTTCTACTACTTTGGCTATGAAAATGTGGTCACAACCATAAACTGGGTAGATGCTGCTCAGGTTACCGGTATCTTTGTACCTGAAGCCTATGATGAAGGATATACTCTCATGGGATCAGAGTATATAGTTACAGACAGCGGAGACGGTACGGCTGTTCTGGCTGTTAAACCAATTGTGTTAAACGATCTGTGGGACAACGGTGAAGGAATATACTCCTTTGTTGTCAGCTTTGATACCGGTGATCCCGTTACCTTCGCGATTAATGTCCAGGAAGATACGACACCACCTGAATTTGCGGCCGGTTATCCGAAGACTGATAATATCACCGAGACTCAATTTGATTTAACGGTACAGACCAATGAGTATGGCGATGCCTACTTTGTTGTATATGATGCCGGGGCGACACCGCCAAGCAATACATCCAGAATTACCGCGGGCTGTTACGATGATGGTCAGCCTTTACCCGGAAACCGTTTTGGGGAAATCTCTTTAACCCCTGACACTGAGGCGGTAATCACTGTTTCAGGATTGGCAGTGGAAACAGCGTATGATGTCTATGTAGTTGCCTATGACAGCAACGGTAATGCAACGTCAATTGTAAAAGTTGCAGTGACAACAGAAGCTTCTCTGCTGGCCCAGACAGCAGCGCCGGTTATTACCCTGCCGGTAAAAGAGGATCACACAGTGGTCACCGGAACAGCTACAGCAGGAGCAGAGATTATCCTCAGCATTAACGGGGCGCCGCAAGCGCCTGTAACTGCCGGAGTTGACGGCAGCTGGGAGGTTACAGGCCTGACGTTACAATTGGGAGATTGGATTACAGTTACTGCTCAGTCTGACGGTGAATTAGTGAGTGAAGCTGCATCCACAAATGTGCTTTCCATGTATGCTTAGCTGAAGCAGCAGTAACGACAGGTAGTCAGGCAGTTTCTGTAGATTTAATCAGCATATGTTGAGATAGTCATGCTTCAAGCGCCCTGGCGCGGTTTGGGTTAATCCCAATTCGTGCTGGGGCGTTTTTTTTAATTAAGGAAATTACCGTTTTGCAGGATTGTGGATAATTTGATTATGTTTGACAAGGCTTCTTTATTTTTACTTATTTATAAGTACTGTGCTGATAGAATTCTCAGAAACTATTCGTGTAAAATAGTGGAAACAAGCAGTATAAAAACAGGAGGTGAATAACCATATTATGTTTAATCGTTCGTTTTATTATCTCGGCACTGGTGCTTATAGTCCTTAGTTTTATACTACCGGGCTTTGCTGTGGTGGGGTTCGGCGGAGCGCTGCTGGCGGCGGTCGTTATCGCCATTCTGGGCTACGTTGTGGAGGCCATTATGGGTAAGAAAATATCCCCCCAGAGCAGAGGCATTGTTGGTTTTATTGTGGCTGCAATCGTTATTTACGTAGCGCAGTTTTTTGTCAATGCCATGACGGTTTCCGTCCTTGGCGCCGCCCTAGCGGCCATAGTCATTGGCATTGTGGCTGCTTTTGTGCCGACGGAACTTCGCTAGGATGTGTTCCTTTTGCCCTGTAAACAAGGACATGAACAGACTTGCCATGACTGTGGTGGTGGTATTCACGGACTTAGCCATTGAAGACAGGTAAATGCTTTTAAAAGAACCGGTAGAAGTCTGAATATTAGGAGGGAGAAAATAAAGATGGAAAGGACAAACCAAACAAGGACTATGACCTTTTTAAGCACGTATCCTCCGCGGGTATGCGGGTTGGCCACATTTACGGAGGACTTGGTGAACGAAATCGATAAAACGGCTTTATTCCGATCGAACGTGATTGCGGTCACTAATACGGAAAAATACGAGGACTTGCGGGTGGTAGCCAATCTCACCCAGCACGACCGCGCCAGCTATTTCCAGACTGCCCGCTGGGCAAACACCAATACCAAATTGCTGATTATTGAGCATGAATACGGGATATTTGGCGGAGAAAGCGGTGAATACATCATCGACTTGGCCAAGAATCTAACAATACCTTTTATCGTCACGACGCACACCGTGCTGATGGATCCATCCCCAAAACAACGGGTAGTTCTGGGGGAGCTTGGACGACTTAGTGCGATGGTAGTGACAATGGCTCAAAGCGCGGTCCCTTTATTGACCCACACGTACGGTATTGAGCCAAACAAAATAGCGGTCATTCCTCACGGTGTACCAAGCCTGCAAGTTAAACCGCGGGAAGAAATTAAAGTCAGTCATGGCTTAGCTAACAAGCAGGTCATTAGTAGTTTCGGTCTCTTAAGCCCAGCTAAGGGGTTGGAGTATGGAATTGAAGCTGTGGCCAAAGTTGTGCCGGAATACGAAAATCTGGTTTACCTGATACTGGGCAAAACGCATCCATGCGTCAAGGAGTTATATGGGGAAAGCTACAGAGAGAGCCTGACTGCCTTGGCGGAAAACCTCGGGGTGAAGGATAATGTCCGATTTATCGACAAGTATCTGACGAAAGAAGAAGTTATCACCTATCTCCATTTGTCTGACATCTACATGACGCCGTATCTGTCCAAAGAACAGGCGGTCAGCGGGACATTGGCGTACGCTGTGGGATGCGGGCGGATCGTCGTGTCGACTCCATACCGCTATGCTCAGGAATTGCTGGGTGGTGGTCGGGGAATGCTTGCCGAATTTAGGGATTCCGAATCTCTGGCGTCGTGCATCAGAGGTGTACTCGACAATCCCTCGCAAAAAAGAGAAATGGAAATGAGGACCTTGGCTGTCGGACAGGAGATGATATGGGCCAATGTAGCTGGTCGTTACATCAAGCTGTTCACCAATATCATGGAAGCACCCCCACCGAAGGGAATGCAACTGTTCACCAACATGATAGAGAGACCCCAACCGAAGGGAATGCAACTGTTCACCGGCATCATGGGAGCGCCCCAACAAAAGGGAGTGCCTGCCAACATCATTGAAGTACCCAAACAGAAGGCGCTGGTAGAATAAATGGATCACGCTGTTTGTGGGCTTTAGGATATAACCGGGGGATGTTGCGATGGCATCACGTCAAACGGCATCAATCGCAACCAAGGAGCCGAAAGTATCATCGGCTTCTGTATTGCCAGTCTAGCTTTGGTGCAACATGAGAAAGGAAAGTGATTCTGATATGAAAATTATCATTCTTGCGGGCGGCGGAGGTAGCCGCCTGTTCCCTCTTTCGCGAACTAGGTTTCCTAAGCAGTTTCTGAAATTGAACGGCGACAAATCGTTGCTGGCCCAGACAATAGAGCGCTTTTCGACGCTGTTTAATCCATCAAATATGGTCATCGTTACTAATCAGGAATATGTTCACCATGTAAAAACTGAGCTTGTTGCAGCCAAGGCCCAAGAAGCTCATATTCTGCTGGAGCCAGTGGCCCGTAATACCGCACCGGCAATTGCCTTAGCGGTCAGGTACTGCGTCGACCGACTGGGCTGTGAGTTGGATGAAGTTATTTTTGTGACGCCCTCTGACCACATCATCCGACCATTGGAAATGTTTACTACCAATTTGGGGCAGGCGCTGGGCATGACAAAGATGAACAAAATTGTAACGCTTGGCGTAAAGCCGGATAGTCCGGAAACCGGCTATGGGTATATCCAGACCGGCAAGCCTAGTGATGGCGGTTTTATCGTCGAGTCGTTCCATGAGAAGCCGGACAAAGCCACGGCAGAGGCTTACGTTACTGAGGGCAATTACTATTGGAATTCTGGGATGTTGGCGTTTACCATTTGTTGCTTAATGGAGGAATTGCGGGTGCATCGGCCGGATATTTATGCGCTTACGGACACGGTTCTGGACATAATGACGGAAAATTTTGCTGAAATGCCTAATATCTCGATCGACTATGCCGTGGTCGAGAAATCAAGGCAGGTGGTGATGTTGCCGCTTACGACAGAATGGAGTGATATCGGTTCGTGGGATGCTATCTATAACGTGTTGGACAAGGATGCAAACGGCAATGCAGTCCAGGGCGACTGTATCCCGATTGATTGTTCGAACACGTTGATTTTGGGACACAGCCGCCTCATCGCTGGCATTGGTCTGGAAGACCTATTGGTAGTGGAGACGGATGATGTCATCGTAGTTGCCAAAAAAGGCGAATCGCAGAAGGTAAAAGACCTAGTGAGCGAACTAACGTCAAAGGGCCGGGTGGAAGCGGATGAGCATACGACAGTCTATCGACCCTGGGGGCTATATACTGTGCTGTGCTCTGGGCAGGGATATAAGATGAAGAAGATCGTCGTCAATCCGGGGCAGGTACTTAGCCTGCAGATGCATTATCACCGGAGTGAGCACTGGATCGTTATCGGTGGTACAGCCAAGGTGACCATCGGTGAAATCGAGCAGATGGTCCACGAGAACGAAAGCGTCTTCGTGCCGCAAACGACCAAACACCGTATGGAAAATCCGGGCAAGCTGCTGCTAGAGATCATCGAGGTGCAAAACGGCAGTTATTTGGGTGAGGACGATATCGTTCGGTTTGAGGATATATATGGTCGGGTAAGTACATAGAAAAGGGTACATTACGACGTTGATGCTGAACGAGGATATTCTAATCGATAGCCTATGCCGAAGGCGGAGGCAATTACAGTTAGATTGATAGATACAGGGGGTATGAGAAATGCTAAAGGATTATTTAGAGAAACTAAAGAATGAAAAAAAGAAGAAAGAACGAAAGAAAGGATACAGCAAAAAAAGTAGCTGCAGGACTCACAGTAGGTGCTGCTATTGGTGCAGCAGCTGGCGTTTTATTAGCGCCCAAATCTGGTCAAGAAACCAGGGAAGACACAAATAAAGCAGATTATGGCGTTTCATACCCTCCCCAACGACAGATGAGATCCTCCTTCCAAATACACGTGATTTAAGCTTAGGCAAGGTTAAACCCTTGGTATGAAACAAACTAAAGGCTAGTTTTAATACCCAACCTTTTTTAGAGGCAGGAATTAGCTAGAATATTGTTGAAATATATAAATATCTATACCCTCGTCTCCGGCTACTGATGACTTTCAACGGCGCCACAACATGGGCAAAAAATCTGTTCTCCGCTACTAATGAAAAACACCGCTTGAGGGGTTTTCAACCAGCTCATAATTTGTTAAAATGACCATAGTTAGAGTTGGTAGACGCCCCTGGCGCTGTTAGTGCAGTAGCACTTTAAACGGGGGCGTCTTTCTTTTCTGTAAATTCTATGGTCATTATATATAGTAGTCTGCGGTCAGGCAATACCGTCATTTTTACCATTGAGCATACAAAGGTGGTTTTAAGTGATCTTGCGGGTGGGGATTCGCGCAGCAAACTTTGGATATTAAGAATGGAGGTATAAGGGTGGTCAATAAGAAGATTGCTGATACGCAAAAAGAAATCTGCTCACCCGGTGAGTACCATAACACTGATCAAGCGAAAACGCCTGAGGCGGACTTTCCCATCATCGGCATTGGCGCTTCCGCCGGGGGTTTGGAAGCCCTGGAACTCTTCCTGGGAAATGTGCCGGAAAAAAGCGGTGTAGCTTTTGTTGTGGTTCAGCACCTGGACCCAACGCGCGAGGGCATCATGGTGGAATTGCTTAAGCGTGCAACCGTCATGCCCGTCTTTCAGGCCCAGGAGCACACTGCTGTCCAGCCCGACTGCGTCTATCTTATCCCGCCAAACAAGGACATGTCCCTCTTCCACGGGGTGTTACACCTTTTCGACATGGCAGCGCCCCGCGGTCTTCGTCTGCCAATCGATTTCTTTTTTCGATCTCTGGCCGATGACCGGCAGGAACGGAGCATCGCAGTGATCCTCTCCGGCATGGGCACCGACGGCACGATGGGCCTTAAGGCCATCAAGGAAAGAAGCGGAGTGGTCTTTGCACAGGATCCGACTTCGGCGAAATTCAATGGTATGCCCAAAAGTGCCATCGGCACCGGTCTTGTTGACGTCGTAGCCCCGGTGGAGGAGCTGCCGTTCAAGATTATCGCTTACCTTAAGCACAAACCCCTGATAATCGACCGGTCCGAACCAGCCCTGACAGACAAAGAAGACAGTGCCTTCGAAAAGGTTATTATCCTGCTGCGCTCACAGACAGGCCAGGATTTTTCTCTCTATAAGAAAACCACCGTCTGTCGCCGCATCGAGCGGCGTATGGGCATCCACCAGATCGACAAGCTCGCAACATATATCCGCTTACTGCAGGAGAATCCCCAGGAACTGCAACTGCTCTTCAAGGAACTTTTGATTAGTGTGACCAGCTTTTTCCGCGACCCGGAGGTGTGGGAGCATTTGAAAGAACAGGTATTCCCGGAGCTTTTTAGCGGGCGTGCGCCGCATCAGCCGCTGCGGGCCTGGGTGCCCGGCTGCTCCACAGGGGAGGAAGCCTATTCCTTGGCTATTGTTTTCAAAGAGGCACTGGAGCACCTCGAACCAACTACGAACTTCCCGTTTCAGATTTTTGCCACCGACCTGAACCGTGACGCCATTGAAAAAGCCCGTCAGGGCTTCTATACGGCCAACATTGCGGCAGATGTTTCCCCGAAACGGCTACGCCGCTTTTTTATCCAAGACGAACACGGTTACCGCGTAGCTCAAGAGATCCGCGAGATGGTTGTTTTTGCTCCCCATAATATCATCATGGATCCACCCTTCACCAAGATGGATATCCTGAGCTGCCGCAACCTGTTCATCTACCTGACCCCCAAGCTGCAGAAAAAGCTCCTGGCACTCTTTCAATACAGCTTAAATCCAGGCGGGATCCTATTTCTGGGCAGTGCGGAAACCACCGGCAGCTTTTCCGACCATTTTGCGCCCTTGGAAGGCAAAGGGCGACTCTACCGGCGGCTGGAGTCCAGCCTGCGTTCGGAGTTTTTCGAATTTCCTTCCTCGCTCTATCCCGTTTTTCCGGGTGCGCTGGAAACGGCTGTCACTCACCCGCAAGCACAAAAGCATATCCCAAATCTGGAGGAGCTGGCCGACCAGTTGATCCTGCTGCACTACGCTCCGGCAGCCGTGCTGGTTAACGATAGGGGCGATATTCTCTATACCAGGGGACGAACGGGCAAGTACCTGGAACCGGCAGCCGGTAAGGCCAATTGGAACATTTTCGCCATGGTCCACGCAGGGTTGCGCTACAAGCTAAGCAGTGCCTTTCAGAAAGCGCTTCGCCAAAACAGCCTGGTAACCTTGAAAAACTTAGAGATAGATACTGATAGCGGGAAACACACCGCGGATGTCACCCTCCAGCCGCTCCCAGAGACGAAGGGGCAGCAGTGCCTGGTCATGATTGTTTTTACAGAAGTCAGAATGCCCTCTCTAACGGAAGTACCAGGCGGGGCTAAACTGGCACCTGCCCACAGAAACCGTGTGGCGGAACTGGAGTTAGAACTGGCGCAAGCCTGCCAGGAACTGCAGACCTTTCATCAAGAGATGCAGACCTCTCAGGAAGAACTCTTATCCGCCTACGAGGAACTGCAATCCACCAATGAGGAACTGCAATCCACCAACGAGGAAACAACTTCCTCCAGAGAAGAAATGCAGTCCTTAAATGAAGAATTGCAGACGGTTAACTACGAATTGCAAACAAAGGTGGAAGAGCTGTCCCGGGTAAATAACGACATGAAAAACCTGCTCGACAGCACGGACATCGCTACTTTATTCCTGGATAAAAAGCTCTGCGTGCGGCGTTTTACCGCCCAGACGGCCAAAATCATCAAGCTGATCCCCGTCGATGTGGGACGGCCGATCACGGACATTACCTCCGACCTGTCCTACCCGGAATTGGCCGCAGACGGGCGGAAAGTCCTGCGCACACTAGTATTTACGGAGAAGTCGGTCACCGCCGGCGGGCGCTGGTTTAGGGTGCGCATCATGCCCTATCGCACGCTTGAAGACAAAATTGACGGTCTGGTGATCACCTTTACAGACATCACCGCTTTAAAGACGCTGGAGGCTGCTCTTAAGCAGACCCAGATCGATTTGGAGAAACGCATAGCTAAAAAAGATATGGAACTGAACGAGGCCGGAAAGAGACTGCAGGATGAAATAAGGCGGGATTGTAAGGAAGAGGATACTGATAAAACCCCGAAATCTGAAAAACATGGGAGCGATCATCATGAGCAAGAACAATAACAAGTCAGCGGACGAGTTGCGCCGTCGGGCAGAGGTGCGGTTGAAAGAAATAAAGCAAAAAAGAGGTTTTTCCGCGACGCCGGCAGAATTGCATCGGCTCGTTCATGAACTGGAGGTACACCAAATTGAGCTGGAGATGCAAAACGAGGAACTGCAGCAGGCACGCTCAGAGCTGGAGGCATATCTTGGACAATACACCGACCTCTACGACTTTGCTCCTGTAGGCTACTTCACCCTGGAGCGCGACGGGATGATCCTCCAAGCCAACCTGACAGGGTCACACCTGTTGGGGGTAGAACGTTCCAGGTTGGCAAACCGTCCATTCGGTTTATTCATTTCTACCGAGTACCGTCCCCTTTTTAACGTTTTCCTGGAAAAAGTGTTTAAAAGCGAGGCCAAAGAGACCTGCGAGGTGGCAATCCGCAAAGCAGGAATGGAACCACTCTATGTGCACATTGAAGCCAGGCCTTTTGAAAACGGACAACAGTGCCGCATTGCAGCGGTGGACATCAGCGAGCGCAAGCAGGCGGAAGAAGGGCTGCGGGAGAGCAACAAAAGGTATAAAGAACTGCTGGAACAGACCAGTGACTGGGTTTGGGAGATAGATACCGAGATTAAATATACTTACACTAATCCCAGGATATTTGAAATAATGGGCTATAGCTCTGCTGCAGAAATTATTGGAAAAACACTGTTTGACTTTATGAAACCTGAAGAAGCCGGGAGATCTAGGCTGTTTATAGAAGATATAATGCAACGGCAAGAGATTTTTGCTCTATATAAAAATACCATGCTCCACCCAGAGGGGCACCCCGTCTTTTTTGAAACAAGTGGGATACCCTTTTTTGATGAGCAAGGCTGTTTACAGGGCTACCGCGGCATTTCCCGGGATGTAACAGCAAGAAAGCAAGCCGAAGCGGAAGCAGTTCGCGTCGAAGCGCTTCAAGCTATCGAAAATGAAAGGATGCGCCTGGCCAGAGAACTGCATGATGAAGTAGGCATGATTCTTTTTGCCCTCAAGCTGGACCTGCAGTTGCTCTGCACGATGATTTCTGATGCAGATATAAAGTTGCAAGAAAGGTTGCAGGAAAGTATAAATAAAGTAAATGATTCAATAGTAAAAGTTCGCCATAAATCCGCTTATTTACGCCCCCCTGCGCTGGACGTTCTTGGTCTAATAGTTGTGTTAAAAGACATGGTAGAGGAAATGAACCAGAAAACGAGCATGAATACCCAGTTGAGGGTTGACCCGGAGACGCCGGAATTTAGCCCGGAAGTAGAAAACACCCTTTACCGCTGCATCCAGGAATCTTTGACCAACGCGGCCCGTCATGCTTACGCCCGCAATTTGACTGTTAACCTTACCTGGAACTTAAAGAAGGTTACCTGCAGGATTCGAGATGATGGTGTCGGCTTTGATACAAATGATTTTAACGACTACGCCTCTAACCATCTCGGCTTGCTGGGCATGAAAGAACGTGTTTTTTTGTTAAAAGGAACAATTGAAATAAAATCTTCTCCCGGGCAAGGGACCGATATTAAAATAACCATACCGCTCAGTAAAAAGTGAGGCGTTTCCCATGCGTGTTTTATTAGTAGATGATCATGCAATTTTCCGCCAGGGACTGCGTGCCTTGTTGGAAACTAAGGACAGTAATGTAGAGGTTATTGGTGAGGCGGAAGACGGGCTTGAAGCGCTGGCCCTCACTGCTAAAAAAGCTCCCGATTTGGTTGTTATGGATATCTACATGCCGAAGCTCAGCGGATTGCAAGCAACGAAACAGATACGAGAACGTTTTCCAAAGACAAAGATAATTATCCTTTCCAGTTATGCGGATAAAGTGTATGTAAAGGAGGCTTTAAAGTTTGGTGCATTGGGATTTGTGATTAAGGATGCTGTTTTTGAAGAACTCAAAGTAGCGCTGAACGCCGTAAAAAATAATAAAATCTATCTAAGTCCTGGGTTACTGGAGCCTATCGTGACCCATTATATGGAGTCACCTCCTGTGAGTAAGGCTTTAAAAGCATACAATAATCTTACAATAAGGGAACGGGAAATATTTAAGCTTTTTTCTCATAACTGCAGCCGTAAGAAAATCGCGCAAAGCTTACAAATAAGCCCCAAAACAGTTGACACGCACCGCTTTAATATTATGCAAAAATTAAACATCAACAGCGAGACAGAAATAATTGAATTTGCCAAAATCCTTAAACAGGAAAATTCCTGAAGTAAAGGTTTGCTCCATAACTTCACTAAACAAGCCTTATGATGTTTGACAAGGCTTGTTTTTATTTACTTATTTACTTACTTATTTAATTTATAGGTACTGTGCTGATAGACTTCTCAGAAACTATTCGTATAAAATTAGAGATAATATTCGAATTATACTTCAAACTTACAGTTCAACCGTCCCCTGCCACACTGAAGCTTTAAAGAAAGTATTGAAGTGAAGGAGAAGATTAAAATGTTTTCATATAAACTTTGCAAACCCTTAGCTCTTTTAATATCATTATTAATTTTTATCCTGCTATTGGGTTATGATCCTTTGCAGAAGCACGTATATTCCCAGAAAATAAAGACGGTTGATCAAATGAACTTCCGGGAAATAAAGATGGTTGATTACGTATACGCCCAGGAACCTAAAATGGAGGGAGCGGAAAGCTATTCGGAACGGCCTGATCTGGATTTGGATTTGTTGCAAAGGGATCTGGTATTAAATCTTCTGGGAAAAAGTTTTGCTGAAATAAAGGAAGTGATGGGGGAACCGGAAGAGCAAGGGGACAGCAATTGGTATGGGCCGCACAACTATATGCTCTTTAACTATGAAAGGGGACCCATTCGTTTTTGTTCACCGGAGGATGTGGAGAATCAATTAGCAGTCAGCATCATTATGGGAGGAAAACAAGAAATTTTGGACGCAAGGGTGGGAATGACTTTCTTGCAGATAAAAAATATTTTAGGAGTACCCGATTCCGGACCTGAACTTGGCCTAAACAATTTATATTATATGAATTATTTTTTCGGGGGGATGAAAAATCAAATACCAGAAGTCTTTTTAAGTTTCTCTGCTGATACGATTAACAGTCCCACTCACGAAGTTTTTCTTAAATGGGAGGCTATGGGTAATTGGGATGCAGAAGATGCATTTCAAGATAATGAATATTAACAATGAAACAAATTTGTTGTTATATTTAGGTAAAAGAGAGGATTGAATAAATCTATGAAAACACTTAATAAGATGAAATTCATACCATTACTACTAACACTATTACTGGTAATTATGATGGCAGTATCTGCAATTAGTATGGCAGCCCAAACGCCCGTAGATCTTGGAACAACCTCCAGTTTTGCGGTTTTGGCCGGCTCGACAATCACCAATACCGGAACGACCACAATTAACGGAGATGCTGGCGGAGATGTCGGGCTGTCTCCAGGTACAGAGTTCACTGGGCAGGCGAGCGTGTCAGTGAGTGGGACTGTATACCTGGCTGATGTTGATGGTGTCGCAAGTGTGGCCAAGGACGATCTGGTAACTGCATATGACGACGCCGCTGGAAGAACACCGGTCACTCGCATTCCCACTGAGCTTGGTGGGACTACATTGACTCCTGGCACTTACGATTCAGCCGACGGCACTTTCCAGATAACAGGCACTCTCACGCTCGACGCCCAGGGTGACCCCGATGGCGTCTTCGTATTTAAGACTGCCTCCACGCTCATCACAGCATCAGACAGTAATGTTAACCTCATCAACAGCGCTCGGTTCTGCAGAATCTTCTGGAAGGTCGGAAGCTCCGCGACATTAGGAATGAACTCTCATTTCGTAGGACACATCTTCGCATTGACATCCATTACAGCGGATTCCGGTGCGACGGTGCAAGGACAGTTGTTGGCACGGAATGGCGCGGTCACACTAGACACCAATACCATCACAAATGGGACTTGTGCGATCCCACCGACTCCACCGGTCCCGCCGGCCCCAGCCACCCTTCATGTAATTAAGCATGTTATTAATGATAATGGTCGCACAGCAGTTGCTGCTAACTTTAACCTGCACGTAAAGACTTCCGGTAGTGATGTTGCCGCAAGCCCAGCACCAGGTGTTGAATCACCTGGAACAACCTACACGTTGGCAGCGGGTACTTATGTAGTTAGCGAAGACACTTTTGCTGGATATACCGTAAGTTATAGCGGGGATAGTGATTTTAGTGGCAATATTACTTTAGCCTCCGGCGATAACAAAACCGTAACGCTTACTAACAATGACATTCCCATTCCGCCAAGCGTTACCCATAGCAGCGGGGGGGGACAAACGACCTATCCACCATTAATCAACGTTATAAAAACACCAGAACCGCTGGCATTGACTTCCGGACAGGGCTCGGTTACGTACACCTATAAAGTAACCAACCCCGGTATGGTCGCATTAAGCAATGTGAGTGTCACCGATGATAAAGTCAGTCCCGTGAACTATGTTTCCGGTGACGACAACGCTGACAACCTGCTCCAAGCCAATGAGACATGGATCTACACCGGCAAGATGAATCTCAACGCAACCACGACGAACACCGCCACGGCCAAAGGCAGCGCAAATGGTATAACAGCTATCGATATCGCGTTCGCTACAGTCGTTGTCACACCAACTGTTCCAGTCTATCCACCACTCATCAACATTATAAAAACACCAGAACCGCTGTCATTGACTTCTGGACAGGGTTCGGTTACGTACACCTATAAAGTAACCAACCCCAGTATGGTCGCATTAAGCAATGTGAGTGTCACCGATGATAAAGTCAGTCCCGTGAACTATGTTTCCGGTGACGTCAACGCTGACAACCTGCTCCAACCCAACGAGACATGGATATACACCGGCAAGATGAATCTCAATGTAACCACGACGAACACCGCCAGGGCCGAAGGCAGCGCAAATGGTATGACAGCTATCGATATCGCGTTCGCTACAGTCGTTGTAACTCCACCGGTAGTTGTCACACCGACTGTTACAGGCAGGCAGCTTCCAGACACTAGCACACCTTGGTACAATGTCCTCCTTGCAGGCGCTGCTTTAACGCTTATCGGAGTTGTGGGCTGGTGGATAACCAGGAAGAAGTTTTATGCATAAAGCAAAATCGCCACGGGGCAAGTTTTCCCTCGGTGCCACACTATCCCTGGGATCTTTAGTCCTTGGGATTGGATTTATCAGTTGGGCATTGATAAATATTGGGGCACAGTCCGTAGATTCTGACTATGTATACCGCGGCCCCTCTGCCAGCCCAACCACTATCGCGGTGAAACAGGTCCGGTTAACGGGAGACAATGCCGCCCAAATGGAACCAGAACATCCATCCAGTATACTTAATCCTGAAAAAATTCTTTACCCTTTATATCCTGCGGAGGGTGATAATATCGGAAGCCTGTCGATTCCGGTTTTAAAGCAGAAACTGCCCATTATCCAGGGAACTGGTGCGGATGAGTTAAAAAAAGGCGTAGGACACTTCACCCAAAGCGTGCTGCCCGGGGAAGAAGACAATAGTGTTCTTTCCGGACATCGCGATACGGTCTTCGCAAAATTAGGCAAGTTGAAGATAGGTGATCAATTGATTGTGCAAACATCGGCCGGTACATTCACCTATGAAATTAATCGAATCCGAATCGTTGATAAAGATGACAAAACGGTTATCGTACCTGCCGACCATGCCGTCCTGACACTAACTACCTGCTATCCATTCCGTTTTGTTGGCAATGCACAGGACCGCTATATCCTCACCGCAGATTTGGTGATAAGTATATAAAACCCATGTTTGGATGAGGTTTGAATGATTTTAGATCAATAAATAAGGAGGTTTTCATAATGATTTTGAGAAATTTACTAGACTTTGTAAGCAAGGAGAAAAGAAAGAGAGAGAGAGTAAAAGCAGCGCAGAAGTTCGCTGTAGGAATGGGCGTCGTAGCCGCTGCAGGTGTAGCAACAGGAATTCTTTTTGCTCCAAAGTTGGGCAAGGAAACACGAGAAAATTTGAAAAAAAAAGCTGTAAACACTGCCGAAACCATCAAGGATACAGTCCGGAAGAAGGTAAAGACGGTGAACGATTCCGCGGCTCATGCTGCGCAGGAAGTAAGTAATGTCATCAAAGACGTTCATGGGAAAACAGAAAGTGTAAAAAAGGACATTAAGGACGGTTGCCATGAAATCACACAGGATATTCATAAAACTGCTGAAAATATTTCGAATGAACTTAATAAAGCTGTAAAGTGAGGAACACACTATGGTAATTCAATTTACATTACAGGACCTAATGCTTTTTTGGGTTTGTGCATTAGGAATTGTAGCAGGGATTCTTCTACTTCCTATCCTTTGGAATATAAAAAAGGTGGTAGGTATCTTGCGGGCTCTGGTAGAAACCAATCAGGAATTTATTAACAAAACTATCAGAACATTGCCGGGAATTTTTGAGAATGTGGGACAAATCAGCAGTGATGTCAGAGAGACTACAGATAAGCTCAAAGTTTCGGTTCCGGTGATTTTACAAGAAGTTGAGTGCGTTACCAATACAGCAAAAGGAAGCATTGAATTGGCAGGTGTTGTGGTGGAAAATATGGGTTCCGGAATTAATGAAACTATAGCTGCTTACAAGAAAGACACCTCTGGTTTTATGGCTTATTTTCACATCATTGAAGAAGTGCTGGAAATCATATACCGCATCCTTTCTTCCAGCAAGTAAAACTTGCTGGGCAACCTTAATAACACATTTGAAACCGTGTTACGAGAGCACTGGCAACTGAATGCAATGCTTTGTTGGCTTAAGCCCATGCTGCTTAGCCGTAAGATCTCTCAATTACATATGGTCCCGGCAGCAGCCCCCTTGGGCTGTTTTTTGCTTTCAGATAACGGCCGTGCTCGCCATAAATTTATGTGGAAAACTGGCTTTATACTATCTAGAGCATGGTGCAAATGAGAGGGGTAGTTGCAAAGTGATTAGACTCTTTTTCTATCTTAAGGCTATACCAAGTGTCAACCGTCGTTTCAGTAATATAGAGAGAAAAAATGTATCCGTTGTTGGTTATCGGACAACGAGACATCTGAATAGACTGATAGTGAGCGGGGTGGTATCCATGGATGCCAAAAACAAGATTAATGAAGACAAGAAACCAAAGAGGATCACGGTACCTATGGTTATACAGGGCCGAAGTTTCCGAGGCAAAAAATTTACAATCGAAGATGTAATGTTGTACATTTTGGAAGATGCCTTGAAGAATGAACGGACAAAACAATCTATGTGATGGTATACTTAGAGTGTGTACTACCGTTACATTGATTGTTTTGTTTTATACAGGGAGGACAACCTATGATTTGGTTATTTGGCAATTACGGCAGGTTAAGCAAGGACGAAAAAGGTGAAAAACTAGATAGCAAAGATACTCAATTGGCCTTTAACAATCAGTTCATAAATGATAATAGTATGGGTATGATCGTAGACAATTATTTTGATGATGATATATCAGGTACGGTGTTTGATGACCGGGAAGATCTTGAAAGATTAAAAGAAGACTTAATAAACGGAAAAATCAATGCGGTTGTCACAAAAGATTTGTCTCGGCTTGGTAGAACCAATTATAAAACACTTGGATTAATCGAATGGTTGCAGGAAAATCAATTCCGCCTAGTGGCCATAAATGATAATATCGATTCTCTCAAGGGTGATGATAGTTACATTGGTATTAAAACCTGGTTCAATGAGCAATATGTGCGAGATGTTTCAGTCAAAATTCGTTCAAATGTTCATCAAAAATTAAAACAGGGCGAATACTTAGGGACTCCACCTTTTGGATATAAAAAAGAATACACGATGTTAAATAACAAGCCCAAACCAATTAATAAGTTGCTTGTTGATGAATTAGTACGGCATATCATTGTAGAAATTTTCGATTTATACATAGCCGGACATGGTTATCGAAATATAGCGGACATTTTGCAGGACAAGGGATACATCAACCCTTCCAAATATAAAAATTATAATAGGCCGCAGAGTTTACGTTGGAATAAGGACCATGTCAAACGTATAATAACCAACAGAGTGTATTGTGGAGATACTGTTCAGGGTGTCTCGGAGCGGATCAGTTATAAGACAAAAAAAACACGAAAGAGACCGGAAACGCAATGGTATGTAACAGAAAACTCTCATGAACCCATTGTCTCGAGAGAGACTTGGGAACTTGCAAATAAAATTAACCAGAAAAGAGCCAATGAAAATGGCGCTCGAAATAAAAAAACAATCTATTTATTTAGCGGATTTTTGGAATGCGGAGCGTGTGGGAGATTCTTATGTGCACGGGTAACACATGGCCATTTAGGATTTATCTGCGCAAACTATTTTCACTTTGGGAAAAAGGCCGATGGGAAAGTTGGTGGCTGCACAAGCCATCATGTTCGTTCAGACCTTTTGGAGCAAGTTGTATATGATGATATTGTCAACCAGATGAACGAAGCAAACATGGAATCCATTTTCCACAGGAAGTTGGAAAAGGAGAAGATAGCGAAAGATCATACCAAGACAATTAGTCAACTACAAAAAGAAATTGATAAGTATAAAAGAAAGTTAGATATTATTTATGAAGATAGGTTAAACGATATTATATCAGTGGAGTACTTTCAGACGAAGACAAAGGACGTTAATAATAATATAGATGGACTTAAACTACAGGTGGCAACCCTTGAAAAAGAAATGTTGGCTGATAAAAAACTGGAGTTAACCAAGGATAAATTAAAAAGCACATTCAGAGACGTTCTTAAACAAAAAAAATTGACTAGAGAACTGCTGGAAAAGGCAATTAAGAAAATTTATGTTTATCTACCAGGTGACATTAAAGATGAAGATAAAGAGGTTGTTGCCAAAAAATTGGGAACAGACATAGAGACAGTAATAAGAGTAAAACAAGAAGGAGGTATTTTCATTGAATACAACCTAGTATCTATATAGGGGCCTGCCTGGGTGGATGTGCCATTGGTTCACGGCCCATGGACCTGCATCTTAAGGGTTTTGCTGCCATGGGGGCATCCATAAAGGAGAAGCATGGTTATATTATAGCTGAGACAGATTGCCTGCAGGGCACTGAGCTGCATTTGGATTTTCCCAGTGTGGGGGCTACTGAAAACCTGATGATGGCAGCAACCCAGGCCAGGGGGCAGACTATTATCCGAAATGCTGCCAAGGAACCGGAACTGGTGGACCTGCAGAATTTTCTTAACACTCTTGGAGCCAGAATCAGGGGCGCCGGAACAGATTTGATTAAAATAGACGGACCTACCGAGCTGGGTTCTGCCAGCCATACTGTTATTCCGGACCGGGTGGAGGCAGGGACTTATATGGTTGCGGCTGCTATAACCGGTGGAGACATCATTATCCTGAATGTTATTCCCGAGCATGTGGAAGCAGTGATAGCCAAACTAAGGGAGGCCGGAGTAATAGTGGAGGTGGGTGAGGACAATATCAGGGTGGCGGGACCGCCCAGGCTGAAGCCGGTTGACCTGAAAACCCTGCCATATCCCGGTTTTCCCACAGATATGCAGGCCCAGATGATGGTGCTGATGACTGTAGCCGATGGTACCGGAATAGTTTCTGAAGCCGTTTTTGAAAACAGGTACAAACATGTTGATGAACTGCGACGAATGGGCGCTGACATTAAAATAGAGGGCAGGGTGGCTATAGTCAAAGGAATACCTCGCCCGAGCGGTACTTTTGTAGAGGCCACTGACCTAAGGGCTGGAGCCGCCCTGGTGTTAGCAGGGTTGATCGCCGAAGATGCCACTGTAATTGAAAATGTCTGGCATATAGACAGGGGCTATGAAAATCTGGAACGCAAACTGAGCTCACTGGGAGCGCGGATTATGAGGGTAAATGGTATCTGAGGGATGCAGCTAAGGCTGCTTTTTTTTGTTTCACTGGGGGACAAGTTTTTTAACAAGCTGATATATTTTTATTCTGTATTTTGGTATAATAAAAAACAGAGGTGATAGGCATGCCAAGTCTTTACTCAACAAGTCACTCTCACAAAAAAAGCGGACGGTGGCATATTATACAGAGCCTTTTTTTTATTTTCATCTGCTGTCTGGCGGTATTCTTTTTTCTTCAATCTTCATTTTTCAGGGTAAGGGAAATTACCGTCAGAGGAAATAAAGGGTTTAACGCTGCGGAAGTGGTATCCCTGAGCGGATTGTCTGATGGTGTCAACATCTTCAAAGCCAATTTAAAGCAGGCAGAGAGCAAGGTTGCCATGCACCCGGTGATACAGAGTGTACAGATAGTCAGGGATTTTCCGGCAGCCATTATTATTGAAATAAAAGAACGCCAACAGGCGGCTTTGGTTTTCAGTGGGGACAGCTTTGCGGTCATCAGCAGCGATGGTTATTGTCTGGCCAAGGAAAGCAGTCTGGGGCGGACAAATCTGCCTATCATTACAGGGGCAGAACCGGGTTTGCCGGCTCCGGGCCAAAAGGTTTCGGGAGAAAAAGTGTCGGCAGCCCTTGATTACCTCAGGGCAATGCCGATTAATCTGAGAGCAGCAGTTTCAGAGTTAAATGTGACTGATCTGAACAATATCCGCATGTACACCATGGATAAAGCTGAAGTCAGGTTTGGTGATACGGAACGGATACCGGAAAAGATCAATCTTTATCAGGAGGTAATCAGGCAAAAATATGCTAATAAGATTCAGTATATTGACATAAGTTATAAGGGCAGTCCTGTGATAAAATTCGTCCAATAACTAACTGGGATTGGGAAGCAGGAGAAACACTAACATTTATAGAAAAAATAACCATTTGAAAGGTAAGGGATGCAGCATTGAAAAGAGGACAAATTTCAATAGCCATTGTACTCCTTTTTCTCGGCATGATGATTGCCGTGCAGGTACGGGCGACCCAACAGGCTGAACAGAATGTGCCGACTGCGCGGGTGCAGGAACTTACTACCAGGCTCAAAGAAGTCAAGGAGGAACGGGATTCCCTTGTTATTGAAGTTGACGACCTCCGCACCAAGCTTAATCAGGTAAGTGCCGGGGGTGCCAGTCAGGCCATCAGAGATGAATTGGCCAAGGCCAGGATGGAGGCCGGAGTCCTGCCAGTTAAAGGTAAGGGTGTTGAGGTGACCATGAATGACAGCCCGAAGGAACTACAACCCGGCGAAGACCCCAACCTGTATATCCTTCACGAGGAGGACCTCCTCAAGGTGGTCAATGAATTACGTGCCGGCGGGGCTGAGGCCATGTCCATAAACGGCCAGAGAATCCTGGCAACTTCTGAAATCAGGTGTGCCGGCAATACTATTTTGGTGAACACAAAAAAAGTAGTACCTCCGATTACCATTCTGGCAACAGGGAATCCGGATACCCTCAAAAGCGGGCTTGAAATTAAGGGCGGTATATTTGAGCAGCTAAAATACTGGGGTCTGGTGGCGACGGTAGAGAAAAGTGATGATATTACCATTCCGGGTTTTTCGGGACCGGTGACTTTTAATTATACCAGTCCGGTGGAAGACAGCGGTAGATGAACGACTGAAAGAGGGTTGATTTATAGTGTGGTTACCTTTATTAGGTTTGATAATCGGAATAGTAATAGGCATTCAGGCGCCTTCTCTGCCTCAGGCTTATGCCCAGTATATGTCGGTTGCGGTACTGGCTGCACTGGACTCGGTATTTGGGGGAATCAGGGCCGGAATGGAAAAGAAGTTTGATGATACTATCTTTATAACAGGCTTTTTCAGCAATACTCTGCTGGCCGCCGGACTTGCCTATATCGGGGAAAGAATCGGGGTAGCGCTGTATACCGCAGCCATATTTGCCTTTGGGGTCAGGATCTTTCAAAACCTTGCAATTATAAGGAGGCACATTTTAAAAAAGTAGAAAAAATTGAAATTCAAAAAGAGGGAATTTAAGTTCCATGTGGAATTTTACCATTATTCCGGTTTTGGTATCTTGAAAAATGAATGGGGTTCATATACTTTAAAGGGGAGTAGAGCTTCAAAGGAGGTCAAAATTTTAATGCTTGAATTTGAAATCGATATGGACCAGTTTGCCAATATAAAAGTCATCGGCGTTGGCGGCGGAGGAGGAAATGCGGTCAATAGGATGATTACGGCAGGGTTGAAGGGTGTAGAGTTTATTACGGTAAATACTGATGCCCAGGCTCTGTATATGTCAGAAGCTCAGCACAAGATGCAGATTGGAGCCAAACTGACTAAAGGACTCGGAGCCGGAGCCAATCCCGAGATTGGGCAAAAGGCTGCTGAGGAGAGCAGGGAAGAGTTAGCCAAGGCCCTTAACGGTGCTGACATGGTATTTGTTACCGCAGGTATGGGTGGCGGCACCGGGACAGGAGCTGCTCCTATTGTGGCTGAAGTGGCTAAAGAAATCGGCGCTCTTACTGTCGGGGTGGTGACCAAACCCTTCACCTTTGAGGGAAGAAAGCGCCTGACCCAGGCCGAAGGCGGTATTTCCAACTTAAAGAATAAAGTCGATACCCTGATAACAATTCCAAATGACAGGCTGCTCCAGGTAATCGACAAACATACTTCTATTGTGGAGGCTTTCAGGATAGCAGATGACGTCCTGCGCCAGGGTGTCCAGGGCATATCTGACTTGATTGCGGTACCTGGACTTATCAATCTTGATTTTGCTGATGTGAAGACAATTATGACTGAAACAGGGTCGGCCCTAATGGGAATTGGTATTGCTTCAGGTGAAAAAAGAGCCTCAGAGGCGGCTGAGTCAGCTATTTCCAGCCCGCTTTTGGAGACCTCAATCGAAGGAGCCCGGGGTGTGCTGCTGAACATCACCGGCGGTTCCAGTCTGGCGCTCTTTGAAGTCAATGAGGCTGCCGAAATTATAGCCCAGGCTGCTGATCCCGAGGCAAATATTATCTTTGGCGCGGTGATTGATGAGTCGATGGAAGATGAAGTCCGGGTAACCGTTATAGCTACGGGTTTTGACCAAAAGTTTAACCGCAAGGAAATTAATTCCGAACTGGACATAAAACCATTTGCGACTGATGACCTTGATATTCCGGCATTTCTGCGCAGGAAATAAGGGGCACAGGAGGTAGGTTTCTTGAATTGTCATGAGTGTAGATACCTGATGTTCGACCTGATTGATGATAAGCTGTCAGAGGATCTCAGGCAAGAGATGGAAAAACACCTGGATGAATGTCCTTCATGTGCCCAGAGTTTTGCTAAAATGAAGGCCAGGGAAGCGGCAAAGGAAAAAGAAGAAAAGGCTTCAGGCCTTTTCTGGTACTTGTTAATGCCCTCCGGGGGCTTTAAAAGGTTTTTCTTTGTGGGGGCTATTTTCA
Source organism: Phosphitispora fastidiosa (assembly GCF_019008365.1). Lineage (NCBI taxonomy): Bacteria > Bacillati > Bacillota > Clostridia > Eubacteriales > Peptococcaceae > Phosphitispora > Phosphitispora fastidiosa. The sequence goes on along the minus strand of NZ_JAHHUL010000002.1, from coordinate 23,659 downwards.
CGTTCATTTTGGTCATGGCGCTTATTTCAGTTCAGCTTAAAGGACAACTTTTCGATTTCTTTTAGAAAAGTAGATTCTTAGTAATACAGAGTCTTATAGTAATATAAAGCTGCCGGCTTAGTATAAGCCGGCAGCTTTTTCAACGTATAGAAAGTATATTTTTTTATGTCTTTGACCTTGCTCCGGGTTTCTGTTGTTTTATCAATTGAGAAAGAGGAATCAATAATTGAATAGGGGCAGACTACATTTCATACCCCCAAAACCGCATTTTAGACCCCGAAAACCGCATTTCAGACCCTTTTGCCGGAAAATGTAAAAAAAGGTGGTAAAATGTAAAAAGGAGCATAAAATAAACAAAATCCAGAATAAACAAGATCCAGAATAAACAAGATCCAGAATAAACAAGATTCAATTCCCCGATAAAGGCAAACCCGCCGAAAGGCGGGGGCGCAAAGCCACGGGTCTAAAGCATATCGCGACCGACTTTTATTAACCGTGATATGCTATGACAGCCGGGCTGCCGAAGCAGAATTTGCTATATTACATTACAGTAGAAGCGCCTATCTTATCGGGTAGGTGTTTTTTGCGTCTGCGAAGGAGGAATGATGAATGAGAAAAACATTTAAAAAGCAGTTGTGGATTAAGGTCCTGGCTGTTGTTCTGGCCCTGGCCCTGAACATGGGGGCCCTGGACGGGGTAATCAGGCTGGCTGTGCAGGAATGGACCCTGGGAGGTTTTGAAGGGTTCCTGCGCCCGGCAGCGGCCAAGAAGGTTGATGACACGGTCTATGACACCGGGCCTGAGAAAAACGAGCCGGGCAGGGACAAAAATGTCCTGCCCGAGACTGCAGGGCCCAAAAAGCCCAGAAACCCGGCGGTCCTGGAGGCCAAAAGCAGAAATGAGGTCAGGGAGAAAAGAACTGAGTACTCCAAAACCTTCAAAATCAGTGACAGTGAATACAGGACTGAGGTCTACCAGGAACCGGTCCATTACAGGGATGAAAACAACGGGCTGGCAGACATAGATAATACCCTGGTGGAGTCACCGGAAAAAGGCTATGCCTTTGAAAACCGGGCCAACAGCCTTAAAGTGCGCTTTTCTGAGAATTCATGGGTTAAGTCCCGTGAAAAGGCCGGTGAAACGGTCCGTGAAACGTCCGGTACAGCCTCCCGGGAGATGTTCTGGGGGAAGCCGGGGGAACAGAAGCTGGGAGAGATACAGCAGAAGGAGCATGCCATTGCCTGGCGCCTTCTGGGCAGTAAAGAAAGTCCGGCCAGGGCTGTACAGAATACCTTAATCTACCGCGGCATAACAGACCATACCGACCTCAGGTACATTATTGACGGGAAAACCCTGAAGGAGGAAATCATCCTTAATGACCCGGAGGCCCCGTCTGAGTTTAAGTTTGCCCTTGATATAAGGCACCTGGACTACAGCATGCGGGACGATGGCTCTATCGATTTCACCGACCCCGGTACAGGTGATGTTATCTGGAACATGCCCACACCATACATGTATGATGCCAGGGGCGAACGCTCTCAGGCCGTAACTGCAGAAATAAGTCGTAAATACGGCCTGTTTGGCGAAACGGTGCTCACCGTGACAGCCGACCCCGAATGGCTCACTGCCCCGGACAGGGCTTATCCTGTTGTCATCGACCCCACCCTCCAGCCGGGAGAACGCTTCGGCAGGGACACCTTTATTTCCTCAAAGTACCCCGATACCGCCTATAATGACAGTGAACACCTCTATGTGGGGGATACTGCCGGATTTGGGGATACCATGAGTTTCTTCTATTTCCGTGATATTATCCGTGAAGCCAATGCCACGGTAACGGAAGCCACCTTTTCTGTTTATGCCGCAGGGGGCAGTCCGGATTCTGTTGACCTGTACCGGGTAATCCCTGACGTGATGTGGGATTATGAGGTATTGACATGGAACTGGTGGCAGACCGTGTCCGCACGGGGCGATACCCTGGGTGAGCTTGTTGACAGCACGGCAGGCCCGTCTTCCGGGTGGTGGAATTTTGATGTCCTGGACCTGGTCCAGAGGTGGATGGAAGACCCGGTCAAGAAGAACGGAGGACTGGCCCTTGTCCCCGGTTCCGGCTCAGGTTATGTAAAATTAATTTCCAGCAACTATGGCGCTGATGATGACCCCAGGTCAGACACATATAACAGCAAACATCCCAAACTGGCTTACACATATACCCTGAACCCGCCCCAGCCATCGGCGGACTTCAGCCTGGGCATCGACCGTGATACAGGTGAAATCAGGGTTTACGGCAGTGCTAGGGATGATGCCAGGATATATCTCTCCACCGGTGACGGGGATAACTATACCACCTCTGCTGACAGCAGCGGTGACTGGGAAATAGACGGGCTGACCTTTGAAGAAGGTAAATACAAGACCATCTCCATGTACTATACATATGAAATTGAATGGACCGATGAAGAGGGCGAAACCCATACCGAGACAATTACCGGTGACACCACCTCCCAGAAATTCCTGGTGACCAGGTACAGCAAAGGGGCCAGGATGAAGAGGATGGCCAAATTCTATTACCTGGACGGGACAAAAGATGACCTGCTCAAAGAAATAAATGAAATTGATTCAGAGCTTGATATGGTTGTCGGGGACTATGTCCTTATCCCTGACCCCAAACGGGAAAAACCATATATAGGCGGAGAGATCATCATAAACCCTGATGAGGAATACCGCTTGAGGGAAAAGATAAGGCCCTTATATGCCAATGGTGATATAGTCGGCAACTCTGTTGATGCTGCCACCGGGAACTTCTTTGTCATAGATACCGACCTGTCCTTTGACGCCCTGGGGCTGCCGGTGGAATTCACCAGGTTCTTTAATGCCCGGGAACCTGAAATATACCGGGGGCCTATGGGGCAGAACTGGTACATGGGCTATGACAAGATGCTGGTAAAATATGAGGATGGTTCCATACTGGCCACCGGCGGTGACGGGGGAGGGTATTTCTTCCGTAAGTCGGGTAGCCGTTATGTCTCTGATGATGATGTCACCGAACAACTGGTGAAGAACGGTGACGGGACCTATTCAGTCATCACCAAATATGACACCGTCTATCACTTCAATGATGACGGGATGCTGGACCGGGTTACCGACCGCAACGGGAATGCGGTAACCATGACCTATGACGGGGAAGGACTGCTGCGGCAGGTGACTGATGCTGCCGGAAGGACCTGTACCCTGTATTATGACGAAATGGGCCGGGTGATCATAATCCAGGATCCTGAAGGCCGCCAGGTGGACTATGACTATGACAACTGGGGACGGCTCCTCCAGGTAATTGACCCCAACGGCGGGGCTGTAAAGTATGAATATGGCTATGTGGATGAAGAGGGCCTGGCCCATGACAACTACCTGGTTACCAAGGTAACCGACCCTATGGGCAATGTGGCTGTAGTTAATGAATATGACAGTCAGGGTCGGGTCATCAGGCAGACCGATGCCGCCGGTTATACTGTCAGCATGGATTATGACAGCGGGAGGACAACATATACCGACCGTAATGGAAATGAATTTATTTATGAATTTGACAGCGAATACCGGGTGACAAGCATCTCCGGGCCTGATACGGCTGACGGGACGGTTTATGTAAATTATGCGGCACCGGCAGAGGACAGCAAATTCACTGATACCCAAACCGGGGGCACGGTATCCGGCATCACGGATATGTCCATAAATGAAGGAACTGTGACGGGAGAACCGGATCCTGTGGTTACCTCTGCTTCGGCAACCCGCATCCTGGCAGAGTACCATTATGACGGACGGGGCAACCGGGACACGGTGACTGATGCCATGGGCAATGTGACCCAATATGATTATGACACCCGGAACAACCTGACCTCAGTTATAAATGCAGACGGTAAAGAGAACACCTATGTATATGATAATGACAACAATGTTACAGACATCATTGATGCCATGGACAATAAGACCCTCCTGGAATATGACGGAAATGGCAACCTCCTTAGGGTGACTGATGCCGAAGGGAAGACAACCACATATACCTATTACGGCTCCGGCCAGGTAAAATCAGTATCAGACCCGGCAGGGAAAACGGTGTCCTATACCTATGACTCTGACGGGAATGCAGCCACAGTAAAAGACGGCAGGGGATATATCACTTATTACCGCTATGACGGTATCAGCAGGCTGGAAGAAGTCGAAGACCCCAAAGGGAACTACACATATTATGAATATGACGACAACGGCAACCTGCTGGAAGAAAGGACACCCATCGGCACAACCATCAACAGCTACAACTATAACAATTACCTGACAGGCACCAGGGACCCTGAGGGGAATGTGACCACCTTTGAATATGAAAGCAGGGGACTAATGGTCAGGGGAAAAGACCCCCTGGGGAAATATACCTGGATGGGTTATGACGGCAACGGCAGCCGTTTGTGGACAAAGGATGCCAACAACAACCGGACTGATTACCGCTATGATGACCTGGGCCGGCTGCGGGAAATTATCGAGCCTGCCGGGGATATCACCACATATTCCTATGACCCCAATGGGAACAGGACAGCAGTCATAGATGCCAAAGGTGAAACCACATACTATGAATATGATATCCTGAACCGCCTGGAAGCAGTTATCGACCCCCTGGGGCGGAGAGCTGCATACACCTATGACGACCTGGGCAATACCCTCACCTACACAGACTTTGACGGGACAGTCACAGAGTACCGGTATGACAGCCAGTCAAGGGTAAGAGAGGTTATCGACCAGATAGGGAGCACCACCAAATTCACCTATGACCGTTCCGGCAACAGGGAGACCGTCACCAATACCCTGAATCAGACATATGCCTACCGTTATGATGATAACAACAACCTGGAAAAGGTAATCAACCCGGCAGGGAACATCACCCGGTTCGAGTATGATGAGACAAACAACCGGACAGCTATGATTGACGCCCTGGGCCAGAGGACCACCTATGAGTATGACGACATGGGCCGTCTGGTTGGGGTGGCTGACCCGTTAAACCGTGATACCGAGATCGAACTTGACAAAAACGGCAACCGGCTGGCAGTCACAGACGGCAATAATAATACCACCAAGTTCGGCTATGATGCCAATGGACGTCTGGAACAGGTTATTGATGCCAAAAACAATACCACCAGGTACAAATATGATGATGTCGGAAACCTGGTCTTATTCACTGATGCCAATCACCATACCACCGAATACAGATACAACCAGAAGAACCTGCTTACCGAAGTAATCAATCCCCTGGGGCAAAAGAACTCGTTTGACTATGACCAAAACGGCAACATCATCTCCAAGACAGACCCCAATGGCAGCAACGTAGAATATGAATATGATGAACTCAACCGCCTCCTGGGGGCCTATTACCCTGATGGCAGCTATGTCGAATACGGCTATAACGACCAGGGTAAACGGGAATGGATGGAAGACATGTATGGTACCACCTGGTATGACTATGACCAAATGGGCCGCCTGACTGCAGTAACCAACCAGGATGACATGACCACCGAATATGGCTACAACCAACTGGACCAGAAAACAAAAGTCCGCTACCCTGACGGTAAGGAAGTAACCTACAGTTATGATAACCTGAACCGCCTGGAAACGGTAACCGACCGGCTGGGTAAAGCCACTACGTACAAATATGACGCCGTGGGCCGCCGCACAGATACTGTCTTACCAAACGGGGTAGTCACCTCATATGACTATGACAGGGCAAACCAGCTCACTGCTATTGCCAGCAGAAACCCGGCAGACAAACTCCTGGCCAAGTATGAATATACGTATAACGGGGCCGGGAACCGGGATAGCTTCACCCAGACCGTAGAAGACATGGTCTATACCACAGATTATGAATATGACCCCCTAAACCAGCTCATTGGAGTGGACAACCCCAATGGCGGCCAGGTGACCTATGACTATGACCCGGCGGGCAACAGGATAAAAATGACAAAAACAGAAGGGGATTGCATCACCACCACGAAATATGAATACAACGAAGCAAATGAACTGCTCAGGTACAACATGAATGAAGGCCCATACACCGAGTTCCGCTATGACAATAACGGGAACAGGACCACCAGAATAGAGCCCGGGGACCGGGTAACCACATATACCTGGGATTACGAGAACCGCCTCACAGAAGTAAACTTTCACCAGGATAAGTGGGTCGGATTCGAATATGACGGTGACGGCAACCGCATCACCAAGCTGTCAGCTATGACCCAGCCGTGGCATGAAGAAGAGATTAAACAGGACAACGGCAAAGGCAATGACCCTGAGTTTGTGCCTCCCGGCCAGCAGAAGGTTAAGAAGCAGAGGGCTGACCTGGTCTATATGCTGCTGAAGAATGACAGGGGTGAGGGAGGCAAAAGCAAAGGCAACAGCGGCGGAAATGGCGGCGGCAGCAGTGGGAATAACGGTGGCGGTAATAGCGGCGGCAGTAACGGCAATGGGAATGACAAGGATAAGCCTGACAACGGTAAAGAGAACGGAAATGAAAAGGATAAGGTCAATAACGGCAAAGACAGTGCTAAAGTAAAGAATAAAGACCTCGATATAAAGGATAGAGAAGCTAAAAAAGAGAAGGCCAAGGCTAAGAAGGGCTACCGCAAAAAAGGGAAATACGAAAATCGGGGTAAACACCTGGGGTGGTATAAGAATGGGAAGATACCCCAGGGCCCTGAAGGTGAAAAAGTTGAAATCACTTATTACCTCAACGATGTGTCTGACCCGCTTACTCAGGTATTGATGACCTATGGTGAAGATGGCAACTTCAACGCAGCCTATACTTACGGATTAGAGCGTATCGAAGTTGAGGCATTGGATGAGACCAGGCCGGAATCCCAGGACCCGCTGTATTACCTCTATGACGGCTTAGGCAGTGTCACCTTTATGGTGAAGCCAGACGGGAACAAGCGTGACCACTACCGTTATGATGAGTTCGGCAAACCTGCACCGGGGAACAGTAAGCTGTCCCAGGATGGCGTGAATGTACTGCATAACACCTTCGGCTATACCGGTGAGATATGGGATCAGGAGAGTGAACTGCTGTACCTGCGGGCGAGGTATTATGAGCCGGAGACGGGGAGGTTCCTGAGTAGGGATACGTATGAGGGGAATCTGCAGAACCCGCTGAGTAAGAATTTATTCATATATGTACAGAACAACCCTATTAATTTTAGTGACCCCACAGGAAAATATAGACTGGGGTGGTTTACAGAATTAGGACACAAGAGGGCATATTTTGAGAATGAATCATTGAATGAAAAAATTGAAATGGTATCATTAGTTCCCTTTGTTGGAGATGCAGTTAAAATAGGATATGATGTCTATCGAGGTGACTTACCTGAAGCTGCAAAAGATGTGTTAACAGCAGCAGTTACTATAGGAGCAGGCAAGCTCTTAGTTGGAGTTGCAAAGGCAGGTTCAGCAGGTATTAGTTGGTTACAAGAGAAAGCTTTGTCTGAAGCACCCGGCATAGTATTTAATGGCATTACCTATATGATACAACCGAACTTGAAAAGTGCTTCTAGGGATAAAATAATATTTGGAATATATAAATATATGTTTGGACATGCCCATATAAGCAAAAATGGGTTATGGGTGGACCCGGATCATAATGGCTGGAAATATTGGAAAAGTCGGTTGAAAGAAATTGACAGAGCTTACTACTATGGAGATACTGGTTGGGTTTCAATTGGTGAAGACGATTCTCATAGAACTATCCTAATGGTTTACGCGTATTTTGATACTATTGAGGCAATCTTAAATGATACCTATGAAGACATCGAAATAGTTGCTCACAGTATTTCAACGAAGTTTTTATAAAAGCTAGGAAGGAGTTATAAACATATGGACTTTTTAATGAAAAAACCGATTTTTAATTTAATTGCTTATTATGGTTTGAGGAAGCAAAAGAAGTTCATAAAAATTATCACTACAAGTTCCATGGTTTTTGCCGGTATAGTTTTTATGGTGTTTATCTCAGGTTGTCAGACGGATAAACCTAAAAATCAGGTTATAGAGACAGCAAATGAGTATGATATTGTCAATGAACGAGGCAATACAGTAGGAAATATCATTAATGATGGGCTAGTAGCTAAACAAGGTGGTTGGATATACTATAGCAATTTATCGGATGGGAAAAAATTATACAAAGTAGGAGCAGATGGTTTAAGCCGAATTAAGATAAATGATGATGTAAGCAGAAACATAAATGTAGTAGGTGAATGGATTTATTATAGTAATGGTTCAGATAACGAAAAATTATATAAAATAAAGACTGATGGAACAGGCAAAACCATGATGACCAATGACAGTGTTTGGTTTTTAAACGTTGTAGGAGATTGGATATATTATAGCAACGGTTCAGAACTTGGTGCACTTTATAAACTGAAAGTTGATGGTACGAACGGAACTAAATTAAGTGATGATTGGTGTGAAAATGTAAATGTAGTAGGAGACTGGATTTATTACTTAAATCGGAAAGACAATAAAAATCTATATAAAATTAGGACCAGTGGTTTAGATAAAACCAAAATCTACGACTTAGTTGGACAATTTAATATCGAAAAGGATTGGATTTATTACTCAATGAATTTAATTAATGGTCTTTACAAAATGAAGATTGATGGGACAAATAAAGTTAAGTTAAATAATGATATGGTGAGCAATATAAATGTATCAGGAGATTGGATTTATTACCGCAATAAGTCAGACAATAACAGAATTTATAAAATAAAGACAGATGGTACTGATAAGACTAGACTTAATGATGATGAAAGTGCCAATATAAATATATCAGGTGGTTGGATTTTTTATCAAAGCACCTCTGAGGAAGAAGGGAAATTTTATAAAATAAAAAATGATGGGACTGTTAGACAAGTAATAAAATAAAAGGTTTTTATATTTTCCCTCAAGGGGCTAGATTAGTCGTTTGAGGGTTTTTGTTCGTCCGGCATGTGTACCGGGCCGATGGGTTGAAAGAAACCCTATCACCTAACCAGCGGGAAGATAACCCGTAAGCAAGGGCGTCACTGGCTAACGGTGGGGTCTGAAGGAAGCTGAAGGGGGAGACTGGAACATAGCGGAAGCGAACCGAGGTTGGCTCTCCGGATGGGTAACCCTGCAAGAAATGGGAAAGCCCGAAAGCTGGATAATCTGGGGAGTTAGGACGGATGGTTTCAGACTCAGGCAATTACACTTAACCGGAGAAGCCCGGCATTTACGGTAACCCTGCACCGGGGAACAGCCAGCTGTCACAGGACGGCAAGAATATGCTGCATAACACCTTTGGCTATACAGGTGAGATGTGGGATCAGGAGAGTGAACTGCTGTACCTTTTACTATACTTGGGATATATTTAAGAAGTGGCAGATGTGTTCCGGAGGGATGAGTCTGACGTCAGACTGTGTGAAAACCCATCCATAAACCATCGCTAAACTAAGCATTTAATCGCAACTCATCAAATTTTGCATATGGTGTTAATCGTATTTGTGATTTTTCAAGACAATAAAAAATTAAGGCTAGCGTTATCTACATAAGTAACGCTAGCCTTTGTCTTATTTCTTTAACTCCTAAGATAGTTAATACCCTTTTGAAATTATACGCAAAAAAAGCCAAAGAGGCCTCTACCTAAGGTTTGAGTTTTCCTAGAAGCCACATCAATTCTAAATTTCTTCCAGCTTCTGTTTCGAGTTTTCGGGAAGAGCGTATCCTGTTTATATAACCATATAGATATAGCTTGAGCAGATCTTTTGGGTTATATGCTAATCGCCCAGTATTGGCCGGAACAGCTTTAGTAAAGCCTAATTCCTTTATATCCAAAACCGCAACAAATTGATCAAGGACTCTTATCGGATTATCTTCACTTATATAATCGTCTATTCTATCCGGAAAAAAGATGAGCTGATTTCTGTCTGTACCCTCTACATATCTCATAAAACAACACATCCCCCTTGAATCTACTATAGTTAAATTATATCATAAATGTCGTTTTATGTTAATAAAAAAGAGGTTTTCACACAGTCTGACGTCAGCCGGCCTGCGACCCGCACGGAATGCGGGAGCAGCATGCCGGCTGAGTTGTAGCCATCCCGGAGGAATATATCTGCCGCTTCTTACGTTAAAGTCAAAAATAAGCAGCCCCCATTAGATTACGGACGGCTCCCATACTGCGAAAAATGTACTCTCACCCGCAGAAAAAGGCGAGAGATTTTTTTGTGCCTGATGCATCTATTGACAAATTTCTATTTAGAGGCATTGTATAATGAATAGGATAACGCTAAGCTTGGTCAAAGGATAATCTGAAGGCGCTTAGCAAAGCTAAGGTTTTTAATCATATACCATGAAGGACTAACATATAATGTTACTATGAAATTACATAATATGGTGGTGGCGAAATGGGGGTCCAAACAGTAGTGTATGTCTACCCGGACATTGCCTTTGCTGTCAGTTTGCTAATGAACGGACTTATACTGTGGGGGACAGCCAGGTTTAGTAAGATCACCACCCGATGGCAGAGAATAGCTGCCGGAGCCTTAACCGGGGCGCTATATTCGGGTGCCGCAGCCTTCCCACAACTGGGAATTCTGCATTCCCTGTGGTTAAAAACAGCGTTCTCGGTATTCATGTTTGCTGTGGTATTCGCACCGCTAAGCCTGAAAAGGTTTATTTCTACACTAACCACGTTCTATATTATTTCTTTTTCTCTTGGAGGCTTGTTTCTTGGAGTACTTTACTCCTTCAGAACAAGTCCGTATCACAACCAGATTACCGACATTTCCCGCCAGGTGGCAGGTTATTTTTTGCCCGGATTAATGGTGACAGTGGTTTTATACCTGCTGCTGACCCGGTTTGCCGGAAGAATTATTCAGACCAGGATGGCTCGGGATCTGTTCAGGGTATCTGTGAAGGTGATATTTGGCGATTCTGAGGTCACCGTCGATGCCCTGATTGACACTGGGAACCAACTGCAGGACCCTTTAAGCAGGATTCCTGTGATAGTGGTTGAGTACAGTGCTCTCAGGGGCCTGTTTCCTGCTGAAGTGCGGATGGCCTTCGAAGACTGCCGAGACCCTGATTTGATGGCACTTCTGAGTTCTCTGTCTAACACTCCATGGGTTACCAGGTTTAGAGTTATCCCATTCTGTTCCCTGGGGGAAGAACATGGTATGCTGATAGGATTCCGCCCGGACGGGGTGGAGGTGTGGAATGGGGCTGAGCCGGTCAGTGTCAGAAATGTAATAGTTGGTGTATATCACCGTCAGCTTAGTCCTGAAGGGTCCTATAAGGCGCTTCTGCATCCGGAGGTGCTTGACAGGATGACAGCCTGAATAAAGAGGAGGTTAGGGTGATTTGAACAAGTTTATGCGGTTTAAATGGCTGGTAAGATTGAAACTACTCAGGTTGTTTTTGAAACTGGGGTTAAAGTCAGAGGTGCACTATGTTGGCAGCAGTGAGGCCTTGCCGCCTCCATTGTCTATTGATGAGGAATCATTTCTTATTTCAAGGCTGGAATCAGGTGATAAGACGGTAAAGAGTGTTCTTATTGAACGCAATCTCAGGCTCGTGGTATATATAGCGAGGAAGTTTGAGAATACGGGTGTTGGAATAGAGGATTTAGTTTCTATCGGTACTATAGGCCTGATAAAAGCTGTAAACACCTTTGACCCGGAAAAAAAGATTAAACTGGCTACCTATGCTTCACGTTGTATTGAAAATGAGATACTGATGTATCTCAGAAGAAATAGTAAAACAAGGTCAGAAGTTTCCTTTGACGAACCTCTGAATATCGACTGGGACGGTAATGAACTGTTATTATCAGATGTCCTGGGTACTGAAAATGATATCATTTATAAATGCCTGGAAGAGGAAGTCGACAAGAAGCTGCTGAACCTGGCGCTGCACAAGCTCAATGGGCGGGAGCGCAGGATTATGGAACTCCGTTTTGGCCTCGCGGACGGGATGGAAAAGACCCAGAAAGAGGTCGCCGATATGTTGGGAATCTCGCAGTCTTATATATCCCGCCTGGAAAAAAGGATACTCAAAAGACTGCGCAAGGAAATCCACCGCATGGAGTAGCAGGAAAAAGTAAACATAATGTAGAAACTAAAATATTAGTTCATAGAAAAGGAGATATTGGCTTAAATCATAGACAGGGATGATTGCATGAGCAAGGCAAGCTTTTTTGAAGGCGCCAAAAAATCTGTTCCCATAATGGTTGGCTACATGCCCCTTGGCCTGGCGTTTGGTGTAATTGCCAGGGAAAAGGGGCTTACTGTTATGCAAACGGCTTTAATGTCACTTACTTCATTTACAGGTTCCGGCCAGTTTATAGCAGTCGGTCTGCTGAGCGCCGGTGTTGGCATTCCCGCAATACTGCTGACCAATTTTCTGGTCAACCTCAGATACCTGCTTTTCAGCGCCTCTATGGCTCCGGCTGTCAGGAAGATGCCAAGTATCGTACAGGCAGTTCTGGCCTTCGGGATTACTGATGAGACATTTGCAGTAAACATGGCTGAATTTGACCGTAGAGAGGCAGACCGGGATTTCATACTGGGAGTCAATATTTTTTCCCACCTTTCCTGGACGGTAAATTCCGCACTTGGCGCTGCCGTAGGTAATCTAATTCCCAATATTGACCGCTTTGGGGTAAATTTTGCCCTGCCCGCAATGTTTATTGCCCTGCTTATATGGCAGGTTAAAGACCGGAATACTCTCTGGGTTGCAGTGATTTCGGGTTTGGTTTCCACAGTTTTGACCCTGTTTACCAGAAACAGTGCCAACATTATTGCTGCCACAGTGGTAGCAGCAACGATTGGGGTGATTCTGTGCCGGAACAGACAAAAATCTACCTATTGATACTTGGGCTCTGGCTGGTGAATTACCTCCCCAGGATGTTCCCTATGGTTATTTTAAGCAAGCTTAAGATACCGGAGCCGGTTATCTGGTGGCTGGGTTTCGTCCCGGCAGCTGTCCTGGCGGCCATAATAGCACCGGCAATCTTAATGCCTGAAAGCGGTCTGTCAATAAGCTTTGCCAACAGTTATCTGGTGGCTGCAGTTCCGGCTTTCGGAGTTGCCATAAAGACACGGAGCCTGGTCTGGACCCTTTTAGTAGGTATGGCGGTAATGGCGCTGGTACAGGTATAGACAGGGAGAGTCTTTTAGAAATCAACCGCTTATCAAAATAGAGTGATAATCAAGAACGAGCTTCATGCCGATACCAAGGATAATCAGCAGGCCGAAGTAAAGACCGGCAAAGGCTGCCCTGGTGGTTAGAGGAGTATTATAGTATTCCGGATTGGGTGATTTCCACTGGCGGTATATCTGGGTTAAGCCCAGGATGAGGAGCAGGAAAAGAATCGGGTTAAAAAACTTGAAGGCAGCAGCTATGACAAGCGGAATCCCCACCAGCCACATTTTTGGGGAGATAGCTGACACGATGCGTCCCCCGTCAAGTGGGTGGAATGGTATCAGGTTAAATAGGTTAATCATAAATCCTGAATATGCGAGAGCCAGCCAGAAATCCTGGCCTGACAGGGGGTACATGGCAGCACATAAAAATGCTCCCATACTGCCTACAAGCGGCCCTCCCATAGCTACTTTGGCTTCGGTAACGGCATCAGCCGGATGGTCTTTCATGGCAATAAAGGCCCCCAAAAAGGGGATGAATACAGGGGCAGATACATTGAGGCCAACGAATTTGGCGGTAAGAAAATGCCCCATTTCATGAACGAAAATCAACAGCACGAACCCAACGGCAAAAATCCAGCCATAAAAGTTGGCATACACCCAGACCATAAGGAGCATGGAGCCAAAGGTGGTCAGGAATTTGCCAAATTTCAGAAAAACCAGGAGGTATTTTAGTTTCCCCAGGAGCAGCAGCAAAGCGCCAAGAAGGGCCCAGATACCCTTCTTGTTTTTTTGCCTGTTTCCAGGGTGTCCAGTGCCGTTTGGAGCTTCCTGCTGCTGCTTTATTTCATTTTCAGGTAAAATATCATTTTCCGCGGGGGCGGTAAACTCTTTATCCAAGTCAAAAACCTGCCTTATGGTTGATAGAAGTTTTTGTAGATTCACATTTCGACATCTTAACCGGAGGAACCTCTTTTCTGTTAACTTTACTTTGCCGAACGGCACAAAGGTTTATGTGTATAAACCCATTTTTTTTTGGCAATAATCCTAATGAACTGTGAACCTGAAACCGGAAAGGGTGTCATGCTGATGATGATAAACAAAGTGGAAATTTGTGGAGTTAATACATCGAAACTACCAGTATTGACCAGCAGTGAAATGCGGGAGTTGTTCGTAATCATGCAGGCCGGTGAGAAAAGTGCGCGTTCCAAGCTGATTAACGGTAACTTAAGGCTGGTGCTCAGTGTGATTCAGCGATTCACCAACAGAGGCGAATATGTTGATGACCTGTTTCAGGTAGGCTGTATCGGACTTATGAAGGCAATTGATAACTTTGATCTGGGTCAGAATGTTAAGTTTTCGACTTATGCCGTACCAATGATTATTGGTGAGATAAGACGCTATTTGCGAGATAACAACCCTATTCGGGTTTCCCGCTCGCTCCGAGATGTTGCCTATAAGGCGCTGCAGGTCAGGGACAGTCTGGTTAACCGGTATTCCAGGGAGCCTTCAATAAATGAAATAGCCGGCGAACTTAAAATGCCCAGGGAAGAAGTTGTTTTTGCCCTGGACGCCATTCAGGAGCCCATCTCCTTATTTGAGCCCATTTATCATGACGGGGGTGACCCCATATTTGTAATGGACCAGATCAGTGATGAAAAAAATCAGGACGGGAACTGGCTGGAAGGCATTTCCGTAAGGGAAGCCATGCGCAAACTCAGTGACCGGGAAAAATTGATTCTCTCACTTAGATTTTTTGAAGGAAAGACTCAGATGGAGGTAGCCGATGAAATAGGCATTTCACAGGCCCAGGTCTCCCGCCTGGAAAAAGCTGCTCTAAAACATATGAGAAAACACATGTGAAAGATTAAAATAAGGTAATTTGTGAAAAGATATATGTAAAAAGATATATTTAGAGCAGATTCAGAGAGAGATAGGAAGACGGGAGGAATAATTTATGCGGAGCAAACTTACGAAGATAGGCGCTGTATCAGTAACGGCAGCGGCAATTGTGGTATTGGCGGTAATGCTGACTTTAGCTGCAGCCGGCGCCGAAATTACAGCCCAGGCAGATACCGTAACGGACCTGTCAGTAAAAGCAGGCCAGCCTGTTACCGGTAATGATGCCGGTGTCTGTGTCGAAGCATATAACCAGTATAATCTTATCAGGTTTCACGTAATCGCCAATAGTGACAGTGAACGTGACCAGGCGCTGAAAAGAAAAGTCAGGGACCTTATTGTAAGGGAAATGACTTCTGAGTTCAGTAAGGCCAAAAACCTTGATGATGCCAGAAAAATTGCACAGGGGCATCTTGAAGAAATCGAATCAATAGCTGCGGAGGAAGTTAAGGCCTGGGGAGAAGACTACCCTGTCAATGTTCAGCTGGGTAATTTTGATTTTCCGGTGAAGTCTTACGGAGATCTGACTCTCCCGGCCGGAAATTATGAAGCGGTAAGGGTTGTTATTGGACACGGGCAGGGCGCAAACTGGTGGTGTGTGCTTTTCCCGCCGTTATGCTTTATAGACGTGTCCAGGTCAATGGGCGCACCTGAACCGGAGGCTGGTTTTTTCGCTATGGAAGCGGTCACTGCATCCGCAGTTTATGAACAGAGCTCGGTGGAAAAAGGCCCAGAGGATCCTGAAGTGGAACTTCTGGACCCTGAAAAGGACTCTGGGAAACATGAGAGCAGTAAGGAAAATTATAAAAACATAAAAGTAAGGTTTAAAATTATTGAACTGTTTGGTGGAATATTTAGTTAGAAGCTAAAAGTTGCCTGCACATTCTGACAACCTCCCTCATATAATATGAATGAGGAGGTGGAAGACTGAAATGGTCAAAATCTCGGATTTGAGAATGCGGGAAGTTATCAATGTTTTAAATGGAAAGAAACTCGGACTTATCAAAGACATTGAAATTGACCTTGAAGCGGGCCGTATCAGGTCAGTTGTATTACCCGGCAATGGAAGGGTTTTTAGTTTTATGGGCCGGAGTGATGATGTGGTAATACCCTGGCATAAAATCAAAAAGCTTGGGTTGGATGTTATCCTTGTTGAGCTTTCTGACTATGCTGACACAACTCATAATGCAGTTTATTAAAAGAAAAATGACTGCCTTATTTATATAAGGGGGCCATTTTTTTTGCCGTTAATTCATTCTATTTTTCGAATATTTAAACTTTCTGTTTTGGGAGGAATTTCCTTGACTCACTAGATATAGTGTCCTATAATGAAAATGTACCCTACATGTTGTGGGATTTGAAATAATTCTGAAAACTTCAGGTGATTATATGAAATGTCCCTTTTGCGGATTCATGGAAAGTAAGGTTCTCGATTCCAGACCGGCAGATGACGGTAACGCTATCAGGAGAAGACGGGAATGTGCTGATTGCGGCCGAAGGTTTACAACTTATGAAAAAATAGATGAGATTCCACTTGTTGTTGTTAAAAAAGATGGCAGAAGGGAAGTGTTTGACAGGGCCAAGATTCTTGGCGGAATAATTAAAGCAGGTGAAAAAAGGTCAATTTCCATGCAGCAGATGGAACAAATGGTTAACGATATTGAGAAGGAAATCAGGAACAGAATGGACATTGAGGTGGGGTCTGAACAAATAGGTGAATTTGTGATGGACAGGCTCAGGAAGCTGGATGAAGTCGCCTATGTAAGATTTGCCTCGGTTTACCGGCAGTTCCAGGATATTAACAGCTTTATTGATGAATTGGAGAAGCTGTTAAAAAGAAAGGCTAAGTAAGAGAAATATGGGCCTAAATGCAAAAATATGGGCTTAAATGCAATTTAAATAAAAAAATCGGCAAAACAGCATAGGGGAGGATTACTTAATGATTCTTGAAAAAGAGAGTTTGACAGCAGCAAATCTGACGGAACTGCGCTCTATCCGAACTGGTGGCTTTGTAGCTATCCGGAAAAGAGACGGAAGACTGGCAGAATTCCATGAGAGCAAAATTACTGATGCCATTTTTAAGGCAGCACAGTCCGTAGGCGGAGAGGACCGGACCCTGGCTATGGAACTGACTCTGGAAGTACTTAAGCAGTTGCGGCAAAAATTTAATGATAACATATTTTCTGTTGAAGACGTTCAGGACTGGGTGGAGAAGGTTCTCATTGAGAAGGGCCACGCCAGGACGGCAAAGGCTTACATACTATACCGGGCCAGCAGGACCCGAATCAGGGATGCCAAGTCGGAATTAATGGATGCAGTAGAAGAAATACTTGTGGAAACAAACCGGGAAAATGCTAATGTGAGCAACTCCCCATCGGCTAAGATGCTTCAGATAGCAAGCGCAGCCAGTAAGAAGTATTATCTCTCAAGGCTTATCCCTGAAGACCAGGCGTATGCTCATACAAATGGAGATATTCATATTCATGACCTCGATTTCTATGGGAAAACATTAACCTGTGTTCAGATTCCCCTGGGTAAGATTTTAAACCAGGGATTTGATAACGGCCATGGTTATATCCGCCCTCCCAAGAGACCTGCCTCAGCCACTGCCCTGGCAGCGATAATTCTCCAGAGTTCGCAGAATGATATGCACGGTGGACAGGCATTCCCCTTCTTTGATACTGATATATCCCAGTTTGTCAGGGATGCCGATGAAAATGAAACTTACCAGGCAATGGAGGCCTTCATTTACAATCTTAACAGTATGCATTCAAGAGCCGGTGCCCAGGTGCCCTTTTCCAGCCTCAATATCGGTACAGATACTTCACCGGAAGCCCGCAAGGTGGTTAGGAACCTGCTTCTGGCATATGAGAAAGGACTTGGCAGGGGTGAAAACCCCATTTTCCCCAATATCATATTCAGAATTAAAGAAGGTATTAACCTTAATGAAGAAGATCCCAACTATGACCTCTTAAAACTGGCAATCAGAGTTGCCTCAAGAAGGCTGAACCCAACCTTCAGCTTTATGGATTCATCATTCAACAAACAGTATGGCACGGAAGTCAGCTATATGGGATGCCGCACCAGGGTTATTGGAAACATCAACGGCCCCGAAACATCTGAAGGCCGCGGCAACCTGTCATTTACCACGATTAACCTTCCCAGAATTGCAATTAAATCAGGGACCAATATAGATAAGTTCTACAAAGAGCTTGATAAAGTACTTGACCTGTCGGTGAAGCAGCTTTACCACAGATACAGCGTTCAGGCCCGGCTTAAGGTGAAGGACATGCCCTTCCTTATGGGACAAGGCCTTTACATAGATTCAGAGGGACTGAAACCTAATGACTATATTGAAGAAGTTATCAAGCAGGGGACATTGTCGGTAGGATTTATAGGGCTTGCAGAAACTCTCAAGGCACTGCTGGGCAAACATCACGGCGAATCTGCAGATGCTAATGAACTTGGACTGCAGATTGTTGAGTTTATGTATAACAAGATGAATCAGGCTACTCAGGAGCACCAGCTAAACTACACCCTTCTGGCTACTCCCGCAGAGGGCCTGTCAGGCAGGTTTGTCCGCCTTGACCGCAGGGAATACGGCGAGATTCCGGGTGTTACCGATGGTGAATATTACAGCAACTCCTTCCATATCCCGGTAGGCCATAAGATGAGTATTTTTGATAAAATTTCTATTGAAGGAGCATATCATAAATACTGTAATGCGGGTCACATTACCTATGTTGAGTTCCCGTCCCCTCCGATACATAATTTGGAAGCTATTGAAATGGTTATCCGGCATATGAAAGATTCTGATATAGGTTATGCCGGCATCAACTTCCCAGTGGATTACTGTATGAGCTGTAATTACACAGGTGTTATCAATAAAGATGACTGTCCTATGTGCGGTTCCATTGATATTAAACGTGTCCGCCGGATTACAGGTTATTTGAGTACCGTTGAAAGGTTCAATGATGCCAAACAGGCCGAACTTCGCGACCGGGTATGCCATAGTCTGCTGGAACGGGAGTAATGGCTTAATATGGAGTTGAACATGAAGTTAAAGAGGAGGTACTTTTCATGTCTAGGCCTTCATGGCATCAATATTTCATGGAAATAGCCGAACTGGTTGCTACCAGGTCAACCTGTCTTAGGCGAAAAGTCGGCGCTGTCGCGGTTAAGAACAGGAATATTGTCTGTACCGGTTATAATGGCGCTCCATCAGGTGTATCCCACTGTGACAAGAGAGGTTGTCTAAGGGAGGAACTGCAAATACCTTCCGGTGAAAGGCATGAGTTATGCTGGGCGGTTCACGCTGAAGCCAATGTGGTGGCACAGGCAGCTCTGCATGGTGATGTTCTGGAGGGGGCTACCGTATATGTTACTATTCAGCCTTGTGTCTCATGTGTAAAGCTGTTAATCAGCGCCGGGGTGGATAAAGTCATTTACAAGGGTGAGTATCCTGATGAACTGGCCCAAAGAATTGCTGATGAAGCGCTTATTGATCTGGTTAGGTATAAGGAGTAGCTTATGAAGATAAGAATTGCGGGTGTCGTCGGGGAATCGGTGGTAGATGGGCCGGGAATCAGAACTGTGGTTTTTGCTCAGGGATGCCCAAGGGCCTGTATAGGCTGCCATAACCCGGAAACCCTTGACCCGGCAGGCGGCCGGGATATGGAAGATATCGAGATTCTCAGGTTAATAGAAAAAACAAAACTGGTAAAAGGGGTCACCTTTTCAGGTGGGGAGCCTTTTATGCAGGCAGGGGCTTTTGCCAGGCTGGGAAAAAAGGCCCGTGAAAAGGGCCTTGATATAATAACATACACCGGGTATACATGGGAAGAACTGCTTGAAATTGGCAAAGAGGACCCTGCGGTAAGGGAGCTTCTTGAGATCTCGGATTATTTGGTAGATGGGCCTTTCATGGAATCCAGGAAGGACTTGACCCTGGCATTTAGGGGTTCGGCGAACCAGAGAATTATTAATGTCAGAGAGTCGCTACAGAAAGGTGACGTTGTCACTGCTGACTTTGCATAAGTTATTCTTCAGGGTTTGAGTGCCCCTGTTTCTTTGTACGGGAAGCAGGGCATTTTTTTTTGACAGAAAGCTGTAAAGGTATTTAACATAAAATTAACATTGAATAAAAAGGAAAATGAAGAACTCAGTCGAAACACATATATTTGGGTCTTAACATAATCTTAATAGGACTTAACGTAATTTTAATATAGGGTTTCTACAATGCCTTGGTGTTTTTAGGATACGATTTCTCGGGAAATAAACAAAAAGGAGACAGAAACTATGTTTAGGAGATTTAAGCCGGCTGATGCTATGTTTTTCGAGCTCTTTGAAGAAGCAGCTACTATTTTGCATCAGGGGGCAGTACTGCTCCAGGATATGATGGCAAAACATGAAACAATGGATGAAAGGCTGAATGAACTCATAGCTGTGGAACAAAAAGGGGACAGGGTTACTGACGAGATTATTGACAAGCTTAATGAGACTTTCATGACCCCTTTTGACAGGGAGGATATTTACAGTCTGGCGCGGGAACTAGATGAGGTTCTGGACTCGGTGTGCAGTACTGTTGAAAAGATGGTAATTTATGAAGCCGGGAAGCCTGATAAGAAGTTCCGGGAAATGGTCGATGTTTTTGTGCAGGCAACCGAAAAGGTTAAGGATGCCGTATCATTATTGAAGAAAATGAAATCAAACACAGTACAGATTTTAGATATCTGCTATGACATTAAAAAATTCGAATCTGAGGGTGATAAGATATATCGTTTTGGGGTTGCTGATCTGTTTAAAAACAGTAATGATGCCATCATGGTGATAAAATGGAAAGAGGTTTTTGAACAACTGGAGACAGCCCTGGACAGGTGTGAAAAGATTGCCAAATTGATTCGTGGGGTTGTGGTCAAATATGCCTGATTTGCTGCTTATAGCAATTGTCATCATGCTGGCGCTGGTCTTTGATTTTATTAACGGATTTCATGACACGGCCAATGCCATCGCAACTTCTGTATCAACCCGGGTGCTCACTCCGGCCAAGGCCATATTTATGGCTGCAGTCCTTAACTTTGTAGGTGCACTTGTTAGTACAAAGGTTGCTGAGACCATTGGCAGCGGTATTGTCAGCCCGCATTTGATTAATAACAAGGTCTTAATAGCCGGTTTGCTGGGAGCCATCATATGGAATCTGTTTACATGGTATTATGGGCTGCCCAGCAGTTCTTCCCATGCTTTAATCGGCGGGGTGGCCGGAGCCGTAGTGGCCAGTCAGGGATTTGCAGTGCTTAATGGTGCAGCGTTGCTGGAAAAAATATTTGTACCCCTCATTGCATCACCTATCATTGGCTTCTTTATTGCCTTTATGGTAATGCGCCTGATATTTTTTCTGGTGGGTAATGTTGCCCCCAGTGTAGTAAATAAATACTTTTCTAAGCTGCAGATAGTGTCGGCTGCCTTTATGGCCTTCAGTCATGGCTCCAATGACGCCCAGAAATCGATGGGTATAATTACTGCAGCCCTGGTATCTGCGGGGATCCTTAAGGAGTTCCATGTTGAATTATGGGTGGTTATAGCATGTGCCACTGCCATGGCCATGGGCACATCTATTGGCGGCTGGCGGATTATAAAAACCATGGGTTCCAGGATTATCAAGCTGGAACCGGTTCACGGATTTGCAGCCGAAACATCGGCGGCGCTGGTTATCATAGGCGCCTCTTTATTTGGCAAGCCTGTTAGCACAACTCATGTCATCTCTTCTTCCATAATGGGTGTAGGGGCGACCAAACGCATGTCTGCGGTGCGCTGGACCGTGGCCCGGAACATTGTGAATGCCTGGGTTTTGACAGCTCCTTTATCGGCGCTGGTGGCGGGAATTATATTTTTCCTGATTGACCTGGTTTAGCTAATAGAAAAAATTGGTATAAAAATAAACTGCTGGAATACTCCCAGCCAGATTGGATAAGCCCCATACTCTACAGTATGGGGCTTGCTGGTGAAATTGGATATTTTTTCACCCTTATCCCTAAGGGTATTTTCCTTTATACTTAAGACACCGGACTTGTCCGGGTAAAGGAAAGGGGGTATAGAGTGAAAAAAAATGTTTTAAAAAACACGATGATTGTGGTTGTTACCATGCTTCTGATTGTCTTAACAGCTGGTTTTGCCAGTGCTTCTGATACATACACGGTTCAGAAGGGCGATTCCCTGTATCTTATTGCCAAGAGGTACGGAATTCCGGTTTCTGCGTTTAAATCAGCAAACGGATTGACAAGTGACTGGATTTACCCAGGCCAGAAGCTTGTCGTTTCCGGGAACAGTTCATCAGGTTCCGGCTCAGGTTATAAAGTTACCGGGGGAGACACCCTTTACTTGATTTCCAAACGTTTCGGTGTCTCTGTAGATGAGATAAAAAGGGCCAATGGCCTATCTGCTAATACAATTTATCCGGGACAGGTTCTGAATATCCCGGGATCGTCTTCCCGGGCAACCCTGACAGTGTCCAGAAGTTTTTCCAGAAGTGACCTTAACCTGCTTGCCCAGGCGGTTCATGCAGAGGCCAGGGGGGAGACCTATGAGGGCCAGGTTGCCGTTGCAGCCGTAGTCCTTAATAGGGTGAAGCATCCTGATTTCCCTAATACCATACCTGGCGTTATCTATCAACCTGGGGCTTTTACTGCAGTGGATGACGGTCAGATCAAACTGGCTGCTGATGAAACAGCATATAAAGCTGTGCAGGATGCTGTAAATGGCTGGGATCCCTCTTATGGGGCGATCTATTATTGGAATCCGGCTACAGCTCAGAGTAAATGGGTATGGTCCCGGACAATTATAAGACAGATTGGAAGCCACATTTTTGCAAAATAGTTTGTTTCTAATACCGGTAATAAGTTCACGCGACTGCGGAGCTGTTACCGGTTTTTGTTTTTCCCTTCAGTGAAGCTCACACCCGTAAGGAGTGTGCCGTTCGACTAAGGCGCTAAAGCGCAAAGTCTCACACAGCAGACCGGAGCCACGGATGGCGGTGCCACCACTGAGGCGAGACGCCGAATTGGCGGTTTAGTCTGTGGTTTCGCCAAGAACAAGGTTGGATTGCTCCGGCGTCGGGGTGGAAAACCGCTAAACAGCTCGCCATATTGGTTTAAGGTTATTTTCCAGAAAACAATCCCACTGACACCAGATTATACTTGGTGAAAGCAGTCACATGCTGCGTTATAATGTACTTAGTCCATGAAGCCTTTTCCGGGTGCCTGATGTTGTAGAGTTACCTGTGAAAAGGTTTCTTGTGGTAAAAATCGATTGTTAAAGAAAGGAGGGTATTATGCGAAATCGAAGCTGGGGTATTCCCGGTTTCCTGGTGCTGATTATGCTCCTTTTGGTTTCTTTCCCAGGAATGGCGCTGGCTGAAGATACTGCGCAACCGGGAACCGGTATTCATGCGGGGCCTGCGGTGATAGACCACTATGAACCTGCAGTAGAGGAACCTGTGGTTGAGGAACCTGTGGTTGAGGAACCTGTGGTTGAGGAACCTGTGGTTGAGGAACCTGTGGTTGAGGAACCTGTGGTTGAGGAACCTGTGG